>JANLTT010000320.1:0-9036 GCA_031363115.1 Gemmatimonas sp.
AGAACAGGATCGCGTCGGGATGCCGCGACTTGATCTCCCGGTACTGCGCCATCAGCGGGGTCTCACCCGCAGCCTTCATCCGCGCGGCACCTGCACCAGGAAGGCGTTGCCGCGCTCCTTCTGCTTGTAGGCGTTCATCGCGGTGTTGGCGGCATCGCGCGTCGGGTAGCGACCAAAGCGCACACGGAAGGGCGCGCTCGTGCCGTCAATACGCACCTCGTAGCCGCGCGCACGAATGTCCGCCGCGAAGGTTTCGGCTTCTGCCATCGTCGGCCACGCAGCGACTTGCACGGACCAGTCCATCGGGCCGGTTGTCGCGGGCGCGGCAGGAGTCGTGGCGGGGGCTGCAGCCGGAGTTGCGGGCGCAGTCACTGGCGCGGTGACAGGCACAGCCGCCGCCGCATCCGCAACCACAGTCGGGCAACTCCGCAATAAGTAGTCGTACTGATTCACCAGTTCAATTGCCGTCGAATCCACTCGCGTACGTGTCGCGCGCAACACCGCGCACCCTTGATCACGCGCGCCACGATCAATCAACAACCGCCCATGCCACACACCGGCCTCGCCGCGCAACGGGCTCTCCGGCGCCTCACTCGCCAACCGCTCCAAGTACCGCAACGCCGCCGCGCGATCACCGCGCGCCAACTCCCCCTGGGCGAGCCGCAACATCGCCGCCGCCGCACGCGGCGACCCATCATGCTCCAACATCACCCGCAGATAATCGCGCTGCGCCTGATCCCACGACTCGGCAATCGTCGCGCGCTGAAACAGCACCTCGGCTTCCGCCGCACTGCGCGGCTCGGTGGCATTGAGCAGTGAATCCAGCAACGTGCGTCCATCGGCACCATTGCCATCGTTCACCAAGCGTTGGGCGCGCTGAAACACGGTCCGCCGCGCCGCCGAATCGGCGACTGTGCTCTGGGCAGATAGTGGTGTGGCGCACAGAAAAGCAGTCGCAACCACCATGCCCATCGTGAATACCGCGCGAAGCGCGGTCGCGACGAAAAAATTTGGTTCGTACCTCAAGCAGCCCTCTTCCGTCCGGCGGACGGCGTGATGGCGAGCAGCAGCGACGTGATGATCTGCTCCTCGCTCGAGACCTTGGTGTCTTTCAGCGCGGCATCCGCCGCATGCAGATGCGGCACCGCGCGCGCAATTTCCGCGGCGGTCCACTTCGGCACCGCCTTCGCCCACGCGCTCGTCGCATCGCCCCACGAGCGTCCGGTATACACACTTCCCGCTTCCTTCAGCAGGTTGAACATCTCGCGCTCCATCGAGTGCGACGGCAATCCACGCGCCTTCGCCGCCACGCCCCAGCCAATCGCCAGCATCTGCGCCGTCAGCGCCATCACCGTCGTCACCCCCGACTGCTTGGGCTGCGCCAGGACATCGCCGACAATCGCGATCGCCCCCATCGTGTCACGCATCGCCGCACGATCAAGCAAATCCGCGAGTGTCACCCCGGGTCGTACCCCCGTGATCGCCTCCACCGCGGCTTCGTCAATCGTGCCGCCATCGGAGTACGCCGCGAGTTTGCGAATCTCTCCCGCAAGCAACGAGAGATCGCTCCCTCCATAGCTCGCGAGTCGCTGCGCGGCACCCGCGGTGATCCCGATGTTGCACGCAGTCTCTGCCTCGTGCGCAATCCACTTGAGCAGCGCCTCGTCCTCGAGCGCCTTGAACTCAATCGTGGTCGCGTTCGCCCCCATCCAGGCCTCGAGCTTCGCGGTGGAGGGCAACACCAACACGAACACCGTCTCGGCCGCGGGCTTCGCGAGGTATTTCTTGAGCCGCTCCGTGAGCGGCTTCTTCATCGCCCCGGGATCGCGCAACACCACCACGCGTCGGTCGGCGAGCATCGGCAACGCTTCGAGCGCGCCGGAGAGAGTGGAGAGCTCCACTTCGTTGCCGCGCAGGACATCGCAATTGAAGTCGCGCGTGGACGAATCGGTCGCGCGCGCGAGCAGCGCACGGACCTTCTCCTCCTTCAAGTGATCATCCGCGCCGTGGAGGACGTACACGGGATCAAACGCCCCGGACTCCAGCGCAGCCTTGAACGCCTTCATCGTCCCAGGAGCCATGGGCGGGAATATAGCCTCTCACCCGCCACTCCCGAACGCACTCCCGGACCCATTCCCGGAGGTGTTCCTGGGCGCGTTCCCGGAGGTGTCCCGGACGCGTTACCTACGCGATCATCCGTCCCGTCGTGCCACTCCTGCCACCGGTCGGCGACGGTCCGCGGCGCGGCCCCTCCGTCATGAACTGCTCTAGCTTGAGCCTTTCCGCGAGCCGCGCACGAAAGCCCGGCGACACCGTCACGGGATTCCTGTGGCGCGCGAGCAGCATCCCCACGCGCACCTCGGCGTCATAGCGCGCGCAGCTCACACAGGCGTCCGCGTGCGTACGCATGGTCGCGGATTCCGCCGCGGTGAGATCCGAATCGAGCCACGACAGATGCTGCACGCGAAAAGCAGCGCAGGAACAACGGGAGGGCGCAGTGGACATTGGAATCCGAGGGCGGTGGGGACCGGCCAGATCGAAACAGAACCAAATACGAAACGCCCTCCGATACCCTGGAGGGCGTTTCGCGTTCCGGACTGCAGGCCTTCGGAGGTCCCACCCCCCTTCCGTACCTACTTACTGCAGCGCCGGCTCAATGATCTCGGCGAAGCTCGCCCGCGCCCGGTTCAGGCGCGACTTCACGGTCCCGAGGTTGCACTTGGTGATCTCGGCGATCTCCTCGTAGGAGCGCCCTTCGAGCTCACGCAGGACGAACACTTCACGGTGATGCTCCGGCAGCTGGGCCACGGTGGCATCCACCAGGCTCTTCACATGACGCTTCCGGAAGAGATCGTCGGGACGCATCGAGGAGTCTTCGAACTCCAACGGACGCTCCTCGTCCTCCCAGCCCTGCGTGATCGTGGTGAACAGCACCAGCGGGTTACGCGAGCGATTGCGGAGCTCGTTCTTCGCGAGGTTCGACGCAATCGTGTAGATCCAGGTTGAGAACTTCTTGCTGCTGTCGAAGCGCGCCATGTGACGGTGCACGCGGATGAACGCTTCCTGCACGAGGTCCTCAGACCGCTCGCGGTCGCCCACGGTGCGATAGATGAAGTTCAGCAGGCGATTCTGGTAGCGATCGACCAGCGCATCGAAAGCACGGGTCTGACCAGCCAAGTATTCAGACACCAATGCGCCATCATCGAGCAACTTGAGCTCAGAGAGTGGCTTGTAGGTGGTCTGAACTTCCTTCAGCTTGAGTGCAGCGCTTCCCATGGTGTCCTCGAAGTGAGGAGAATTGTGGCCTTCCCCGTTGATGTATATCGCAGGGGCCGTGCCAACCATGGAACATTTCTAACTCGTTTATCTACAACGACTTAGAATTAAAGCACTCTGACAATGTGTCCCGCACCGGATAATTTCGCGTCCTCTTTATAGGACGGTCGAAAATCCCGCCATATATAGGATCGCCACCTGGGTCTTGGCGTCCGTGATTTCCCCCTCGCGGATCATCATCAGGACTTCCGACAGCTTGAGCGGCACCACTTCCATGAACTCGTCCGCCTCCCGCTTCGTCTCCCCCTGCGTCAGCCCGGTCGCCATGAAGAGGTGGATCTTCTCGTCCGTGAAGCCGGGGGTCGTCCAAAGGCTCGTCAGCGGCTGAAAGTGCGTGGCCGAACAGCCGGTCTCCTCCAGCAGCTCGCGTTCGGCGCAGGCAATCGGCTCCTCGCTGGGCTCAAGGCGCCCGGCCGGGATTTCCCACAACAGCCCGCCAATCGCGTAGCGGTACTGCTTGATCAACAGGATCACCGGGTCCGGCCCATTCTGGTCGCTCAGCACCGGCACCACCGCCGCCGCCCCTGGGTGTTTGATCAACACCTGCTCCCCTTCGCTCCCGTCGGGGAATCGCACCCGGTCCACGTGCGCATCCAAAAAGCGGTGCTGCCAGACACGCGCGCCATCAATACGGCCAGGAGTCACGCCAGGCTTCGCGCCGGCCAAGCTGTTCGCCATTGCGCTCAACGGCGTCTTCGCTGGAGTGCCGGCCCCCAGTCCCTTCGGTGCTTCACTCATGCCGACTCCGTCGGATCAAACGTGGTGGGATGCGTGATCATCGGGGCAATGCCAAGCCCCTCGAGCGGCGCGGTAATCACCGCGGGATCGCCAACCGCCAGCACGAGCAGTCGCGATGGGTCCACATGCGCACGCGCGGCCCCATGCACCTGCGTCGGCGTGATGGCCTGAATCCGATCGCGATACGTCGCAAACCAATCGGTCGGCAGTCCGAACATCTCCGCGCCCGCAATCGCGCCGGCCACCGCCGAGGTGCTCTCGTAGCGAATCGGAAAGACTCCGGCGAGATAATCCGTCGCCAGCGTCAGTTCCTCGCGTGATGGCGGCGCGGCCCGCATCCCATCAATCTCGCGGAGAATCTCCTCCACCGCGCGATGCGTGATGTCGCTCTTCACCGCGGTGCTGATCACAAAGGGCCCCGCGCCACGACGCCAGTCGTAGCCCGACGACGCCCCGTACGTGAAGGCATGCTTCTCACGCAGGTTGAGATTGATGCGCGACGAAAACAGTCCGCCCAGAATCGCGTTCATCACCACAATCGCGAGATAATCGGGATGCCAACGCGGCACCCCGACATGTCCCACGCGCAACTCGGATTGCGGCGCATCGGCCTTCGCCACAATGATCGCGCGCCGTCCCGCCACCGCGAGATCCACCGCGCGCGCCGCGGGGGCCGCGGCCGCCGTACGCCAATCACCCAAGCGCAACTCGGCGAGCGCCACCGCTTGCTCGAGCGTGATGTCGCCCACGAGAATCAGCGTCGTCGTGGCGGGCCCATAGTGCTGCGCATGAAAGTCGCGCACCGCCGCCGCATCGAGCGTTGCCACACTCCGTGCATTGCCGCTCGCCGAGCGCGCGTAGCGCGCCGACTTTTCATAGAGAAAACCGGTGAAGCGCAAATCCGCCAAGCCGCGCGGCTCGGCCAACTGCTGCGCAATGTCATCGAGCCGCTCGTCGCGCTTGCGGGCCACATCACGTTCCGGAAAACTCGGCGCCCGCAACACCTGCGTGAAGAGCGCAAAGGCCGCATCGAGCCGCGATGGCGTCACGGTCAGTCGCGCCACGCTCGAATCCCAATCGGCGTAGGCCTCAAAGGCGGTGCCGAGCGACTCAAAGCGTTCCGTGAGCGCGGCGCCATCGAGCGCGCCCGTGCCTTCATCGATGGCACGCGCAGTGAGCGCTGCGAGCCCTTCACTCCCCACTGGATCGGCACTCGCCCCGGCATTCACCAGCGCATACGCCGTGATGATCGGCAACCGCGGCATCGGGGCCACCACGAGCTTGAGCCCGTTCCCCAACGTCACCCGATGCACCGTGGGAAACTGATACGGCCGCACGGCCGTGGGCTTCGGCACCAGTCCGCTGCGCGCCGCGACGGACTCAATTGCCGCGCCGGCGGCACCACCAATCGCGCCGCTCATGCAGCCTCCACGGTAGCTACGGCAACCACGCGCGGCACATACGAGAGCGACACGCGATTGTCCTCGCCAAGCAATTCGGTGGCGGCGCGCTGCAGATCCTCGACCGTCACCGCCGCGTAGCGCGCCAACTCCTCGTTCACGCGCCGCGGATCACCGAAATAAGTAGCAAACTGAGACAATTTATCGGCGCGCGCCCCGGCCGACTGCAATCCAATCACCCAGCTGGACTCCGCGAGCGCCAACGCCCTCTCGCGCTCTGCCGGCGTCACGCCCTCGCGACGAATCCGCTCGACCTCCGCCACCAGGGCGTCCATGGCCGTGGCTAGCGGCACACCGGGACGCGCCGTCACGTCGCAGATCAACAGGTCGGCACCCTTCGGCAATTCAAAGGTGTAGGCACCGGCATCGGCGGCGACCATCTGCTCGCGCACCAAGGCGCGCGGCAAACGCGCCCCCTCACCCATGCCAAGCACCGCGCCCAGCAGACTCGCGGCATACCAGCCCTCGGCGCCGAAGGGCGGAATCCGGAAGGTCAGAAAGGTGCGCGCGGTCGCGACGTCATCCTCCACCACCTCGCGGTGCCAGCTGCCGAAGCGCGGTGGCAACTCCATCGGGCGCAGCAGCGGCTTTCCCGCACCGCGCGCAATGCCGCCGAAGTGCCGCTCGACCATCGCCATCGCGGCCGCGGGTTCAAAATCCCCCACGATGCTCAGCACGGCGTTGTCCGGCGTATAGTACGTGCGAAAGAACTCGGCGATGTCCTCAAGGCTTGCCGCCGAGAGATCCTCCATCGAACCAATCAACGAATGGTTGAACGGATGATCGGGCGGATAGCACAACGCGGGCAGCTTCTCCCACCACGTACCATAGGGCTGATTGTCCATCGTCTGACGGCGCTCGTTCTTCACCACATCGCGCTGCGTGTCGAGCTTTTCCTGCGTCATCGCCGGTAGCAGGCGCCCCATGCGGTCCGCCTCAAGCCAGAGCGCGAGCTCCAGCTGATGCGCCGGCACGGTCTCATAGTAGTTCGTGCGATCAAGCCAGGTGGAGCCGTTCAACGTGCCGCCGGCCCGCTGCACAAGTTCGAAGTGTTCGTTGGCCCCCACATGCTCGCTCCCCTGAAAGAGCATGTGCTCAAACAGATGCGCGAACCCGGTGCGCCCCTCGCGCTCGTTCGCCGAGCCGACATGGTACCAGAGATTCACCGCGACAATCGGGGTGGCATGGTCCTCGGAGAGGATCACACGAAGGCCGTTGGCGAGCGTGTGCTCGACAATCGGAATCTGCAGGGCATTGGCTGCCGATGATGATGTCACGAAACGTCCAGTCGGAGTGCGAACGAAATGAGAGCTACCAGTCAAACACGAAGGCGAGCGGTGCCTTGAGCGTCTCGCCGAGGAAATAGCCTGGCTGACGCGCCACGCGCTGCCACGCATCGTCGGTGCGCGTGGGGGAGGTCATCGCCACGAGCCCGTTGCGCCGCGCGATGCGTGCCGCGCGCAGCACATGAAAGGGATCGGAGACGAGCACGACCGTTTCCATGTCGCGCGCGCGGAGCAGCCGCGCCACGCGGTCGAGCGACTGTCCTGTCGTACGCCCCTCATTCTCGGTCAGGATTGCCGAATCGGGAACGCCTTGCTGCAGGGCATACGTGCGCCCCACCGCCGCCTCAGACGCGGTATCGCCATCGGCCGTACCGCCAGTGAACACCAGCCGCGGCGCGAGGCCGCGCGCATAGAGTCCCACCGCATGGTCCAACCGCGCCCGCAACACCGGCGACGGGCGCCCACGATACTGCGCCGCACCGAGCACGACGATGGCATCGGCGCGCGCGGCTTCATCGTGCGTGGCCGCGCGCAGCACCGAAACCGCCGACGCGAGCCATGCCAGACAAAGCGCGCCGCCGGTCGCGAGCGCGACTCGGCGGCGAAGGGACCATCCGGAAGTGCGGGACATCATGGGGAATTTACCCCGGGGGCACCTTCCTCGCCGAGGGAAAGCAGCGCCAGCGCAAAGACATCGAGCGAGGCCCGCGATGCCACGGCCCCGTCCGACCCTTCGTGATCGGTGGCAGCGATGCCGTCCAACTGCTGTAACAGCACGCGGCCCAATAACGCACCACTCACGCGCGGAACGAGCCCAGCGGTCTCCAGCATGGCAGCGGCCAGCCCTGCGGCCGCCTGTTGGCGCGCGCTGCGAATCTCGTGCGCCAACCCGCGCACCGCGGGCTCCAGCATCAGCGCCGCGAGCAGAGCCCGTCGTCCCGCGCCCTCACCGTCAGCCCCAAGGGTGAGCCACGCGTCAAAGGGATCCTCCGCATCACTCGCCGCATGTAGCGCGGTGGCATCCGTCGCCGCCAGCCGAAGCGCCAGGGCGCGGAGGAGTGCCCGCTTGTCATCGAAGTGGTAGAGCACCAACGCCTTGCTCACGCCGACTTCGGCGGCGATCCCCTGCATCGTCAGTGCGCTCACTCCGCCGACGACCCCAAGCGTGGTCGCGGCCGCCAAAAAGCGATCGGCGCCGTCAGCGCGCGACATCGCTGCCTGGCTCCGGAATCGCCACCTTGTACTGCTTGGCGCGGAGCTGCACCGCCAGCGCATCCTGCGCCTTGGGTTCACCATGCACGAGAAAGACTTCCTTCAAGTTCGGCGATGTCGCGCGCGTCGCATCGAGCCAGCTCTGCAACTCCGTGCGGTCCGCATGCGCGCTGTAGCCGAGTAGCACCTCCACCTGAGCGCGCAGCGGGATCATCTCGCCGAACACCTTGATCTCCTCGCGACGCTCCACGATGCGCCGTCCGAGCGTGTGTTCCGCCTGAAAGCCCACGATGAGAATCGTGTTGCGGGCATCGCCGGCACCGTAGCCGAGGTGGTGCAGGATGCGCCCGGACTCGGCCATCCCCGAGGCCGCAATCACGATCATCGGCCCCTTTCGGTGCATCATCGTCTTTGAGTCCTGCACGTCGGGCGTGAACTGCACGAGCTCAAAGTCAAAGATGGACTGCCCATTGCTGAGCGTGTGCTGCACCATCGGCTCATTCGCATCAAAATCCGCCGTGTTGTCACGGAAGACGTTCGTCGCCTCAGTGGCCAACGGACTATCGATGATGATCGGAATGCGCGGAATCTTTCCCGCATCGGTGAGGGCATGAAGATCGTACAGCAGCTCCTGCGTGCGCCCCACCGCAAAGGCCGGAATCAACACCCGACCGCCGCGTGCGGCGGTTTCGGTGATGATCCGCGCCAGATCGTCCCGCGCGCCCGTGACGCTCGTGTGGTCGCGGTCGCCGTACGTGGACTCCATGATCACCCAGTCGAGTTTTTCGAGCGGCTCGGGATCCTTGATCATCGGCAATCCAACGCGTCCGATATCGCCGCTGAAGCCGAGGCGGCGCGTGACCCCCTCTTCTTCCCACTCGAGTTCCACCGAGGCCGACCCAAGGATGTGCCCGGCGTGCACGAATCGCCCGGTCACCCCCGGTCCCACCTCAAACCGCTCGTGAAAACGGTGTGGCACGAACTGCGTGAGCGCCGCCGATACA
>JANLTT010000155.1:0-8652 GCA_031363115.1 Gemmatimonas sp.
GTGGCTGTTCGGGCTTCCCGCGATCGGTTCGACGGCGCTCCCACTCCGTGTCGGGCTCACGCGCCCCGTGGCACCATAATCGAGCTGCCGCCGCCCCGAAGACTTACTACCGTTCATGTGAGACATACAAGGCACGGAGACGCGGAGGACCGCGTGATGCTCCGAGCTCTCCGTGCCTCTGTGTCTCCGTGGTAAAGCATTTGCAGTAGCGCTCCGCACCAGATCAGCCAGATTCACCGAATGCGCACACTCGCTCGCCTCTTCACGCTCGCGGCACTCGTCGCCGCCCCGCTGTCCGCCCAGCAGTCGTATCCCACTGCGTGGGACCCTGCGCTCGTGAACCGCCCCGATGAACATCTCCGTGTCTCCGTGCCTCCGTGGTAGAACCAGAGCTGTTGCCTAGATGTGCAACGCGCGCCCCAGCGCGCCCAGTGCGGCTTCCTTCACCGTCTCGCTCAGCGTCGGATGCGAGTGCACCGTCTCGCCGATGTCGTCCGCGGTGCCGCGGTACTCCATCGCCAACACCACTTCGCTCAACAAGTCGCTCACGTTCGGACCAATCATGTGGCAGCCGAGGATCTCGTCGGTCGCCGCATCGGTCACGAACTTCACGAAGCCCTCGGTGCTCCCCATCGTGCGGGCACGGCCATTCGCGCTGAAGGGGAACTTGCCGATCTTGATGGCCTTCCCCGTTGCGCGCGCCTCGGATTCGGTCAGCCCCGTCGTGGCGATCTCAGGCCAGGTGTAGACCACGCCCGGCATGTTGTGGTAGTGCATGTGCGCGGGCTTGCCGGCAATCACTTCCGCCGCGATCACGCCCTCCTCCTCGGCCTTGTGCGCGAGGAGCTTGCCACCGACGGCATCACCAATCGCGAAGACGCCGGGGAGATTCGTGCGCATCTGATTGTCCACGAGAATCTCACCACGTTTGCCGAGTGCGAGGCCAAGTACGGCCGCATCAACGCCGGTGAGCGCGGGCTTGCGACCGATCGACACGAGGACGTAGTCCGCGGCGTGCGTCTGCTTGCCGCCGTCCTTCTCGGTATCGACCACCACACTCGCGCCTTCGCGACGACCATCGACGACCTTGGTGCCGACGTGAATCTCGAGTCCCTGCTTGGTGAAGATCTTGTGCGCTTCCTTCGTGATGTCGTCGTCGTTCCCCGGGAGAATCGTCGGGGCGTATTCGAGCACCGTGACCTTCGCGCCGAGCCGGCGCCAGACGGAGCCAAGCTCGAGGCCGATCACGCCGCCACCAATCACGATGAGGTGCTTCGGGACTTCCGGAATGCGCAGCGCACCGATGTTACTGAGCACGCGCTCTTCATCGAACGGCAGGAAGGGGAGCTGCATCGGCACGGAGCCGGTCGCGAGGATCACCTGCTTGGGGCGATAGGTCGTGAGCGTGCCGTCCATTCCTTTCACTTCGACGACGTTGCCGGCCTTCAGCGTGCCGACGCCCTTGGACCAGGTGACCTTGTTCTTCTTGAAGAGGAACTCGACGCCCTTGGTATTCGACGCGACGACATCGTCCTTGCGCTTCATCATCTGCGCGAGGTCAATGGAGACGCCTTCGAAGCGGATGCCATGCTCGGCGGCGTGCTTCTTGGCGAACTCGTAGTGCTCGCTGGAGCCGAGGAGGGCCTTGGAGGGAATGCAGCCGACGTTGACGCAGGTGCCGCCGAGGGTCTTGTCGAACTCGACGCAGACGACGGAGAGGCCGAGCTGCGCGGCGCGGATGGAGGCGACGTAGCCGCCGGGGCCACCGCCGATGACGAGGAGGTCCGGGGTGAGGTTCTGGTCTGACACGTTGGGAGGGGTTGGTGTCTGGTTGCTGTGAAATCTAAGGGGTGCGGGTGGGATGAAATGGTGCTGAGTTGTTTAACTGCAACGGCTATTACCACAGAGGCACAGAGGGCACAGAGAACTGCAACTGCTTCTTTTTGGGGGGTGTTTGGAGCGGGATTCGCTGAGTCATGAGGTTCTTGGGGCGGCGATTGCGGTGCATCGCGCGCTGGGGCCGGGGTTGTTGGAGTCGGTGTACCACGTCTGCTTGGTGCATGAGTTGGGTACGCGCGGCCTAGAGGTTCAGCGGGATGTGCGGGTCCCGATCCTGTACAGCGGGATTGAACTCGATGCGCACTTTCGGTTGGACCTTCTCGTGGCCGGTGCGCTCGTGATTGAGCTCAAGAGTGTGGAGAAGCTGCTTCCCGTTCACACCGCTCAACTCCTCACGTACCTGAAACTGACCAGTCATCGGAAAGGCCTGCTCATCAACTTCAACGTTCAGAGGTTGATGGACGGCGTAACCCGAATCGTCTTGTAAAAAGACGGCCCCTGAAGCCGCATTCTCGCGTCCTCAGGAGCCCCCAAAAGCAGTTGCAGTTCTCTGTGCCCTCTGTGCCTCTGTGGTAGCAGCAGTCGCAGTTCAGTCGTCGATCAACATCGCCGCCGGATCTTCCATCAGTTCCTTGACGCGCACGAGGAAGAGCACGGCCTGCTGCCCATCAATGACGCGGTGGTCATAGCTGAGCGCGACGTACATCATCGGGCGCACCACGACCTGGCCATCGACGACAACCGCGCGGTCCTGCGTCTTGTGAAGCCCGAGGATCGCGACCTGCGGGAAGTTGATGATCGGCGTCGAGATGAGCGACCCAAAGACGCCACCGTTCGTGATCGTAAAGGTGCCGCCGGTGAGATCATCCATCGTGAGCTTGCCATCGCGCGCACGCTTGGCGACGGCGTTCATCGCCCTCGAGAAGCCGACCATGCCCATGCGGTCGGAGTCCTTCACGTTCGGTACCACGAGTCCCGCTTCGCTGGCCACGGCGATGCCGAGGTTCACGTAGTGCTTGTAGATGACCGAGTCGCCGTCAATCTGCGAGTTCACGACGGGGAAGGCCTTGAGCGCCATGCAGGCGGCCTTCGCGAAGAAGGGCATGAAGCTGAGCTTCACGCCATGCTCCTTCTCGACGCGCTCCTTCATCCGCTCGCGGAAGGTCGACACGGCGGACATGTCGATTTCGTTGAACGTGGTGAGGTGCGCGGTGGAGTGCTGCGCGTTGAGGAGATTGTCGGCGATGCGCTTGCGGCGCGTCGTCATCTTCTCACGCGTCTCGCGGACGCCGTCGGGGCGAAGGGCCGGGGCGGGAGCCGGCTTCACCTGAGCGACGGCGGTCCTCGTCGGCGCTGGCGGCGCCACGGCTTCCGCAACTGCTGCGGCAATCGCCGCCGCCGGTGCGGCGCTGGCGGCAATCACATCGGGCTTCGAGACCACGCCACCACGACCGGTGCCGGTCACGGTGTTGAGGTCCACGCCAGTCGCCGCCGCAAGCTTCGCGGCAGAGGGCGCGGCGCGCACTTCACTCGGCGCGGCTGCAGCGACTGGCGTTGGTGCGGGAGCCGGTGCGGCGGCAGGGGCGGGCGCGGCAACGGGGGCCGGGGCAGGCGCAGCGGCAGCCGTGGCACCAGCTTCCAGTACGCCGAGCGTTTCGGCGACTTGCACGACGTCCCCTTCGCGCTTGGTGCGGGTGCGGAGCACGCCGGCATTGAGTGCGGGGACTTCGACGGTGATCTTATCGGTCTCGAGTTCGACGAGCGTGTCGCCAATCGCGACGGCATCGCCTTCCTGCTTGAGCCAACGGGATACGGTCGCTTCGGTGATGGACTCACCGAGGGGGGGAACCTTGATCTCGATCATTCTCGAAATATAGAAGGGGGAGGGCGAGCGGTGCGAGCATTGACCATCAGTGCCCATGGCGGGCTGGAGCAGATCCAGTACCGCGAGGATATTCCGACCCCGACCCCCGCGGCGGGGGAGGTGCGCGTCCGCGTGCGCGCCGTCGCCCTTAATCGGCTGGATCTTTGGACCGTGGGGGGACTCCCCGGTGTCACGATTACCCCGCCCTGGGTCCTCGGCGCCGACGGCATGGGCATCGTGGACGCCGTCGAAGGCGATGTGGGCGACGTCCGCGTCGGCGACCGTGTGGTCATCAATCCCGGGCTCTCCTGCCGCCGCTGCGAGTGGTGCCTCAAGGGCGAGCATCCGCTTTGCGTAAAGTTCGGCGTCCTTGGCGAGCATCGCCCGGGGAGCTTTGCGGAGTATGTGGTGGTGCCCGCCGCGAATGTGCGGCGTATCCCTGATTCCGTCCCCGATGAAATAGCGGCAGCCTTCACGCTGGCGACGCTCACGGCGTGGCGGATGTGCGTCTCGCGTGCGGACGTGAAGGCGGGTGAGGATGTGTTGATCTGGGGCATCGGCGGCGGCGTGGCGCAGGCAGCCCTGCGCATCTGCAAACAACTCGGCGCGCGCGTCTGGGTGACGTCATCGAGCGCGGAGAAGTTGGCGGCGGCGCAGGCGATGGGGGCTGATGTCGTGATCAATCATGCCACGGAGGACGTGGGCAAGGTGATTCGCGAGCGGACGCAGAAGCGCGGCGTGGATGTGGTGATTGAGTCGGTGGGCGAACGCACCTGGAATGCCTCGTTGCAGTCGCTGACGCGCGGCGGACGCTTGGTGACCTGCGGCGGCACGTCGGGACCGAGCCTCACGATGGATGTGCGACGCCTCTTTTGGTATCAGTGGAGCATCATGGGTTCGACGATGGGCAACGATGCGGAGTTCGAGGCAATCACGGCGGAGCTCGCTGCGGGACGCCTCTGGCCGACGGTGGATGCGGTGCTTCCGCTCGCCGAAGGCCGCGAAGCCTTCGCGCGCATGCAGCGTGGCGAACAGTTCGGCAAACTCGTGCTGCGGGTATCGGAATGACGGAGAAGGCGCAGTTCGATCAGGACGAAGAACGCGCGGTGCGCGAGGCCTATGGGCGGGATGGTCACGCCGAGTGCCCGCGGTGCCACGTGAAGATGCATGAACGCGCGATTGGCGGCGGGAGCTTCGGGCTCGGCTACGCCCGACAGCGCGAGTGGTTGTTGTGTCCGCAGTGCAAGCGCAGCGTGATGTTCGATCTCAAGCGCGGCACGCGCAACTGACTTTCGGGAGCAAGGGATGACGTGGTCCGAGATGTCGCGGCGGCAGTTCATGCAATCGCTGGCGACTGGTGGTGCGGCGGTGATTGGCGCGCCGCATCTGGTGCGTGCGGCGAGTGCCGCTGGCGCGAGTGCCTTCGGCGCCGATGGCGTGCGCATGGATGCAATGACGGCGCTGCATCCGCTGCGTTTTGCCCAGCAGCTCACGCCGGATGGCATCACGCTCGCCGCCGCCGCCGCGGGGACCGCAGACATTGGTGGCGGCACGATGGCGCCGGCGCTCATGCTCAATGGCAGCGTGCCGTCGCCGCTGCTGCGCGTGCGTCGCGGTGCACCCTTCCGGGTCACGATGCAGAACGATCTGTCGTCGGAGTTCATCCTGCATTGGCATGGCCTCGCGCCGCCGGTGGAGATGGACGGGCATCCGCGCTTCGCGGTGCCGAGTGGGGCGAAGAAGGAGTACACCTTCACGGTGAAGGACCGGGCGGGGACGTACTGGTATCACTCGCATGCGCACATGCGCACGGGTGAGCACACCAACAAGGGCATCGGTGGGCTGATCATCGTCTCGGACGCCGAGGAAGAGGCGTTGCGTCTTCCCTCGGGCGCGCGCGAGTTGCCGATCATCCTGCAGGACAAGCGGCTCGATGCGAACGGACTGCCGTACTACTCCACGCAGGGGCCAGCGCACATGGTGGGCTTCATGGGCACGGAGCCGTTCGCCAATGGGGTGCGGCGCGCCTTCCACGAAGTGGAAACGGCGGTGTATCGCCTTCGCTTGCTCAATTGCTCGAACTCGCGCGTCTTCCGGTTGGCGTTGAGCAACGGCGCCGCGATGACGCTGATTGGCAATGACGGCGGTTTGCTCCCCGCACCGGTGCAGGTGACGACGATGGATCTGGCACCCGCGGAGCGCGCGGACCTGTTGCTTGATCTGCGGGCCGCGAAAGTGGGCGACGTGGTGATGCTGCAATCCCAGGCCTTCACGGTCCCCGGGGCGATGGGCTTCATGGGCGGGGCGAATCTGCAGGGGCAGGCGATGGATCTGCTGGAGTTCCGCGTGGCCAAGCAGGTGCGCGACACGACGCGCATCCCGACGCGGTTGCCGGCCATCGCGGCGGAGTTCGCGCTCCCGGACGCGGCGCAGTCGCAACACGCGCGCACCTTCCGCTTCAACTCGCGGATGATGGATCACACCATCAACGACAAGCTGTATGAGATGTCGCGCGTGGACGAGACGGTGCCGTTTGGGCGCACGGAGCTGTGGCGCTTCGTGAACGAGAGCAGCTTCATGCATCCGGTGCATCTGCATGCGACGCATTTCCGCGTGGTTTCGCGCACGGGTGGACGTGGCGCGCTGATGCCCTGGGAAGCTGGGCGGAAGGACACGGTGTTGATCTGGCCGAACGAGACGGTGGAGGTGGCCGTGCGCTTCACCGCCGAGCGTGGACTGTTCCTGTTGCATTGCCACAACCTCGAGCACGAGGACATGGGGATGATGGCCAACATCCTTGTGGAGTAGTCGCGGGTACACATCCGAATGCACACACGAATGCACTCGCGGACGTTAGATTTCCAGCACATGACCACTCGCTCATTTCTGACGGCGGCGCTCGGCCTGTGCCTTGCCGTGCCTGCGGGGGCGCAGGAGCCTCCGCGCCGCCTCGATTTTTCCCAGGATTCCGCCGCAGCGCCCGCGCGCGACACGGTGGAGCGTGAGCCGCGGCGCACGACCGCCGGGATGCGCACGGTGTTCGTGCGTAACCAGTCGGTGCTCGGGCTCACCGCGTACGGCCCAGCGTTTGCCGCGATGATCGGCTCGGAGCCGGCCACGCGCGTCGCCGCGTACATGGTGATGGCGGGCGGCACCTTCTTCGCCGCGAACGAGCTCACGAGGCAAATCGAAATCACCCCGGCGCGCGAGGTGCTGTCGTCCCGCATGGGGTGGCGCGGCACGGTGAGCGGCCTGTCCATTGCGATGGCCAGCAACATGCCCTCGGGCGAAGCCGGGGCGATGACGTTGATTGGTGGACTTGGTGGGTCGGCGCTTGGGCTCGCGCTCGGTGGCGGGCTCACGGAAGGCGAAGCGGTGGCGACGGTGGTGGGGCACGACATTCTCGTGCTATCGAGCCTCGCCATGACCTACATCGCGGATGCCAACGACACCGATGGCTCAGGATTGAGCCCGCAGGCACGCGTGGCGATTCCGATGGTTGCCGGCTGGGGTGGCTACGCTTTGGGCCGACTCTACGCGGGTCGCGCGCCCTATGAAGTGACGGCCGGTGACGCGTTGCTGTTGTGGCTTGGCGCGGGTGTCGGCGGGCTCGCCGGCGGCACGGTGATCGCGGAATCGTCGCCGAGCAATCAGGCGGTGGCCGGGGCGCTATTGGTGGGCGGGCTGGCGGGCGTCTGGGCGGCGGATCGGTTCATCGTGCGGCGCTACGACCACACGCGCTCCGAGGGGGCGCTGGTGGCGCTTGGCGGCGGTGCGGGCTCATTGATGGGCATTGGGATTGGCGTCCTGCTCTCGGGCGATGCCGATCGCACTTCGGGGCCAACCCTGGCCTTCGCAACGCTCGGGGCGATTGGCGGCATCATGCTGGCGGAGCGTTCGGCGCAGCCCGCGGTTGATGGCGGTCGCCGTGTCGAAGTTGGGCAGGGCCCGCTCTCGCGCCTGCAGGTGGATCCGATGGCGGCCTTCGCGGCGGCGACGCGCGCGCCGGGCCAGCATGCGATTGTTCGCTTCACGTTCTGATTGATCCTTCGAGGCCAACCGATGCCGTTTCTTGATCGTCTGCGCGAGAGTCTTCTTCGCCTGTGGGAGTATGTGCCCGCGCTCTTTGGGGCGGCGGTGGTGTTGGCGGTGGGGTTCTTTCTCGCGCGACTGGCGCAGCGCACGGTGCAGCGGATGTCGCGGCGGGTGCATCTGAATGAGACGCTCGCGCGCGGTGGCGTGACCGGGACGACGGACCCGCATGGCGCGCATCTGACTCCGTCGCGCGTGATCGCGAATGTGGTGTTCTGGTTCATTCTCATCACGGCGATGCTGCTCGCGGCGGACACGCTCGGCATTGACTACCTCGGCCAGGCGTTCAGCGAGCTTGTGAGCTACGTGCCGAGTGTGATTGCGGCGGTGGTGATTGTGATTTTGGGGTTGGTGCTTGGCGACTTGGTCGCGGCGCTTATTGCGGCCTCGGCGAGTGCGATTGCCGGCGCGACGATCCTGGCGCGGGTGGGGAAGGGTGGCGTGGTGTTGCTCGCGGTCTTCATGTCGCTGCAGGAACTCGGTGTGGCGACGGGGATCGTCACGACGGCGTTCGCGATCATTTTTGGGGCGATTGCGTTGGCGCTGGCGCTGTCGTTTGGGCTCGGCAACCGTGAACTCGCCGGCGAAGTGACGCGGCGCGCGTACGAGGAGTGGCGTGCGGAGCGCGAGCGCGTGCGGCGGGCGCAGGAGGCGGAAGAGGATCCGCCGTCGGTGGAGAAGCCTTAACGGCTGGTCCACCACGGAGGCACGGAGACACGGAGGGGCTCGCGGGCAGTCTGGGTCTGGCGCGTCATTCCGACTGGTGTCTTTGGGGGCCCACGCGACGAGTAAACTGGCGAGGGCCCCCGGATTTAGTGGCTGTTATATGTGGCACTTTGTATGCCTGGTAAAACCCC
>JANLTT010000156.1:0-2765 GCA_031363115.1 Gemmatimonas sp.
GTGGCTGTTCGGGCTTCCCGCGATCGGTTCGACGGCGCTCCCACTCCGTGTCGGGCTCACGCGCCCCGTGGCACCATAATCGAGCTGCCGCCGCCCCGAAGACTTACTACCGTTCATGTGAGACATACAAGGCACGGAGACACGGAGGAAGACGTGACGTTGCCGACCGACGGGGCCCTCCGCAACTCCGTGCCTCCGTGGTGAACAAACAAAAGAGCCCGATCGCGAAAGCGACCGGGCTCTTCACACTTGAACTGCGCGGCTTACGAAGCCTGCGCCGCCGCGTAGACCGAAACCTTGTAGCGGGTCTTGGACTTGTGCTCGAACTTCACCACGCCGTCAATCAGGGCGTAGATGGTGTAGTCGGTGCCCAGGCCAACATTGTTGCCCGGGTGCCACTTCGTGCCGCACTGGCGGACGATGATGTTGCCGGCGATGACCTTCTCGCCACCGTACTTCTTGATGCCGCGGTACTGCGGGTTGGAGTCGCGCCCGTTTCGGGAGGAGCCAACACCCTTCTTATGTGCCATGGTATCCTCTCTCCCCGGTTAGCCGAGGGTGATGTCGCGGATGCGAACTTCGGTGAAGCCCTGACGATGGCCCTGCTTCTTCGAGTAGTTCTTACGGCGCTTGAACTTGAACACGACGATCTTGTCGCCGAGACCGTGCTTGACGATCTCCGCGGTGACCGTGGCGCCCTTGAGGGTCGGCACGCCGACCTTCGTGCTGGTGCCGTCAGAACCAAGAAGCACGTCGTTGAACTCGACGGTCGCGCCAGCATCACCCGGAAGGGTGGGCAGGCGGAGCGTGGTGCCCTTCTCAGCGCGGAACTGCTTGCCGCCGGAGCGGAAGATTGCGTACGACATCGGACGACTCGGATAAGAAGCTGGAATGATGCGAGCCTGAAATAATACCTAGGCAGGCGTGGTGGGTCAAGTGGCTGGGGTTGCGGGACTTGGGGGGCCCACCACCTGCCCCCTTCGGCCTTCCTACGCCATCGCGTACTGGCTCGTGATGTCCCGCCCTGCCCCCTTCACCACCAGCTTGAACTCGTCGGGCTTGAGCAGGGGGTCATCGCGCATCTCCAGCGTGAATCCCACCGACTTCTCCAGCCGCTTGATCAGCTCCTTCTCCTCCTCCAGCACGTACATCGCCGTGTCCGGATAGAGCTTCACGATGATCCCATCGCGACGCCCCTCGCTCGCCATGCGGCGCAACGCGCGCTCCATCCGGCGAACAATCGTCTCCGCCGTGAAGACGCGCCCCGTGCCCTGACAGATCGGGCAGGGCTCGGTCATCGCATGGAAATGGCTCTGCCGCACGCGCTGGCGGGTCATCTCAATCAGGCCGAGATCGGAGACGGCGAACGCCTTGGTACGGGCACGGTCGCGGCCGAGGTGCGTGCGCAACTCCTGCAGCACACGATCGCGATTCGCCTTCGTCTCCATGTCAATGAAGTCGCAGACGATGATGCCGCCGACATCGCGCAGGCGCAGCTGCCGTGCAATCTCGCGCGCTGCTTCGACGTTGGTCTTCGTGACGGTCTTCTCGGGATCCTTCTTCCCCGTGTATCGCCCTGAGTTCACGTCAATAGAAACCAACGCTTCCGTCGGCTCGATGATCAGGTACCCACCGCTTGGCAAATCGCAGCGACGCTTGAAGAGATCGCGGATCTCGCCTTCGATTCCTTCCTTATCGAAGAGCCCTTCTTTCTCCTCGTAGAGCTGCACGCGATCAATCAGTTCCGGCGCGATGCCCTTGAGGTACTCGACGATCTCGTTGTGCACCTGCTTCGAGTCCACGGTCAGGCGGTCCACCTTGGCCGAGAACAGGTCGCGGATGATGCCGCGGGTCAGCGAGGTTTCGCGATGCAGGAGCTTGGGGGGATTCCCCACAAACTTCTGCTTCTTGAAGATGCGATTCCACTGCCCGATCAGCGTCTCGAGTTCGCGCTGGAACGTCTCCTGCGTGATGCCTTCGGAGACGGTGCGCACGATGACGCCGCCGGCGTCCTTCGGAAGGACGGCCTCCACCTGCGCACGAAGCTTCTGGCGCTGAGCGCGCTCGCCAATCTTCCGACTCACGCCGACGCGCCTGGAGGCGAACGGCATGTAGACAAGGAAGCGGCCGGCCAAGGATACCTGCGCGGTGACGCGCGGCCCCTTGGTGGAGATCGGTTCCTTGCTGACTTGTACGATGATGGACTGGCCGCGCTTCAGGACATCCTGAATCTGCGGCGGCTCCTTCCGACGGCGACGCCCGCCACGACCGCGGCCGCCCTTGGGCTTCTCGCCCTCCTTCCCTTCCTTGGCCTCGGTCGCGTCGCCCGCCGCCGCCGACTCAGCGGCATCGGCGTCGGCATCGGACGACTCACCTTCGTCGTCATCCGAGTCATCGTCGACGTCATCATCTCAGTCCTCGTCGTAGGCGAGGTCGGAGTTGTGCAGGAAGGCGCTCTTCTCGGTGCCGATGGACACGAACGCGGCCTGCAGCCCAGGCTGAACCGCGTCCACCTTTCCAAGGTAAATGTCACCGATCATCCGCTTGTTCTCCGGACGATCTACCTGCAATTCAACGAGCTGTTCGTCCTCGAGGATCGCGACGCGAATCTCGCGTTGCGTCGCGCTGATCAAAATCTCGCGCTTCATGGATACTCAGTGGTGGTGTGCTCCCGATCCCGTACAGGATCGACCACGGAGCCACCGCCCGGCACGACACCACAGTCCGCCCACGAAGGGCGGTCGGGACGGCCAGGAAAGGTCGGG
>JANLTT010000359.1:0-13470 GCA_031363115.1 Gemmatimonas sp.
GCCGCGATCTCGAATAGGTCGCGGCTCCCTTCGTGCCTTCCTGTGAAGCAGTAAAAAGACGCGAGTCTAAGGCTGAGCGCGGCGCAATCGGTACGACTTGAGCAACGGAACCCCTGCGGCGAGGTCGATCTCCCGCCCGAGGATGTAGTCGGTGCCGATTTCGAAGATCTCGAGTGCGGCGGGGAGGGAGAGGGTGGCGAGCAGTTTTCCGGCGCTGTCCATCACTTGCCACTCGGCGCGCGTCGAGCCGGCAGCGACGGAGGGGCGTAGCCAGAGCAATCCGTTGGCGTCCACAATGAGTTGGCTCGTCGCGCTCTTCGTCTCGGGAAACGTGATGCTCCCCAGCTCGCGCTCGACGTAACCCCGCGACGACTCGCCTTCCTCCAGCACCTCGCGTTCGGTGAGGTCGCGGATATCCTCAGGCGTGACGGGCGTCGACGCCGAGGCCATCAAGATGTTCGGCAGGCGGCGGCCGTCGAGCCCGTACACCCGCACCCCGTCAGCGTCGCCGGTCGCGATGTAGATGCGGACGCCGCTGATGCCAGTCAATGGTTGCTTCGCGAAGGGCAACGGCCGAGTCCCTACGACGCGCCCCTCGTCCGTCTGGCCCCAGCGTTCAGAGGACGGAACGGAGTCGAACATGGTTGGGGGCGCCTCCGCGCTGTCCGCGCGCCAGACGGGCACGGTGTCGCGGTGATACCCCGCCTGCAATACTCTGCGTGCGCCCCAGCCGACGTGGGCGAAGCGCCCGTCGGCGTTGCACGCCGAGGTGTAGGGAATCTGCTGGCCGTCAGGCACAGTGAATTGGAACTCGCGCACCCGCGTGCCGTCGAACGTCCAGCGAATCAGTCGGCGGCCATCAATGTCGTACGAGATGATGGCATCGCCACAACGGAACAGTCGGGCCAGATAGGTGATCTCACCGGGGCCCTTTCCCTCGCGGGCCACTGTGCGCACGAACGCACCATCGGCGCCGAAGATGCGGAGCGGCGTTGCACCGAGGTCCCCCACGAGCACACTCCCGTCGGGTAGTCGCGTCGCCCCCGTGAGGCGCTCGAATCCCGCTTCGAGGTTGTCGCCTTCGTCGGCGCCAATCGAGAGCGTCGGCACGGAATCCACCGTCCACTTCGCGGCCGACTCGCTTGAGCTGCTCGACTCGCCGCCGCACGCGGTGAGCAGGAGCGCGATGACGGCGAATTGAGTCCGCACCAACACTTGCCGTGTCGAGTGAGCACACCTGCGCATAGTCGTTACCCCTTCTTGAAGGCCCGTGCGTTCGCGCGATAGCGCTCCAAATAGTGTGTCGCCCACGATGAAAACGTCCCAGCCGCCAACTGCGTGCGCGCAATCCGCATCAGCCCCACCAGATGATGCACGTTGTGCAGCGAGAGCAACCGCAGCCCCAGCATCTCCTCAGCGGCGAAGAGATGTCGCAGGTACGCACGGTCGTAATGCGTGCAGGTGTGACAATCGCACTCCTCCACCAACGGCCGCTTATCAAACCGATTGTCGGCGCGCTTGATCTGCACCGTGCCGTCCGGGGTGAAGGCCGTGCCATGCCGCCCCATGCGAGTCGGCACTACGCAGTCGAACAGGTCCACGCCGCGGCGCACCGACTCCACGAGGTCGTCGGGGAAGCCCACGCCCATCAGGTAGCGCGGCTTGTCGCGCGGCAGCTCCGGGTCGCACACATCAATCGTGGCATACATGTCGGGCTTTGCTTCGCCGACGCTCAAGCCGCCAATCGCGATGCCGTGCCAATCGCCCGTTTGCAGAATGCCGCGCACCGAGTTGCGGCGCAGCTCGGGGTGAATGCCGCCCTGCACAATCGGGAAGAGCGATTGCGGCGGTGCCATGCGCTCGGCTTCCAACTCAGCGTGCAACGCCGGCGCACCCGCTGGGAGCTCAATCGGAGTCAAAGGTTCGCGCCCGTCGCGCTCCAAGCGTTCAAACTCCTCACGGCATCGCGTGAGCCAGCGCAGTGACCGCTCCATCGCGCCCTGCGAGGCCGCGAACTCCGACTTGCCCTCGATCAACTCGTCGAGCTGCATGATCACGTCTGCGCCGATGTTGCGCTCAATGCGCATCACCGCCTCCGGCGTGTAATCGTGCTTCGAGCCATCGTGATGCGAGCGGAACTCGATGCCTTGCTCGCGGACCGTGCGCTGCTTGCTCAGCGAGAAGACCTGAAAGCCACCGGAGTCGGTGAGCATCGGACCCTTCCAGCGCGAGAAGGCGTGCAGGCCGCCGAGTGCACGGACCGCCTTGTCGCCGGGACGCAGGTACAGATGGTAGGCGTTGGAGAGAATCATCTGTGCGCCCGTCGTCGCGACTTCCTCGACGCTGAGGCCCTTGATCGTCGCGTGCGTCCCAACCGGCATGAAGGCCGGCGTCTCCACGACGCCGTGCGGCGTCTTGAACCAGCCGCGACGCGCCGAGCCGTCGTGGTCAGCCGTGCGAAAACCGAAGTTCGGAAGTTCTGCGTGAGCCGCAGAGGCGGCCGCGTGATCGACTGGTTCGCCGCTCATCCTTCCCCGCGCTTCACTTCATCCCACAACACATCGAGCTGCTCGAGTCCCGCGGTGCGCACATCAATGTTTCGCACCGCGGCGAGCTGCTCCACCGCCTCGAAGCGACGCTGGAACTTCGCGTTGGCGCCGTCGAGCGCGAGCGCGGGATGCACCGCAGCCTTGCGGCAGAGATTCACCACGCTGAAAAGCAAATCACCCAACTCCTCGGCGAGCTTCGCATGACCCGGGTCCGCGGAAGGCACACCATGCGTGTCAAACGAATCGCCGTCCTTGGAGATCTGCTCCTGCACTTCAGTGAGTTCCTCGGCCACCTTCGCGAGCGGTCCCGCGACATCCGGCCAGTCGAAGCCCACGCCCGCCGCTCGCTCCTGCAACCGATGCGCGCGATGCAGGGCAGGGAGTCCATGCGGTAGCCCGTCGGCCAGGGAGCGCCGCGTCTTGGCCTTCATCTGCTCCCACGGGGTGCGCTCGGTGTCGGTGCCGTACAGCCAGGGGTGTCGTCGCGTCATCTTGGCCACGAGCGACCCGGCCACCTGTTCCGGCCCAAAGGCGCCGCGCTCTTCGGCAATCACCGCATGAAAAAGGACCTGCAGCAAGACATCGCCAAGCTCTCCGCACGTCGCCGCGTCGTCCCCTTCGCGGAGGGCGTCGTCGAGCTCGTGCATCTCCTCATTGAGGTAGGGGCGCAGCGACTCGTGCGTCTGGGCGCGATCCCACGCATCACGGGCGCGCAAGTCGCGCATGATAGCGAGGGCATCTTCAAGCGTGGCTTTATCTTGCATCGCGTTTGGGGCTCCGGTACACTTCGGGTTCCTGATGCCCACAGAATCTAGTCTGGACGCAAAGCCGCGTGCGTGGGTCGAGGTCGATCTGGCCGCCCTGCAACGCAACGCCCGGGCACTGGAGCGGCACTCCCGCACGCGTCTCATTCCGATGGTGAAAGGCGACGCCTACGGGCTCGGCGCCGTTCCCGTCGTGCGCGCACTCGATGCCCTCGATCCCTTCGCCTTCGGCGTCTCGAACATGGTCGAGGGCGAGGAGCTGCGCCGCGCGGGGATCACGCGGCCCATCATCATCTTCACGCCGACGCTTCCGCACGACTTGCCGCGCCTCAAGGCCAGCGGGCTCACGCCCTCGCTCGCGGCGGCCGATGGCATCGCGCGCTGGCGTGAACTCGATGGCGGCGCCTGGCACCTCGCGATTGAAACGGGGATGAACCGCGCGGGAATCGGGTGGACCGACCTCGCGCCGCTTCACGGGATCATCGAGGCATTCCCTCCCGAGGGCGCCTTCACGCATTTCCACTCGGCGGAGCTCGACGACGGTTCGATCGCGATTCAAGAAGATCGCTTTCTCGCGGCCGTCGCCTCTCTCCCCGTGCGGCCTACGGTGCTGCACACGGAGAACAGCGGTGCCGCGGTGCGGCGGCATCCTTCGCCGTGGCAGGCTGTGCGCCCTGGCGCCTTCCTCTACGGGCTCGGCAGCGGCCCCACCGCCGCGTTGCAGCCGGAGCCGGTCGTGCATCTGCGAGCCCGAGTGCTCGAGGTGCGCGACGTCGCCGACGGCGAGACGGTGAGTTACAGCGCCACCTTCCGCGCGGAGGGTACGCGACGCATCGCAACCATCGCCGTGGGGTATGCCGATGGCTACCGTCGCGCCCTGAGCAATGTCGGGCGCGCGCTGGTGGCCGATGGTGTGGCCCCCATCGCGGGGCTGGTGACGATGGACATGCTGATGCTGGATGTCACCGGGCTCCCCTGCGAACCCGGCGACAGGGTCACGCTGCTGGGTCGTTCGGGGGATCGCTTGCTGAGTGCCGAGACGGTGGCCGAGTGGGCATCCCTTTCGCCGTACGAGCTGCTGACTGGCCTGCGCCAGCGGTTGGTGCGCATCTACACGGGAGGTACCTGATGGCTCGACGCGCGATCATCCTCGTGCTTGATGGTGTGGGAGTTGGCGAGGCGCATGACGCCGCCAAGTACGGCGACGTCGGTTCGCACACGTTAGGGAACATCGCGCGTGCCGTCGGCGGGTTGAAGGTGCCGAACTTGGCGGCGGCTGGGCTCGGACGAATCGAGCCGCTAGAAGGGGTGGAGGAGGTTGCCCACCCGACGGCGGCCTTTGGGCTCCTGGAGCCGCGCTCGGCCGGTAAGGACAGTACGACGGGCCACTGGGAACTCGCGGGGCTCCACCTCGCGAAGCCATTCCCCACCTACCCGCAGGGCTTCCCCGCCGAGGTGGTGGAGGAATTCGCGCGCCGTACAGGGCGCGGGGTGATTGGCAACGTGGTCGGCTCCGGTACTGCCGTGCTCGATGACTTCGGCGCCGAGCATCAGGCAACGGGGAAGTGGATTCTGTACACCAGCGCGGACTCCGTCTTTCAGATTGCCGCGCACGAGGAGACCGTGCCGCTGGAGGAGCTGTACAAGGCCTGTGAGATGGCGCGCGCGATGCTCGTGCCCCCGCACGATGCCTCCCGCGTGATTGCGCGGCCCTTCGTGGGGACCCCCGGGGCCTGGGTGCGCACCGCGAACCGTCGTGACTTCTCGATTGCCCCCCCGGGCGAGACGCTGCTCGACGCCCTGATGGCGGCCGGGATTCCGCGCACGGGGGTAGGGAAGGTGGACGATCTTTTCGCCTGTCGCGGTCTCCAAGGGGGCCATACCTCTGGGAACGCCGAGGGTGTGACCAAAATTCTGGAGTGGTTGAATCGCGGTCCGGATGGGTTGTTGTTCGCCAACCTTGTAGATTTCGACCAAGCCTATGGGCACCGGAACGATGTCCCGGGGTTCCATCAGGCATTGCGCGACTTTGACGCCGTGCTTCCTGCCATCACCGCCGCCCTCCGAGAGGACGACCTGCTGTTCATCACTGCCGACCACGGCAACGACCCGACGACCCCCTCGTCCGACCACGCCCGGGAGAATGTCCCGCTGCTCGTGATCGGGGCGCGGGCGCGTCCGGTGGCACTTGGACGGCGGGAGACATTCTCCGATCTTGGGGCGACGGTCGCGGAGTGGTTGGGCGTCGCGTTCCGTGGGCGCGGGACTTCGTTTCTCCCCGCGCTCCTCGGATGAGTTCGGCTCCGTTGGCACGTGAGGCGGAACTGGTCGCGCACGCCCGCGCGGTGCAGGGGCGCGCGTATGCGCCGTATAGCAAGTTCTTCGTTGGCGCCGCGTTGCTCTGCGCCGACGGTTCGATCATCGATGGCTGCAATGTCGAGAACGCGTCGTATCCTGCCGGGACCTGTGCGGAGCGCGTTGCGCTCGGCGCGGCCGTCGCCGCGGGGCATCGCGAGTTCACGGCGGTCGCCATCGCCACGGATGCGCGTGAAGCCACGCCGCCCTGTGGGATTTGCCGGCAGATGCTGGCTGAGTTCGCCCCGGGTCTCGCGATCGTCGCGGTGACCCGAGATGGTGCAGTCGCGCGTTGGACGCTTGACGCCCTGCTGCCGCATCCCTTCACGCCATCCCAGCTCCACTCCTGATGTCCTGGCGTTCGCTTCGTAGTTGGACTCTCCTGGCCCTCCCGCTGGTCGCCGTGCTCGGTGCCTGCACTGAGGAGCTCGATACTGGCGCTTCGTGCCCGCTGCTCTGCCCTGGGCAGGGGATTGTGGTGCGCGATACGGTCATTGCCCCGGCGTATGTGCTCGACACCACGCTCGTCGGATATCCGATTCAAGGGCTCGAGTTCCCGTTGCTCCTCTCGGCGCGCGGTGACACTGTCGATGTACGCGCCGTGGTGCGCTTCGACACCCTCCAGCGCAATTACACGCCGGCGGGCGACACGCTCCAGCCGATCACGATGGTCGACTCGGCGGTCCTGACCCTGCGTCTTTATAGCAACGGATTCCCCGTTCCTGCGCAGTTCTTCGTCGAGGCATACGACGTCACTGATACGACGCTCGTAGACTCACTGCCGCTGACGCTGGTGCCACTTTTTGAGCCCGGCCGGCTTCTGGGCTCACTGCGACTCGACTCGGCGTCGTTCAACGATTCCACCCGCGTGCGGATTCCACTCGATACGGCGAAAATGCGTGAGATCGTGACCACCGCCAGTCGCCGATTGCGTATCGGGCTCAAGGTGCGCGCTGCGTCCTCGGTGCAGTTCAAGATCACGCCGTACTCGCCGGGTGGTGACGGACCGTCGCTCGACTATCGCGTGTCACCGGACACCACAGTGCGGTTGGTCGCCGGCCTCGACCCGTCGTCGTCCCGTCCGGTCTCTCCGGTCTTCGTGGCGGGCGACTTTGTCGATTACGCCATCATCGTCACGGCGCCGAGTATCGTGAAGACGGGGACCTTTGCCACGGGCGGCCTGCCTGGTGCGCGCTCCTATCTCCGCTTTGATTTGCCGCGCTGGTTGACCGACTCGGTTGCGGTGCTACGGGCGAGTCTCGAGTTGACGCAGGATCCGGTGCGTGGTCCTTCCGACCGCGATACGCTACGGCTGCTGACACATCTCGTCGTCGCGAACGGCACAGTGACCGACCTGCGGCGGGCCGCGACACTGATTACGGCATCCGGACTGTTCACCAGCACGTTGCGGCTGGTGCCGTCCGACTCTGGGGTGCGTGTCCTCGAGATGAATGGATTGGTTCGTCAGTGGGGACTGGTGGACTCGACCTCCAACATTCCGAGCGCGATCGTGCTGCGCACGGACACTGAAGGCTCGTCGACCGCATCGGTGCGCTTCTTTGCGATTGATGCCGCCGACCCCGCCGTGCGTCCGCGTCTGCGCATCAGCTACACTCCCTCCAAGATCTTCGGACGCCCGTGACCATCCCCCGCCTTTCAGAACCGCGGCGCGGGCGCGTCGTCGCAGCAGCCGTCCGCGTCTCGCTTCTCGTCGCCGTGCTGCTCGTTCCTGCTCTCGCGCACGCGCAGGGCTCGCTCAGCTCGCAGGGCTTCGGGTATCCGTCCGGTGGACTCTCCGCCGGAGCGCTCGGCGCGGCGGGTGCCGGCGCGGAATCGGATCCGAACTCGGCGGTGAATCCTGCGGCCATCACGCAGAACGCTCGCTACACCATCATGGTGCAGTTCCAGCCGGAGTTCCGCCGCACCAGCCTGCCGACACAGGACGTCAACACCACGGTGATGCGCTTCCCGACCTTCCAGGCCACGGGATCGTTCGGGCGCTTCACCGGGGCCGTCGGCGTCTCGACGCTGCTTGATCGCTCCTGGGTGAATCGCTACTCCGACAGCCTCTTGATTGGCGGCGAGTGGATTCCCTCCGAGATTCAGACGTCGAGCGCGGGTGCTCTGAGCGATGTGCGCGCCGCCGTCGGCTACGTCATCAACAAGCGCGTCCAAGTTGGTCTGGGGCTGCACGGGTTCGCCGGTGAGAACCGCACGACCTTCGACCGCGTCTTCCCTGATACCAGCGGCGTCGGCGGGTTGTCGCAGAGCGCGGCCTTCGGTTTCGCGGGTACGGCAATTTCCGCCGGCGTAGTGACCATCCCGCGCGACGGGCTGGTCTTTGCCGCATCGGTGCGCTCCGGTGGTGCGTTGACGATTGAGGAGAACGGGGCTGAAGCCGGTCGTGGACACGTTCCCACGCGGTACGGCCTCGGCGTGAACTGGTTGGCGATTCCGGGTGCTGCGTTCAGCGCGCGCATCGACCACACCCAGTGGAGTGAGATGGCGGGCCTCGGCACCTCGGCGGTCTCCGTCTTTGATGCCACCGAGATTGCGCTCGGGACCGACATCCTCGGGCCGAAGATCGCCGGGACCAATTCGTTGGTGCGTGCGGGCGTGCGTGACCGCACGTTGCCCTTCGGATTGAACGGCAATCAGATTCGCGAGCGCGCCGTGACGTTCGGCCTCGGGCTCCCGGTCGGCCGCAGCCGCGCACAAGTCGATCTCGCGGTCCAGCGCGCGATGCGCACCGGCGCCGGCATCGAAGAGCGCGGCTGGTTCGTCAGCGTCGGGCTCGGCATTCGCCCATAAGGAACGGGGCGTGCCGGAACTCGCCACGCCCACGCACGAGGGGGATGCTCCCCTCGTCCTCGTCGCGGACGACGTCGAAGCGAACGTCGAACTTCTGCGCGATCAACTCTCGTCGCTTGGCTGTCGCATCGTGCACGCTGGCGATGGTCCCACGGCCCTCGCCCTCGCCGCCAGCGAGCGCCCCGATCTCTGCATTCTCGACATCTCCATGCCGGCCGGTACGCTGGGCGTGAACGATCGCGAAACGGGATTTGAAATCTGCCGACGCCTCAAGCGCGATCCGCGCACCGCGCGCATCCCGGTGATCTTCATTTCGGCGCTCAATGAGGCGAGCGATCGACTCAAGGCAATCGAGTCGGGGGGCGATGATTTCCTGCTCAAGCCGCACAATCGCCACGTGCTTGGCGCGCGGGTGCGCTCGTTGCTCAAGCTTAAGGGGGCAACCGACGCGCTCGAGGAATCGCTCCGCCGCCTGCGTGAGATGCAAAAGGCGCGCGATGACCTGATGCGCATGGTTGTGCACGATCTCAAGACGCCGCTGACCTCGATGCTCGCCACGCTGGAGATGCTTCGCGATGGCGACTTCGGCACGCTGGAGCCGCGGGCCAGCCACGCCCTGTCTGATGTAGAGGGCAAGGCCGAGGATCTGCTCGGGCTGATCCACAACCTGCTCGATGTCTCGCGCGCGAGCGAGAAGCCGCTCGCGATGCAACTCGGTCCGATCGCACCCGCGGCCCTCCTCGCGGAACTCACGTACGACTGGGCGCTCCGGTTCCGTCAGGAACAGACGACCGCGGTCGCTGAGGTCGCCGATGATGCTCCCGTCTTTCAGGCCGACAAGGCGCTGCTCAAACGCGTCTTCTCGAACCTCATTCAGAATGCGGTCACGCATTCTCCGATGCCGGTGAAGCTCACGCTCGGCGCGCGCCGCGACGGTGCAGGGATCCTCTTCACCGTCGCCGATGACGGGCCGGGCATTCCGACGGAGTACCAGGAGACGATCTTCGCGCCGTTCGAGCAGCTGAGCGTCCCCAATGCCCCGCGGGTCTTTTCGAGTGGGCTCGGGCTCGCCTTCTGCCGTGTGGTGGTTGAGCAGCATGCGGGGCGCATCTGGGTGAAGAGCGCCGAGGGGCAGGGGAGCACGTTCCACATCTGGCTCCCGGTTGGGTAAGCCCATGGTCCGGCCTACGAATCGCATCCGCTGACGCGCGGCGCCCGATTATCTTTCGACGATGTCCACGAACCCCTCCCCCACGGTCTACATCGAGACCTACGGCTGCCAGATGAACGTCAGCGATTCCGAGCTGATGTACGGGCGGCTGGAGGCCGAGGGGTATCGCGCGGTCGAGGGGCCGGCCGGCGCGGACGTCGTGCTGCTCAACACCTGCGCGATTCGCGAGAATGCGGAGCAGCGGGTGATTGGCCGCTTGGGGGAGATTCGTCGTGAGTTGAAACCGGGTGCGGTGCTTGGCGTGACAGGGTGCATGGCGCAGCGATTGGGTGCGCGACTGCTCAAGACCGATACGCGTGTGCAGTTGGTGGTCGGTCCCGATGCCTATCGCTCGCTGCCTGCGCTTATTGACGGCGCGCGCAATGGCGAGCGCTTCAGCGCCACCGATTTTGATCTCGAGGAGCACTACGAGGATTTCACCGCGCGCCGCTTTGAAGGGGTGAAGGCGTGGATCCCCGTGCAGCGCGGCTGCGATTATCGCTGCACGTATTGCATCGTGCCCACCACACGCGGCCCCGAGCGCTCACGCAAGCTCGCCGACGTGGTGCGCGAGACCGCCGAAGTCGTCCAGCATGGCATCGGCGAAGTGGTGCTGCTTGGGCAGACGGTCAATTCGTACAACGATGGCACGCATGACTTCGCCGACTTGCTGCGTGCCGTTGGCGCGGTGGATGGCATTCGTCGCGTGCGTTATACGAGCCCGCACCCGAACGACTTCTCGGATCGCGTGATTGCCGCGATGGCCGAGACCCCGACGGTGTGCGAGCATGTCCATCTGCCGATGCAGTCGGGTTCGACGTCCATGCTCAAGCGGATGCTGCGTCGCTACTCGCGCGAGGATTACCTGCAGTGCGTCGAGCGGTTGCGTGCGGCGATGCCTGGGCTTGGGCTCACGACCGATATCATCGTCGGTTTTCCGGGCGAGACGGACGAGGAGTTCGAGGACACCCTGTCGCTCTGCCGCGAGGTGCGCTTTGACGACGCCTTCACCTTCAAGTTCTCGGCGCGCGAAGGCACTCCCGCCACGCGCATGCCTGAAGAGTGGACGATCCCGCAGGCCGTGATGGATGCGCGGTACAACGCGCTCGTCGAGACGGTGCGTGGTATCTCGCGCGAGAAGAACATGGGTCGCCTCGGCGAGCGCATGGAAGTGCTCGTCGAGAAGGAAGCGCGGAAGGGCGAGTTGTTTCAGGCGCGCTCGCGCGACTTCAAGACCGTGCTCGTGCCGGGCACGCCGGAGTCCATCGGCACTTACCTGACGGTTGAGCTCACGGGCACCACCGGCGCCACCTTCACCGGGACCCCGGTGCAGGAGCGGCTGCCGCTTCCGATGGCTGGGTAGCGCTCTCGATGCAGCACGCGGTGCGCGATTTGCGCACCGGTGGCCCGAAAGTGATGTACGCTCCGCGGTCGCGACGCGCAGGCTTCCGCGACGATGCCGCTCATTCTACAGGCTGCGCTCGCATGGGCGCTTGGCAGTGCGCTCGGACTGTCGCACGATGCCGTCGCGCCGGTGCTGATCGGCGCAGGGCTACTTGCGTGCGTGGGCTTTTGGCGTGCGTCGCATGTGCCTCATGGTGGCACGATCGAGCAGTGGGGCGCGCTCGTGTTGCTCTTTGCAACGGCCACGTTGCACGGGTCCGAGGCGCGCCGTGCCGACGCGCACTGCGCGACCGTAGTGCGAGAGAGCCGCTCGTGGGAGGTACGGCTTCTCGCTGATGCGGCCCCGGGAAGTTTTGTCCGCGGCGTGATTTCCGACGGCAACTGCCGCCTCTTCGTCGCGCTCGCGGTCCGAAATGGGAACAGCGAGGCCGGCAGTCTCGTGCGCGTGCGTGGCGCCGAGTTGACCGAAGGAGACCGCGGCCCGCTCCTCCGAGACGGCACCATCACGCGCATCAGCGAGGCCAACGCGCTCGATCGCTGGCGCTCGCGTGTCGCGGCGCGCCTCGATCGGCTCTTCGGTGCCGATGGCCCCATGGTCCGCGCGCTTTTGATTGCCGACACGCGTGGACTCGATCCCGCCCTGCGCGACCGCTACGCCGATGCAGGGCTGGTGCACATGCTGTCCATCTCCGGACTGCACGTGGCGATTGTTGGCGGCGCGCTCCTGCTCGTGCTCGGTGCGCTGCGACTGCCAACCCAGGTGGCGGCGGGGGCCGCAGTGGCCATTACCGTGCTCTATGTGGTGGCGATCGGCGCGCCCGCCCCTGCGGTGCGCAGCGCCACCCTTTTTGCCGCGACGCAACTGACTCGCCTGTGGCAGCGCCCGGTGTCGCCCTGGGGATCATTCGCGCTCGGCGCGCTCGTCCCGCTCATCGAGCCCCGCACGGTCCTTGATCTCGGCTACCAGCTCTCTGTCACGGGCTACGCCGCCATCGTCGTGGCGGGTCGCCTTGGGCGGCGATTGCCACATGAGTGGCGCGGCTGGAGAAAGGCGCTCGCCAAGGAGCTGCTTGCCGGATCGCTCAGTACGCTCGCGACGGCACCGCTGGTCGCGTGGCACTTCGGACGGCTCAGTCTGGTGGCTCCGCTCAGCAATCTCCTCGCCGGGCCGATCATCTCCGTGTTGCAGCCCACACTCTTTGCCACGATGCTGCTGCCGGAGTCCGTCGGCGCGGCGTTCACGGCGGATGCCGCGCGTCCCTTGTTGCGCGCGATGGACGCCGTGGCGTCCGTGGCGGCGGCACTTCCGGGAGCGGCCGTGGTGGTCGCGCCAACACCGCTCGCGATTGCGATGGCCGTCGTGGGGACGACGGCGCTTCTGGTGGCCGGATGGGTTCGGCATTGGCCCCGGCCGCTCATCCTCGCACTCGCAGCGGCGAGTGTGATGCTCTGGCTGCCCGACGGGCTTCCCGCGCGAAACAATGGAATGGAGGTGCACCTCCTCGACGTCGGGCAGGGGGACGCAATTGCCCTGCGCACCCCAAAGGGCCGTTGGGTCCTCGTGGATGCCGGGCGCGCGTGGAAATCCGGCGACGCCGGTCGCGCGACCATCATTCCGTATCTGCGGCGCCGGGGCGGGGAGGTCGCGCTCTTCGTGCTCACGCATCCCCACGCCGACCATATCGGTGGCGCGGCGAGTGTGATTCGTGCACTTGCGCCCGCCGCCGTGCACGATGCGGCCTTCGTGGAGGGAAGCGCGGGCTACCGCGAGTTGTTGCGCACGGCCGGAGAGGTGGGCACGGCGTGGAAGCGCGTCCGCCCTGGCGAACGGCTGGAGATTGATGGTGTGGAGCTGGAGTTCCTCGCCCCGGATTCCTCTTGGACTGTCTCGCTCGATGACCCCAATGCCGCCAGCACGGTCGTGCGTGCGCGCTATGGGGCGGTGCGCGTGTTGCTCACGGGCGACGCCGAAGCCGAGGAAGAGCGCTGGCTGCTCGCGGCCAATCCCAGTGCCCTCGCGGCTGAGGTACTCAAGGTCGGCCATCACGGGTCTCGCACCAGTAGCACGGAGGCGTTTGTGGAGGCCGTCGGTCCGCGGATTGCCTTGGTCAGCGTCGGGGCCGCGAACAGCTACGGCCACCCATCCCCCGACGTGATGCGACGCCTCACGGCGGCGGGGGCGACCGTGCTCCGCACTGATCAGCTCGGCACCGTTGTGCTACGGACGGACGGTTCGCGCATCGAGGTGATCGCCGCAGGGCATCGCTGGCAGGTCGCGGAGGTATTGCCCCCAAAGCGGTAGGGCGGCGACCTTTCGCCTGTTGGCGTCGTCCTCCTCGCACCGAGCCTCCCGTGGTCAAGCATACCGATACGTCGG
>JANLTT010000011.1:0-1634 GCA_031363115.1 Gemmatimonas sp.
CGTGGCGCGTCATTTCTTCCTGACGCGCGGCAAGGAGATGGGAATGGGCGGCTCCCCACCGGTGCGCGCCGAGGGCGAGCATGAGGGACACGATATGGGTGGCCACGGCATGGAGCCGCCAAAGCCCGGCGACGTGAGCTGCTCCCCGACCTGGGCGCAGCCCTCTCCCGATGGTGCGCGCGTCTGGGTGGCGTGCAACAAGTCCAGCGAGATCGTCGAAGTGGATGTCGCGTCGTGGACGATGACGCGGCGCTTTCCTGCGGGGCCGGGGGTGTACAACCTCGCCGTCACCCATGACGGGCGTCTGCTCATTGGCACCAACAAGCGCGGGCAGTCCATCTCGGTGTTCGATGCGGCCACCGGAGCCGAGCTGGCACGCATTCCGACCTCGCGCCGCGTGACGCATGGCGCGGCCGTGACGAGCGATGATCGCTATGCGTTCATCACCAACGAAGGGGTGGGCTCCGAGAAGGCGACGGTGGACGTGATTGACCTGCGGGCGCTCGTGCTTGTGGCAACCGTTGAGGTTGGGCAGCAGGCGGGGGGGGTCGATGTACTGCGCTGAATGAATGATGGAGGATGGAGGAGGAAGGTTGAAAGATGAACGGCGAACTCCTCCGCAACGAAGATGCGGGGCCCCGGAAAACTCCGAGGCCCCGCATCTTTCATCCTTCATCCTTCAACCTACATCCTAGTAACGGTAGTGATCCGGCTTGTACGGCCCATCAACCGGCACGCCGATGTACGCGGCCTGCTTCTCGGTGAGCTTGGTCAGCTTCACGCCAAGCTTCTCCAGGTGCAAACGCGCAACCTTCTCGTCGAGCGCCTTCGGCAGCACGTACACCTTCTTCTCGTACTTGTTGTTGTTCGTGTGCAGTTCGATCTGCGCCATCACCTGGTTGGTGAACGACGCCGACATCACGAACGACGGGTGGCCCGTGGCGCAGCCGAGGTTGAGCAAGCGGCCTTCGGCGAGAATCAACACCGAGTGACCATCCGGGAAGATCCATTCATCGAACTGGGGCTTGATCTGGTTGCGCTTGATGCCCTTCAGGTTCTTCAGGCCAGCCATGTCGATTTCGTTGTCGAAGTGGCCGATGTTCCCGACGATCGCCTTGTCCTTCATCTTCGCCATGTGCTCGACGGTGATGATGTCGGCGTTGCCGGTCGCGGTGATGAACACATCCGCGGACGAGATCACTTCGTCAAGCGTGGTGACCTGGTAGCCTTCCATCGCGGCCTGCAGCGCGCAGATGGGATCGACTTCGGTGATCACGACGCGCGCGCCCTGCGCACGGAGCGACTGCGCCGAACCCTTGCCCACATCGCCGTAGCCCATGACGACGGCAACCTTGCCGGCGAGCATGACATCGGACGCGCGGAGGATGCCGTCGGTGAGCGAGTGGCGGCAGCCGTACAGGTTGTCGAACTTCGACTTCGTCACGGCGTCATTCACGTTGATCGCCGGGAAAAGCAGCTTGCCAGCCTGCATCATCTCGTAGAGGCGGTGCACGCCCGTCGTCGTCTCCTCGGAGACGCCACGGATCGCCTTGCCGACCTTCGTCCAGCGCCCCGGATTGCGCTTCGCTTCGGCGCGGAGCAGGTCGAGGATCACGCCCCACTCTTCGGGATCG
>JANLTT010000165.1:0-2274 GCA_031363115.1 Gemmatimonas sp.
CGAGCGCCGCGCGATACACGACGACCGGGATCTGCTCGGTGAGGGTGCGGAACGAGGCCTCGCGTTCCGCGAGATCTTGCGCGATGCGGCTCCGTCGCCGACGGGCCTGGAGGAGCAGACCGAGTGCGAGGGTGGCGCCGCCATTCGTGAGGAGGAGAATCGGCGAGAGTCCCCGCATCTCCGCCGGCCACAGGGTTCCGACCTGACCGCCAGTGAGCACGATCTGCACCGCACCGACGATGAGACCGAGCACAAGGAAGTCCGGCGAGCCGAGCCGGTCGCGGTCGCGCCCGCGGGTGACACGGAGCAGGTGGCCCGCGAGTGCCGAGAGGACGATGAACGCCACCCCCGTGGGCCAGGCCGGCCCGCCAATCGCAAACACTCGGTACAGACTCGTCGCCACGACGGCAACCAGGGTGCTCACCGGGCCAAAGAAGAGCCCGGAGATGGCCAGCACGACCCCGCGCACGTCGAGGATGAGCCCAGGGCCGACCCGGACCGCGTAGGCCATCGTCAGCATGGCCGTCGCGCCCACGAGCAGTCCGAGCGCGACCTGGCTTCGGCGCCGGCTCTCCGTCGTCGGCGCCCACCGGGCACGCAGATCAAAGATCAGCGCGACGGCGAGCAGGAAAGCGGCGTTCTGGACGAAGCGTTCGAGAAGGGACACGGGGAGAGAGAGGAGTCGGACCCTCGGGTCTACCTAGATGTCGGTAAAGTGAGCACGGAAAGTGCTTAGGGCTAGGGCCCTCTGGCCATTAACGCCTCCCCGGTCGCAGCTTTGTCCCGTCAGAGGTCGTGGGCGAAACATCTCACGTGCTTCTGACGCCTCAGCCACTCTATGACGGTGTGAAAGTAGCGGCCGTGATTATCCAGTTCGGCAACCTCTCCGCCTCGGCGGAAACTGAGAGCGGCGCGCGTCACCTTGGACGGGGCAAGCCGGTCGCGCTGCTGGCGTTCCTCGCGGCGAGTCCGGGGCGCCGCGCGAGTCGCGAGCGACTCGCGACCCTGTTGTGGTCCGAGGGGTCCACCGAACAGGCGCGCCAAAACCTGCGGCAGACGCTCTGGTACATCCGCCGCCGCCTCGGACCCTGGCTCACCACCACCGACGATTTCGTCGAGCTCATTCCGAGCGTGGCGTCCGATCGCGACATCTTTCTCACGGCGGTGCGCGAACAGCGCCTGCGCGATGCAGTGGCCGCCTACACGGGGGCCTTCATCCCCGACTTCGCTGCCCCAGGGGCCGCCGAGTTCGAGGAGTGGGCCGACATCGAACGCCGCCGGCTCCGTGCCCTCTTCACCGGCTGCTGCGACACCCTCGCGCGCCAAGCGCTCGGCGGGGGACAGTTCGCCACCGCCGTGGAGTTGGCGAAACGCGCACGCGACGAAGCCCCCATGGAACTCGCGACCTGGCGCCTCCTCCTCGAGTCTCTCGTGGCGGCGCGCGACACGGTGGCCTGTATCGCCGAAGCCGAGCACCTCGAGGCGATGCTCTCGGCGAATGAGTTCGAACCCGATGACGCCACGCGCGGCGCACTGCGGACCGCGCGGGCCATCACGACCGCCAAGCCCTCGGCACGGTCCGCCCCTGATGCGGCCGCTTCCGCAACGCACGGCGAGGACAGCTCGTCTCTCGCGCCAGAGCTGATTGGCCGCGAGACGGAGTTCCGCGCCCTGCTGGAGCGATGGGATCTCACGAAAGAGGGAAAGGGAAGCGCGGTCCTGCTCAGCGGTGTCGCTGGGCTCGGCAAATCGCGACTGCTCGCCGATCTCCATTCGCGGCTCCGTGCGTCGCGCGCCAAGGCGATTCTCATTCGAGCCAATCCTGGCGATCGCGCGGTGGGGGGCGGATTCCTTGCGGCCATCTCCGAAGTGGTGTCGCAGCGCCCCGGTGCGCGCGCGATATCATCCGACAGCGCGAGTGTGCTCGTGGCGCTCGCGCCAGCGCTCGCCTCGGTCTTTCCGCAGGCGCGACCTGACGCGGCCACGGGCGAGGATGCCGTGCGCCGACGCGTCGGTGCGCTGCTCGATCTCCTGCGCGCCATCAGCGACGAGTCGGCGCTCGCCTTTTTGATTGACGATCTCCATTGGATTGATCCCGAGTCGCGTCGCGTGCTCGATGCCGTGGCGGCGCGCCTCGACGGCGGGCGGGTGTTGATGGTGTTGGCGTCTCGTCCGCCCCTCGATTTGCTCGGCGGATTCGCCGCGCTGCCGCGCTTCGAGCTTGCGCGCTTCGACTTGCAGCGCATCGCCGAGTTCGTGGCGCGACTCGGCGAG
>JANLTT010000060.1:0-24976 GCA_031363115.1 Gemmatimonas sp.
GAGGCGCCGCCGCCGGTGCTGACGTGCGACATCGAAGACGCCAACCCAGCCGCCTCGACCGCCGCGGCGGAGTCGCCGCCGCCGACGATCGTCGTCGCGCCGCGCTTGGTGGCCTCGACCATCGCCTGCGCGACGGCATTCGTGCCCTTGTCGAACGGCGGCGTCTCGAAGACGCCCATCGGGCCGTTCCAGATGATCGTCTTCGCGGCAGCAATCGCGCGGGCGTAACTCACTGCCGAATCCGGACCGATGTCGAGCATCGCCTCGCCGGACGGGATCTCGTCGCGCTTCACGGCATGCGCCTTGTCGCCCTCGGCAATCGCCGGCGCGACCATCGCGTCGTGCGGCAAGGTGAGACGATACCCCGCGCGCTCCATCAAGTCAGCGGCCATCTCCACACGATCGGCTTCGACGAGTGACTTCCCCGTCTCGAACTCCATCGCCTTGTAGAACGTGCAGGCCATGGCGCCGCCAATCAGGATGCCGTCAACCTTCGGCAGCAACGCCTCAATGACGTCAATCTTGCCGGAGATCTTTGAGCCGCCGAGAATGGCGATGAACGGGCGCTTCGGCTTGTCGAGTGCGCCGCCGAGGTACTCGAGTTCCTTGTGCATCAGGAGCCCAGCGACCGCCGGCTTGAGGAACTTGGTGACGCCCTCAGTGCTCGCATGCGCTCGGTGCGCGGCGCCGAAGGCATCGTTCACATAGAGATCGCCGAGTGCGGCGAAGGCCTTGGACAGCGCTGCGTCGTTCTTCTCCTCGCCCGCCTCAAAGCGCGTGTTCTCAAGCAGGCAGACCTGCCCGTTCGTCAGCGCCTTAGTGGCCGCCTCGGCCTCCGCGCCCACCGTGTGCGGCACGAAGGTGACGGGGGCATTAAGCAACGCGGCGAGCACCGGCGCGATTGGCGCCAGCGAATACTTTGCCTCGGGCTTTCCCTTCGGACGCCCGAGGTGCGAGCACAGCACGACGCGCGCGCCGGCCTTGGTCAGCGTCAGAATGGTCGGAACGGCCGCGCGAATGCGCGTGTCATCCGCCACCGTGCCGTCCTCGTGCAACGGCACATTGAAGTCCACGCGCACGAGGGCGCGCTTGCCGGCGAGATCCGCCGTCTTGAGATCCTTGATCGTACGCGTGGGCATCAGAGGCTCGTCGGTCGCTTAAAGGCTCTTGCCGACCAGCAGCATGAGATCAACGCAACGCGAGGAGTAGCCCCACTCGTTGTCGTACCAACCGGAGAGCTTCACCATCGTGCCGTCAATGACGTTGGTGCTCTTGCTGTCAATGGTGCACGAGGCCGGGTTGCCGATGTAATCCACCGAGACGAGTTCCTCGTCGGTGAAGGACATGATGCCCTTGAGCGCGCCTTCGGATGCGGCCTTGAGCGCGGCGTTCACTTCGGCGATCGTCGTGCCCTTCTCCACTTCGACAGTCAGCTCCGTGAGCGAGACGTTCGGGGTCGGGACGCGAATCGCGATGCCGTCGATCTTCCCCTTCACTTCGGGAATCACGAGCCCCGTCGCCTTCGCGGCGCCAGTGGTGGTCGGGATCATCGAGACCGCCGCCGCGCGCGCGCGACGCAGATCCTTATGCGGGAGATCGAGGATGCTCTGGTCGTTCGTGTAGCTGTGAATCGTGACCATCGCGCCATGCTTGAAGCCAAAGTTGTCGCGCACGACCTTTACCATCGGGGCGAGGCAGTTCGTGGTGCAGCTCGCGTTGGAGATGATGTGGTGCGTGGCGGCATCGTACTTGTTGTCGTTCACGCCGAGCACGATGGTGATGTCTTCGCCGGTGGCCGGCGCAGAGATGATGACCTTCTTGGCACCGCCGGTGATGTGCTTCTTGGCGTCCTCGGCCTTCGTGAAGCGGCCCGTTGCCTCGAGAACGACATCCACCTTCAGGTCCTTCCATGGCAGCAGCGAGGGATCCTTCTCCTTCAACACCTTGATCTGGTCGCCATTGATCGTGATGGAGTCGGCGTCAAACGTGACTTCACCGTCGAACTTCCCGTGCACCGAGTCGTACTTGAACAGGTGCGCGAGGGTCTTGGTGTCGGTGAGGTCGTTGATGGCGACGACGTCAATCTTGGCGCCGCGTTGCTTGGCGGCGCGCACGACCTGGCGGCCAATGCGGCCAAAACCGTTGATACCGATGCGAAGAGTGTCGGACATAGCCCGGGGTTCCTGAGGGAGGGTCGGAAGGGTAAAAACAATCAGCGGCGGTCCGCAGCGGCGCGGGCCCGACCGAAGGTCACGTAGCTCAACGTGCGCGCCCCGCCGTCAAACAGCACCGTGGCGCAGGCATTGAGCGTGGCACCGGTCGTGAGCACATCGTCCACGAGCATCAGGTGCCGGCCGCGGATGCGGGACTCGGCGTTGTTCTCCAAGGAGAACGCGTGATGAACGTTCGCCAACCGCTCGCCGGGAGTCAATCGCGTTTGTGATGGTGTGGCGCGCGCTCGCCGTAGCAAATCACCCCAGACGGGCACGTTCCAGCACCGGCCAATCGCGTGCGCCAAAACCTGCGCTTGGTTGTAGCCACGCGCCCGCTCCTTCACGGCCGCCAGCGGGACCGGAATGAGGGCCGCACGCTCGGCGACGACATCCGTGGGCCAGTCGAGCCGTGCGATGCGTGCCGCCATCGCCTCCGCGACGGCCGGCCAGCCGTCGTACTTGAGCGCCGAGACGATGCCACTGCTGGCGTCATCGGGAACCCAGCAGTAGGAGCGGGCCGCGCGAACAAATGGGGGGAGGAGCGCGCATCCAGGGCAGGCACCCCGCGCGGGGGTCGGATGCCCGCAGCGCCCACACCGAGGGGCCCGGAGGAGCGGCACACGGGCCCAGCAGAGGCCACAGACGATCCCCTCGTCCGAATCGCCGAGAAAGGCGTCGCAGGACGCGCACACCCGCGGAAAAACGAACTGCGCGAGCGCCTCAGCGAATCGCACGCAGCATCGCGACGCGGTCGGCCGGTACGCCGTACCACCGCTCAAAGGCGAGCGCCCCCTGCTCCACCAGCATCGGCAAGCCGTCTTCGGCTCGAAGGCCACGCGCCCGCAACGCGTTCACCCAGGGAGTGCGCCCACGTCGGTAGGTGAGGTCCATCACCGCGCAGTGCGGCGGGATGAGCGCCGGTGCAACCGGCATCACCGCGCCATCAAGACCGAGCGGGGTCGCGTTCACAATCAGTGTGCTGCCCGCGAGGATGGTGCTTCCCACGGGGCTCGCGAGCTCCGGCGTGAAATCCACCACCTCGCAAATGCTCGCATACCGATCGGCCAGCTCCTCTGCCCGATCGCGCGATCGCGCCGCTAACGTCACGCGGGCGCGCGGCCACTCGCTCACGGCCTCGAGCACCGCCGCGGCAGAGCCCCCCGCGCCGAGCACGAGGACGCGCGCCCGCTCCACAGCCTCCTGCAGGAGGAAACGCGCCGCGAAGTCGAATCCACCGACGTCCGTATTGTCACCCACGAGTCGGCCATCGGGCTCGAACCAAAAGGTGTTGACGGCTTCAACTGACATTGCGAGCGGCGTGAGCATGTCACACAATGCGGCCATGCGCTCCTTGTGCGGCACCGTCACATTGCCGGCTGTGCGTTCAACCCGCAGGAGTTCGACGGTGTCGGCCATCGCATCGGGGGCGACGTCCATCGCCTCATAGCTCGCCGTGATGCCGGCGGCCTTCAGTGCCGCCGTCTGCATAACGGGCGAGAGGGAGTGCGCCACGGGATGCCCGAGCAGAACCAGTCGCGCCGGCCCCATGCTTAGGCGCCCTTCGCGCCGCGATCCGCCTCGAGACGATCGAGCATCTGCGCGATGGTCGCCTGCAGTTCATCGAACGTCGTTCGGTACGCCTCGAGATCGCCGCCGAATGGATCGGCAACCGGAGTCGAGCTGGCGCCGCGCGATGCGTAGTGCGTGAGCAGGTGCGCCTTCTCATGCCCGCCCAGCGCCACGACGCGCTCCAAGTGGTGCGGCCCCATCGCCAGAATCAGATCCGCTCGCTCTACGATTTCGCGCGAGAGCGCCCGCGACCGATGCCCGGTCAGATCCATCCCGTGCTCCATCGTGACGAGCACCGCCGCATCCGAAGCCGGCGCACCATCCCAGGCGCTCGTCCCCGCGCTGGAGATTACGACGTTCGCGATGCCGCGCTCGGTGAGCATGGTGCGCGCGATCGCCTCGGCCATCGGCGAGCGACAGGTGTTGCCCGTGCAGACGAAGAGCAGGTGCATTGGCGAAAGCTACTGATCGCCGACGAGATCGGGACAGCTCTCACGCAGCACGTCCGCGGCGATGGCACCGGGACGAATCACGCGTGGCCGCCGGCCGGTGCAGTCCACCACCGTGGATGCCGTATCGGTGTGCAGCGACCCGGCATCGAGGAGCAACACATCGCCGCGCGCGATCTGCGGACCGAACTGCTCCAACACCTCGCGCGCCGACGTGGCGGCAGGTTCACCCGGGCGATTCGCCGAAGTGCTGGTGATGGGATCGCCGAGTGCGGCAATGAGGCGCTGCAGCCCGGGGTGCGGGGTCCACCGCACGGCCACGCCCCCTTCCGGGCCCCGCAGTCGGTCGGGAATGCGCCGCTCACCACCCGGCAGCACGAGCGTCAACGGCCCCGGCCAATGGCGCGCGGCGAGCATCGAAGCACTCTGCGGCAAATGCAGTCCGAGCCGCGCGAGCATCGGCGTGTCGGAGATGAGCAGGAGAAATGGCTTCGCCGGAGGACGTCGCTTCAGCGCGACGAGCCGCTCGATGGCGGCGTTGTCGATCGTGGTGCCAAAGCCGTAGAGCGTCTCGGTGGGATAGGCGAGCACGCGCCCATCGCGCAGATGCGCGAGGGTTGGCCCGACGGCCGCTTCCATCTCCTCCGAGGACCAAAACGGAAGGCCGCGCGACTCAGGCATCCGGCTCCTCGCGCCACGAGGCGAGCGCCTCGGCGCGCGCGAAGTCCAACTCCTCCGTCACCTTCATCGCCTTCTCGCTCCCACGCACGACCTTCACCGGCACACCAATGCGTTCGCAGAGCGCCGCGTCGTCCGTGGCTTCGCCGTGCCATCCACCCTTCTTCGCTTCGCGATGCGCTCGTTCAATGATCTCGCGCGGGAAACCCTGCGGCGTCTGCGCGCGCCAGAGTCCAGTACGGCTCACCGTCTCGAGAATCGTGCCGTCCTCGGCGACGCGCTTGAGCGTGTCCACCACGGGCAATGCCGCAATGGCACCGTGCCCGCGCTTCGCTTCGGCAATCACACGCGCGATCATCGCGGCGTCCGCGAGAGGACGCGCGGCATCATGCACGAGCACGGTGGAACAGACGGCGGGCAGATCCTCCAGACCATTCGCCACCGACTCGGCACGCGTACGTCCGCCAACCGAGATCAGCATGCGTTCAAGATCGCACTGAAAGAGCCAGGGCGGCGGATCGCCCGCGTAGCGCTGCGGCATCACGCAGACCACCATGCTCACATCAGGGAGACCTTGAAAGGTCTGCAGCGAATGCAGGAGCATCGGCTTCCCCGCCACCCAGCGCATCTGCTTGAGCTCGGTGCCGCCAACGCGACTCCCGGAGCCGCCGGCGACAATCACCACGCCCACGTCACGCACGGTCATCGGAAGAGCGCTCGGAAGAGGGCAACGAGATCGGCGACCGGCTCCACCTTGAGATGCTTCGGCGCGCGCTTCGGAATCGAGCGCGGACTCACGAACGCGCGCCGCATCCCCATCTTCTCCGCCTCGAGCAAGCGACGTTCCGCCTGCGACACCGCGCGAATTTCGCCGCCGAGTCCCACTTCGCCAATGAAGATCGCATCGGCGGGGAGCGGCTTGTCGTAGAAGCTCGACGCAAGCGCCGCCGCAATCGCGAGATCGCCCGCGGGCTCCTGCACGCGCACACCGCCAACGATGTTGATGAAGACGTCGAGTTGCGCATACGAAAGTCCGGCGCGCTTATCGAGCACGGCGAGCAGAAGCGCGAGACGGCGGCCGTCGTAGCCGGTGCTCACGCGCTGCGGCGTGCCAAAGCCGGCCTTCGCCGCGAGCCCCTGCACCTCAAGGAGCATCGGCCGCGAGCCTTCCATCAAGCAGGTCACCGCACTGCCTGACGCCGGCGACTCCGCGCGCTCGCCGAGGAAGAGCGCGGACGGATTCTCCACCGCTTCCAGACCCTGCACCGTCATGCGGAAGACGCCGATTTCGTCCACCGAGCCAAAGCGATTCTTCGTTGCGCGTAAAACGCGGTGATCAACCGAGCCTTCGCCCTCGAAGTAGAGCACCGTGTCCACGATGTGCTCGAGCGTCTTGGGGCCGGCGATGCCGCCACCCTTCGTCACGTGGCCCACAACAAAGACCGCGGTCCCGGACTCCTTCGCAAACCGCATCAGGCGCGCGGCGCACTCGCGCACTTGCCCGACATTGCCGGGTGCGCCCTCGAGATCGCCAGTGAAGACGGTCTGGATGGAGTCCACGACCATCACCTTCGGGCCCATGGCGGCCGCGGTGGCGAGAATCGTCTCGAGATTCGTCTCGCCAATGAGCGAGACATTGCCCGCGGTCGCATCGAGACGGTCCGCGCGAAGCTTCACCTGCAACGGCGATTCTTCGCCACTCACGTAGAGCGCGCGATGTCCCGCCGCCTCGAGGCGCGCCGCGACCTGCAACAAGATTGTGCTCTTGCCGATGCCGGGTTCGCCACCGACCAGCACCATGGAGCCAGGCACCACGCCGCCACCGAGCACGAAATCGAATTCGGCAATTCCCGTGGCGAGTCGATTGGCTTCGGTGCCATGCACGTCTTTCAGGCGCGGTGTCTCGACGACGTTGCCACCCTCGCCGTAGCTCGCGCTCCCAGCGAGCCGACGCTGCGCACCGGCGCCCTTGGATGCCGTGACCTTAGGCGCGGCCATCTCCTCGACGAGCGTATTCCACTCGCCGCAGGTATCGCAGCGCCCCTGCCAGCGGAGTGATTCACCGCCGCACTCGGTGCAGCGGTAGACGGATTTCGATTTCACGGCCATGCGGTCACCGCCACGCATGCGCCGTCATGAGATTCCGTTGCCGAGCTCAGTACGAAGTGATGAGGCATCCTCACTCCTCCTGGCGGCCGGTCCAGTTCTCAAAGCGCGTATGGCTCTTCCGATAGTGCAGGCGAATATGCCCCGTCGGGCCGTTACGCTGCTTGCCGATGATCACTTCGGCGTAGCCGTCGAGCGGCACGTCGTTGGTGCCGGGGACCATGCGTGGGTTGCCCTGATCGTCGTACGGACGCTCGTTCATCTCGGGACGGTAGATGAACAGCACGACGTCGGCGTCCTGCTCGATGGCGCCGGAGTCGCGGAGGTCGGAGAGCTGCGGCCGGCGATTCTCACCGCCGCGCTGTTCCGACGCGCGCGAGAGCTGCGAGAGCGCGATGACGGGAATCGCGAGCTCCTTTGCAAGCGCCTTCAGCGAACGCGAGATCGCCGAGACTTCCTGCTGACGGCTCTCGGAGTTCGGCGGGCCGGAGACGAGCTGGAGGTAGTCGATGATCAGCAGCTTGATATCGGCCTGCATCTTGAGACGCCGTGCGCGCGAGCGCACCTCGAGCACCGAGAGACCCGGGGTGTCGTCAATCCAGATCGGCGCCTGACCAAGCAGGGCCGCGGCCTTCGCGAGATTCGACGCGTCCTGCGCCGTGAGTGCGCCGGAGCGCAAACGTTGAGCGTCCACATATCCCTCGGATGCGAGCATGCGCAGCAGAAGGGATTGAGTACTCATTTCCAGCGAGAAGAGTGCCGTCGGAACATTGCCTTCGATGGCCGCGTATTGCATGACGTTCAACACGAACGCCGTCTTGCCCATCGAGGGACGGGCCGCCACGATCACCAAGTCCGAAGGCTGGAAGCCCAGCGTCAACTTGTCGAGATCGGCGAAGCCCGAGGGCACGCCGGTGAGGTTGCCGCCAGCGGTGCGCAGGACTTCGATGCGCTCCATCGCCGACCACAACAACGACTTGATGCGGACAAACCCTTCCTGGCCGCGGCTGTCGTTCAGCTCGAGAATCTTGTGTTCCGCGAGGTCGAGGAGTTCCGCGACATCGGCGGGACTCTCGTGTCCCTCACGCACCAGCGACGTCGCCGTCTCGATCAGCCGCCGACGCAGCGCCTTGTCGCGGACGATGCGGCAGTGATGCTCGACATTCGCCGCCGTCGGGATTTCATCGAGCAGCCCGCCGATGTATTCCTTGCCGCCCGCGGCGGTGAGGTCGCCGCGCTGATCGAGTTCATTCGACAACGTGAGCGGGTCAACGACCGCACCACCGTTGGCGAGTGAGGACATCGAGCGGAAGAGGCGACGATGCCCTTCACGATAGAACATGTCCTCGGTGACGAGCTCCATGACGGTGACGACCGCGTCACCGGAGAGGAGCATCGCCGCGAGAACGGCGCGTTCGGCGTCCTCCGACCAAGGAGGGCGGCGGTCGGCGAACGCGTCTGGCGGGCCCTTACGGGCGATCGAAAATTCGACGGGCGAGCTGGACATCTTCCCAGGCGGGGCGCTTCCAGTTGGGGTTCCGCAACAACGCGGCGGGATGATACGTGGCCACGAGCGGAATGCCGTGGTAGCGATGCTCCAGACCGCGGAGCTTCCCGATGGGGGAATCTGTCTCCAAGAGCGTCTGCGCGGCAAACGTGCCGAGCGCCAAAATCACCTTGGGTTGGAGCAACTCCAACTGCCGCAACAAGAAAGGCCGGCAGGCCGAGATTTCGTCTGAGGTCGGATTGCGGTTCGCCGGGGGCCGATGCTTGAGGACATTGCAGATAAAGACGTCCTCGCGCTTGAAGCCGATGGCCTCGAGAATCTTGGTAAGAAGGTCGCCGGACTTGCCCACGAAGGGGCGTCCTTCCTCGTCCTCGTTCTGACCTGGGGCTTCGCCAACGACCACGAAGCGCGCGAGTGGGTTTCCCTCGCCCGGCACGTCCTTGATCTTCGTCGTGGCCAGCGAGCAGGACCGGCAGGCACCGATGGCCGTCGCAACGTCATCCAGCGTCGCCAAATGGCCAAGAGACGAGGGGGCTGAGCCCGCGCCGACCTCGAAGATCTGGCTGGCCGTCGGGCCCGCGTCGGCTGCGGCGGCGGGAAGCGGAAAGACCGAACCGCCAATCTTCGGCTTCTCGGTCGCATCAGTGCTCTCGGCAGCAACTGGCTTCTCCATCGGATTCTCCGATGTCTTCTTGGCGCTTGGCTCGCCCTCGGCATCCACGGCGCGTAGCGCCTCACGCCAATCGCCGGAGGCGGCAGCGTCTTCCGCGGCGCGACGCATCGCCGAGTCGGGCCGAGGCGGCGGTGTCTGCGCCTGCATGAGCATGTTGATCGGTGCGGACGGCGCGCGCGGGGCCGCCTTCGGCGGTGCCGGCGGCATCGCCGCCTTCGCGGTCAAGACCTTGAGGGCATCCTCGATGCTCAGCCCGTCGAGTACGAACTCCGACTCGCCCTGTTCGCGCCGCTGCTCGAGGTACTGCCTCAGTCGCTCGTGCGCATCGCTCACAGCAGGGCCTCGATGCGGTCGAGAATCGCATCGGCCACGTCGCGCTTCGACATGAGGGGCGTCTCGTGCAGCTCGCCGTCGAGCCCGATCATTGTCACGCGATTGGTGTCGTAGCCGAACCCGGCGCCAGCTTCGCGCGCGCTGTTTGCCACGATGAGCTGGAGCCCTTTCGAGGCGAGCTTCGCCTTGGCGTTCTCGATGAGATCGTCCGTCTCGAGCGCGAATCCCACGGCGACGAGCCCAGGCTTTCGCGCGGCCATCGTTGTCTTGAGAATATCCGGCGTCCACTCCAGCTCGACGGCCGGCGGCACGCCGCGCTTCTTGATCTTCGAGCCCGCCACCTGCTTCGGGCGGAAGTCCGCAGGTGCGGCGGCCATCACGAGCACATCGGCGTCACCGATCTCACTCGCCACCGCCTCGGCCATGTCCTGCGTGGACTCCACGGCCTTGGTGCACATCCCGTCGGGGAGGCGCACCGCGAGCGAGCCGTGCACCATCACCACCTCCGCACCACGGCGCCACGCGGCCTCGGCGAGCGCCACGCCCATCTTTCCGGTGCTGTGGTTCGAGAGATAGCGCACGGGATCGAGTGCCTCGCGCGTGGGCCCGGCGGTCACGACGATGCGCTTCCCGCGCAGCTTGCCCTGCGGTGTTGCACGCGCCTCGAGCAAGCGGCCGCAATGCGCCACAATTGTCTCGGGCTCTTGCATCCGTCCCTGTCCCGCCCCTTCATCGGGCGAGGCGAGCGGACCGACACCGGGATCGAGCACGACGCGCCCGTGCGCACGGAGTGAGGCGCAGTTGGCCTGCACCTGCGCATTGGCCCACATCTTGTCGTTCATCGCCGGCACGACGAGCACGGGGCACTCGGCGGCAAGCAACGTTGCCGAGAGAAGTTCATCGGCGTGGCCGTGCGCCGCACGGGCAAGGAAATCGGCCGTGGCGGGGGCGATGACCATGAGGTCAGCCTCGCGCGCCAGCCGGATGTGATCGAGGGCGTGCCCCTCACCGATCAACACGGTGTGCACCGGACGCCCTGTCAGTGCCTCGAACGTGACCGACCCGATGAACTCCCGGGCCGACCGCGTGAGAATGACGTCTACTTGGGCTCCGGCCTGCGTGAGCAGGCGCGCGAGCCAAGCGGACTTATAACTCGCGATCCCCCCGGTCACCCCGAGGAGAACGCGACGGCCATCGAAGGGACGCACGAGGCGCTCCGCGTGAAGGCCTGAGGAACCGGTGCTTATGCGCCCTTGGCGCGACGACGCGGCACCACGCGGTACTCGATCTCGCCATGCGAGAGGTCTTCGAGCGAGCGCGTGGTCAGCTTCTTCTCATTCTTCGCGCGGTCACGCGGGAAATCGTTGAGAACGCGGGCGTACTTGGCAGCCACGAGGACCGCGAGGTACTTGTTGGTTGCGTGCTCGGTGATGTCCTTCGGGGTGAAAACCTGCATGGTGATGCTCCGAAAAAAGATGAAGGCCAGGGGATGAAGGCTGAACGCCTTCGTTAGACCCGCGCAGCCAACTCTGCCTGCAACCTACCGATTACATCCTGCACCTGCTGCCCGAGCGCCGGCAACCGCTCGCGCTTGTACGTCTCTTCGTCGATGATCATCCCGACGCGGCGCACCGCCATCTCGAGATCGTCGTTCACCACCACATGCTGGTACCGCTCCGCCTCGCCGAGCTCATACAGCGCATTCTTCAACCGCAACGCGAGGGTCTCCTCGCTCTCCGTTTTCCGTCCCGTCAGTCGCGCCACCAGCGCCTCGACCGAGGGAGGCACCACGAACACGGTCACCGACTCGGGAAAGCGCTCCAGCACCTGCCGCGCTCCCTGCACGTCAATGTCCAGCATGACGTGCTTGCCCTGCGCCATCACCTGCTCAACCGCCGACTTCAGCGTGCCGTACCGATTGCCGTGCACCTCCGCCCACTCGGCAAACTCCTCGCGCCGCACTGCCGCGTCGAACGCCTCGCGGGAGAGGAAATGATAGTCCACTCCATCCTGCTCAGCCGGTCGCGGTGCACGGGTCGTACACGACACCGAGTACCCAACGTCCGTGCGACGATCAAGCAACGTCCGAGCGATTGTCGTCTTACCGGCGCCCGAGGGCGCCGAAAGAACCAGCGGAAAGGGCCGTCCACTCACTCGAGATTCTCCACCTGTTCGCGAATCCGCTCAAGCTCTTCCTTGATGCCGACCACATCCTGAAGCATCGGGGCATCGTTCGCCTTGCTCCCGGTCGTGTTGGCTTCCCGCAGCATTTCCTGCAGCAGGAATCCGAGTCGCTTTCCTACGCCTTCGCCGGCCCGGCCGAGCAACGCTTCACGGAAGGCCGTGATGTGGCTCGCAAACCGATCCATCTCCTCACCGACGTCGAGCTTGTCGGCGAGAATCGCAATCTCCTGCGCGAGCCGCTGCGGATCCACCGCGATGCCGCCCGCCAACCGCTCCACATTCTCTCGCATCCGATTGCGCTGCGCGTCCATTCGCTCCGGGGCCCGCGCGGCAATCCGACCGACCGCCTGCTCAATCAGCGTCAACCGCTCGCCGATGAACTGCGCGAGCCGTGCCCCTTCGCTGGCCCGCATTTCCTGCAACGCCGAGATGGCGCTCTCGGTGACAGCAAGGAACTCCTCGACGGTCGCCGACTCCAGCCCGACGTCGTCGCGGGTCATCTGCAGGACGTCCGGCATGCGCAGCACCGTCGCCACGTCCACCGTTCCGCCCAGCCCATGCCGCAGCATCAGCGACTTCAACGCCTCGGCAGCCGCGGCAAACCGTGCCTCGTCAACCACGGCGCCTACCGTATCCTCACGAACCACCCGCGCCGACACCGTTACATGGCCGCGGGAGATCTTTTGCCGCATCAGTTCCCGAGCCTCGGCTTCCCACTTCGACAGCGCAGAGGGGAGCTTCAAGCTCGGATTGAAGAATCGATGGTTGACCGAACGCAGCTCCACGCTGACGCGCGAGCCGCCGACCGGCCCTTCGGCCGCTCCGAAACCAGTCATGCTTCGAATCATTAGAGCCTGATAAGTTACTCTGCCGCCAACACTTGGGCAAGCAGATTCAGTTCCAAAACTCCCAACGGATGCCGTACATCTGGACCAATCTGGGCATCAGGTAGCCGGGGATCGTTTCGTAGACCTTTCCGGCCAGGTTCCGGTTGTACCAGAAGACGTGCGCCGCCCCGATCCGCAGGTCGAGCTGGGAGCCGAGCACACCGGCCCCCTTGGCCCGTTGCACCCCCCCGGCGCCGTCGGGGGCCAGGAAGTCGTTCCGATAGTCGTGCGTCACGGAGGCGGTCAGCATGAAATCGGCGCGCGGGAGCTTTTTCTTGAATCCCGTGGCCACGCGGAGTTCGGTATGCGATTCCAGCGACGACCGGTAGAGGGCCTCGCCTCCCCAATCGATTCCCCGAAATTCCAGGGTGAGCGGGCCGACGATCGGGGCGCGCAGTCCAACCTCGAGCCCGGTCGCCGCGGCAATTTCCGTAGGCACATAGACGTCGTCAAACAGCGGCATGCCGTTCACCAGCGACTTTCCGCGCTGCACGACGCCGAGCGTGAGCCAGCGCGCCCGCCAGCCCAGTCCCAGTTCGGCCCGACTCGTGCTGCGGGCCGGACCGCCAATCACGTTGTCCGGCGCATGCTGCGAGAACCCGCCCGCCAGGTGCAGCCAGGAGAAGACCTCGGCGCGCCCCATGAGGTCGAATCGTGTCGTCGAGTCGGGTCCGTTGAGTTCCGCAAATGCGCTCAGCGCGTACCGCGTGCGCTCCCACGAAGCGCGCACGGCGGGTGCGAAGCTCGACTCCCCACCCTGCACGCGGAGCCGCCCGGTACCAGAAAGCCGCAGCGAGCCGCGGGTGACGCCCACGGTGGCCAACCACTGCGACTGGACCACCACAGAATCGAGATTGGGGGTCGAGGCGCTCGTGGCCGCGGAGTCGTCCTCCACGTACTGCACCGTGCCAGCGAGAAATTGGGCCCAGAGCCCTTCTTCGTCCGGGGTGCGATAGGCGGCGCGCAGATACGCCACGACATCGCGCCCCTTGAAGCTGGGGGTGGCGGCTTCGTCTACCGGCTCCGAGCTCCCGGCGGTCACGTAGCGCTTCGTCGCCGCGCGGGTACGCCCGTTGCGCGACGCAACGAAATCCGCGGTCCAACGCTCGCGCGCCACGCCGACGCGAAAGAACGCGCCGAGACCATCGCCATCGCCACGCACGAGAAAGTTCGTGGTCGAGAACTGCTGCGCCGCGATCTGCAGGACCGCTCCGCTATCAAATCGCTTGCCGTAAAAACCGCGGTAGAGATTCGTATTCTCGGCGCCCGTGACAACGTCGGTGCGCGTCTGCGCCGTGGTGCGCTGCACGCGCCACGTGCGGAGATGCACGCGCAACTCACCGGGGGCGCGCTCGACGGCAACTTCTTCCATCGCCCAGAGCTGAATCACCGAGAGATCCGCCGTTCCCTGCGTGCGGGGGTCCAGCGCATCGAGTTCGAGGCCGTCCATAAAAACGCGTACGCGGCCCGGCTGGCCGTACCAGCTCGTCACTGTTGGCGCTGCGATGAACGCGGCGTTTCCCACGCTCGCGCCGGGCACCGTCGCCAGCAACTCGGGAAGCGTGAAGGCGCCGCTGTTGAAGATCGCATCGCGGTCCCAGACAATACGGCGACCCGACATATCCGGCGCGCGCGGCCGCTCGGCCACCGCAATCGGCGCCTTCAGCGTATCGCGCGGCGGGGTGGAATCACGGACGGGGAGCGGCACGGCCGGTGACACGACCGTCTCAGGCGGCACCGGCAATTGCTGCGCGAACGCCGGCGCCCCGATCAGCAGGGCGCCGACGATACACAGGAGTCTCAACGCGCTCTGCCGCGAACGAACTCGACAAAGGTGCGTACCGGCGTCCCCGTGGGCCCCTTCGGCATCACCGTGAGATCCGTCTCGGAGTAGGCCGTGCCTGCGACATCCAAATGCACCCACGGCATATCTCCGGCGAATTCCTGCAGGAAGAGTCCCGCGGTGATCGTTCCCGCGCCTCGGCCGCCGATGTTGCGGAGATCGGCCGAATCGGACTTGAGCAACTCCTTGTACTCCTCGAACAGCGGGAGTTGCCATCCCACCTCACCACCGCGACGTCCGGCGGCGAGCACTTCGTCCACAACCTTTTGATCGTTGCCCATCACGCCGACCGTCACGTGACCAAGGGCAATCACCACCGCGCCGGTGAGTGTGGCGGCATCAATCACGGCCTGCGGCTTGTAGCGCTGCGCGTAGACGAGCACATCGGCGAGCACCAACCGCCCCTCGGCGTCCGTATTCTGGATCTCGATGCTCTTGCCGTTGCTGGCGAACACCACGTCCCCCGGCTTCACCGCATCGCCATCCACGACGTTCGTGGTGGAACCAATGAGGCCCACAACATTGATGCGTGGCTTGAGCCGAGCGATGGCTTCCATCGCACCGAGTACGCCGGCCGCACCGCACATGTCGAACTTCATCGTCTCCATGCCGAGCGCGGGCTTGATGCTCACGCCGCCCGTGTCAAAGCAGAGGCCCTTGCCGACGAGCACCACCGGCGCCTCACCACGGCGGCCACCCTTGTACTCCAGCGCGATGAGCTTGGGATCCTGCGTCGTGCCCTGCGCGACGGCGAGGAACGAGCCCATCTTCATGCGCGTCATTTCCTTCCGGCCAAAGACCTTCACGCCGAGCTTACCGCGCTTGGCGATGTCACGCGCGGCGCTCGCGAGATACGCGGGCGTGCAGATGTTGCCGGGGAGCATCGCGAGACGGCGGGCGATGCGCTGGCCTTCGGCAACGGCGACGCCGGCGGCGAGCGGTCCCTTGGCTGCCGCGGTGTTCTCCACGAAAATGGTCGCAGCCTTCAGCACCTTCTTGCGCTTCGCCGCGGGCGCAGCCGAATGCAGCTCGCGGAACTCCCAGCTACCGAGTGAGAGTCCGACCACGGCGCCTTCGAGTGCTTCGCCTTCGAGCGACGCGGTCCAGAAAGTCATGGTGCCGACGCCCATGCCATTTGCTTTGCGTCCGGCGAGCGCGGCCGCACGGGTGATCCCCTTCGCGCCGCCGGCACCGGTGCCGACGAGCAGAATGCGTTCCGGTCCACTCCCGGTGTTCACAATCAAGAGCGACTCATCCTTTGCGCCGCTGAAATCCTTCCGCTTGATGGCCGTGCTGATGGCGCCGCTCGCGGCCTTGTCGAGCGCGGCGAGGGCCTTCGGCATGCCGGTGTCGGCGGGCAACGCGACCGCGAGCAGCGGCGTTGCGCCGCGCGCCGGGTCACCACGCTTCACTGCGAATGCAATGGACATTATCCCTCCATCCCGCGGATGATCGCGTCGCCGAAGCCCGTGGTGCTCACTTCGGTTGCCCCCTGCATCTGGCGCGCGAGGTCATAGGTGACGGTTTTGTTGGCAATCGCCTTCTCGAGCCCGGCGATGATCAGCTTGCCGGCGTCGTCCCAGCCCATCTGCTCGAACATCATCACGCCCGAGAGGATGACGCTCCCCGGGTTGATCTTGTCGAGTCCGGCGTACTTGGGCGCGGTGCCGTGCGTGGCTTCGAACACGGCTGCTGCGTCACCGACGTTGCCGCCTGGCGCGATGCCGAGGCCGCCCACTTCGGCCGCGAGCGAATCGGAGATGTAGTCGCCATTGAGGTTCGGCGTGGCCACGACCGAGTACTCGTCAGGCCGCAGCAGAATCTGCTGGAACATCGAGTCGGCAATGCGGTCGTTGAGCAACACGGTGTTGGCCGGTGCCTTGCCCGCGCCCAAGTCGCCTTCCGCCACCACCTGCCCCGCAAACTTCTCCTTCGCCAACTCGTAGCCCCAGTCACGGAATCCACCCTCGGTGAACTTCATGATGTTGCCCTTATGCATCATCGTCACGGACGGCTTGTGGTGCTTGATCGCGTAGCGCAGCGCCATCTCGATCAAGCGCTTCGACCCGAACGCCGACATCGGCTTGATGCCAATCGCCGACTCGGGGCGAATCTTCTTGCCGAACTCCTTCTCGATGAACAGACGGAGCTTCTCGGCCTCGGGTGTGCCGGCGCGGAACTCGATGCCGCTGTACACGTCCTCGATGTTCTCGCGGAAGATTACCATGTTCACCTTCTCGGGATGCTTCACCGGCGCACCGACGCCCTGGAAGTAGCGCACGGGGCGAATGCAGGCGTAGAGATCGAGCTCCTGACGCAGCGCAACGTTGAGCGAGCGAATGCCACCGCCGACGGGCGTCGTGAGCGGACCCTTGATGGCGATCTTGAACTCGCGGATAGCCTCAAGCGACTCAGCGGGCATCCACTCGCCGGTCAGGTTAAACGCCTTCTCGCCGGCAAAGATCTCCATCCAGTGAATCTTCTTCTTGCCCGCATAGGCACGCTCAACCGCGGCATCAAAGACGCGCACGCTGGCACGCCAGATGTCGGCACCGGTGCCGTCGCCTTCGATGAACGGAATGACGGGCTGGTCCGGCACATGGAACTCGCCACCGGACGCTTCGATGCGCTCACCCTTTGCGGGGACGCGCGCGTACTTGTACTCGGCCATGGTATTTCTTGACGTTGGAGGATGGCGGTAAGCTAGAAATCTATTACGGCGTCTGGCAGGGGTGCGGCGGCAAAGAACGCATCGAGATTCGCCACGGCCCGCATCCCCATCGCCTCGCGTGTTTCAAAGGTCGCGCTCCCAAGGTGCGGGAGCAGGACGACATCCTCGCGGCCAAGGAGTCCCGGATGTACCCTGGGTTCCGCCTCGAAGACGTCCAATCCGGCCCCGGCGATTGTCCCCGCTTCGAGCGCGGCCACCAGCGCCGCCTCATCCACGACGTCGCCGCGTGCGGTGTTGATCAGCACGGCGTGGCTCGGCATCCGCGCGAGCTCCGCGGCGCCCATGAGGTGCCGCGTCGCGGGGGTGGCTGGGCAATGCAGACTCACGATGTCCGAGCGCTCGAGGAGCTCCGCGAGGGTCGAGACGCGCTCAATCCGCGCAGCAGCGTCCGAGGAAGTCGTCGAACGGCTCCACGCGAGGACTCGCATCCCAAAGCCGTCCCGCGCCCGAGCGGCCACGGCGCGGCCGATCCGACCCAACCCAACGATGCCGATGGTGCGCCCCGTCAGCCGTGCCCCGAGCATCCCGGTTGGACTCCACCCCGTCCACTTGCCGGCGCGCAGCAGGCGCTCCCCTTCACCGGCGCGCCTAAGCACGGCGAGCATCAGCAGAAGCGCGAGGTCGGCGGTGTCATCGGTCAGCACATCGGGGGTGTTCGTCACTGCCACGCCCGCGGCACGGGCCGCCGTGAGATCAATGTGATTCACTCCGACGCCAAAGTTCGCCACCAGGCGCGCGCGTCGCTCTGGCTGCGTGAAGCAGTCGGCGGTGATGCAATCCGTCACGGTCGGAAGCACCGCGTCGGCCTCACGGAAGGCGCGTCGGAGGCCCTCCGCATCGAGCGGCGCGTCGTCCGCGTTCTGACGCACGTCGAAACGCGTGGCGAGGGCCTCTTCCACCGCCCTCGGCAGCCGCCGCGTCACCCAGACCACGGCGCGCCCCCGGTGCTCCGAGCGCGTGTTCACGCCGACTCGCGGTACCAGCGCTGCGCCGCGGCCACCCCCGCCCCGAGCGGCACGGGGATGCCCGCATCGTGCAGGGCCATCTCGGCGAGCCCAATCGCGCCAATGAGCATGCCCGCGTTGCAATCGCCGAGGTGTCCGATGCGGAAGACCTTGCCATTCAGGCGACCCAATCCGGAGCCGAGCGCCATGTCCCACCGCTTGTAGGCGTGATCAATGACCTGTCGCGCATCCTTGCCCTCCGGGACGACAATCGCCGTGACCGTATTCGACCGCACTTCGGGATCGCGTGCGCAGATCTTGAGTTCCCACGCGGCGACGGCGCGACGCACGCCTTCACCGAGCCGCGCGTGGCGCGCGTGGATGTTCGTGAGCCCTTCCTCGGCCATCATGTCGAGCGCTTCGCGGAGCCCGAAGAGGTGCGCGAGCGCCGGTGTGTACGGGAAATATCCTTGATCGTTATGCAGCACCTGCGGGCGGAGGTCGAAGTAGTGGCGTTGAAAACCCGCCGTCTCGATGAGTTCCATGGCGCGCGGCGATAGCGAGACCATGCCGAGCCCCGCGGGCATCATAAAGCCCTTCTGCGAGCCCGTGATGGCGACGTCCACGCCCCACGCGTCCTGCAGAAACTCGAGCGATCCAATCGAGCTCACGCCGTCCACGAGCAGGAGCGCGGGATGCTTGGCGGCGTCCATTGCTTCGCGCAAACCGGCGATGTCGGTCGTGACGCCCGTCGCGGTCTCGTTGTGCACCACGAGCACGGCTTTGTAGCTGTGCGTGGTGTCGGCGTCGAGCTTCTCGCCGATGGCGGCGGGATCGAACGACTCGCCCCACTCGAGATCCATCACGTCCACCTTGAGTCCGAGCTTTTCCGCGGTGTCAATGAACAGGTGGGAGAACTGCCCGAGGCGCACCGCGAGCACGCGGTCACCCGGGGAAAGCGTGTTCGTGATGGCCGCTTCCCACATGCCCGTGCCAGTGGCCGCGAAGAGAAAGGGACGCGCCTCCGTGGCGCCGAAGACCGGCTTGATGTCGCGCAGCAGGCCGTGCGTCAACTCGGGAAAGGCACTGGAACGGTGATCTTCCTGCGCACGATGCATGGCCCGAAGGACGCGGTCAGGAACGTTCGAGGGCCCAGGAACGAACAGGTGGTGGCGGCCTGGCATCGGTGTCGGAGTCGAGGGTGTGTTCGCGCTCCCTACGAATGTAGCTTGCACAGATGGCCCTGCCCACCGTCTTACCCACACCGACGCGGCGAATTGCGCGGGCGCTCGCATTGCACTGTCCGGAATGCGGTTCGGGCGGGCTCTTTCGGCAGTGGCTTCGACTCCAGCCGCATTGCCCGCGGTGTGCGCTCAAGACGGACCGCGGGAACAAAGATCATTTCGTCGGTGCGTACTTGGTGAACCTGATCCTCGCCGAGTTGCTGTTCGCCTTTGGATTCGGTGCCTGGCTCCTCGCAGTCTGGCCTGATGTGCCGTGGGGACGCATCGAGGTGGTCGCGGTGATCGCCATGTTGCTCTCACCGCTGGTGACCTACCCGTTCACACGCACGGTTTGGCTGGCCGCCGACTTGATCTTCGATCCGCCCAAGGCTGCTGATCGCTAGCGTCCCGGAGCGCGGAGCGCCTCACGCACTCATCGCGCGGAGTTGAGATTGTAGCGCATGATGCGGCCGTGTCGGCCCTCGCGGTCGCGTTCCAACGCGTAGACATCGCCATCCGGCGTGCCGTAGCCCCCGAGGAATCCGCTGAGCTCATCGCGGTCGCGCGGCGTGAGAACAAGCGCGCCAGCGGCCAACGTCTCGGCGAGATGCGAGGCGTCACGAGCACCCACAATCACTCCCGCGACAGCGGGCTGATCGAGCACCCAGCGAATGGCAATCGTGCCGATGCCCACGCCGTGCCGTGCCGCGATGCCATCCAGCAGGTGCAACAACGCCTGAAAGCGATCCCAGCCGCCACAGTCGTCAATGATCAGCTTGTATTTCATGAGTGACCGATTTTCCAACGGCTCCTGCGGCTCTGGCGCACCGAGCCAGCGGCGATGCATGAACCCGCCGGCAAGCGCGCCGTAGCAGAGCAGTCCGACTCCATGCTGCGCACAGAGTGCCGCCACCTCACGCGCGGGGCGACGATCGAGTACGGAGTACTGCAGCTGGTGACTCACCACCGGAAGTCCGGCGTCGATCATACGTTGCAGATGCGGCGTGCCGAAGTTGGTCACGCCGAGATGCAGGACCGCGCCGCGCGCCTGTTGGTCCGCCAACGCAGTGAGCGCGGCCAGCCAATCGCCGAGCGCGTAGTCCCACCAGTGAAACTGCACGAGATCAAGCGCCGAGACGCCGAGCCGCTGCCGCGAGCGATCCACGAGCGCCGAGATATCGTCCGCGCGGAGATCGGCGAGTCGGCCGAGATCGGGGACGCACTTGGTGTGCACTTGCATCGCGCCGGCGCCGCGGGTGCGAACAAACTCGCCAATCAGTTCCTCGACGCCCGTGTAGATGTCCGCACAGTCGAAGCTCGTGATGCCGGCATCAACGAAGGCGCCCATGTCGGTGAGTGCCTGCGCGCGCTCCACGGCGCCGTGCCCACCCGCGAGCTGCCAGCCGCCCTTGAGCAGGCGAGAGATGGTGTAGTCGGCAGCGAGCGTGGCACGCGGGACTTGTGGCCCCGCTGCATCGCGGGGAATCAACGGCACGCTCACGCGGAAGGCATCGGCACCACGGTCACATCGCCGTGGCGGAAGGTGCGCGTGCCGGTGCGCGTGATGCGGAATCGCCCTCCGCAGTGCGGATCCGGGCACGCGACCTCGGCGTCGGTCGTCATCCAATCAGCCGGCGCCGTCATGCGCTGCTTCGCCGGGAGAATCGGCAGGATGGCCGCCAGTGCGTAGAGCGGGAACCCCTGCCCCTCTGGGAACCGGAGCATCTCTCCCTCGAGCGTGAAGCTGTCGCCGGCACGATGCCCGCAGACCATTGGGCGGTCGCCCGCCACGACGTCCACGCGCAAATCGTACAGGGAAAAGAGATCGGAATCGCTCATCGTATCCGCCACGATTGGGAAGAATGGTATCATAACGCGATGCCAAAGCCTCCGGAAAACGGGTCCGACGATCCGTCCATCAAACAGCTTACCGCTCCGCTCGCATTCTACGGCGGACTGAGCGGCGCGTTGGCCCCCGTGGCGCTCTTTCTCGCGGGAGTGACCTGGCTCGCGCTCGCCGGTGCGCCGGATGAACGCGGGTTCTGGCCCGTGCTCCTCGCGGCACTGGCGCTCGGACTCGTCCTCGCCAAGGATCGCGAGGCGTGGTCGGACGCGGTGATTGGTGCCATCGCGCAGCCGATCGTCGCCGTGATGATTCTCGCGTGGATGCTCTCCGGCGTGCTCGGCAAGATCCTCGGCGACGCGGGGTTGGTGGATGGCATCGTGTGGCTCGCGCAGCGTGCGGAGCTGGGCCCGGTGGCTTTTGTTGGCGCGGCGTTCGTGGCCTGCGCGCTCGTCTCGACGGCGACGGGCACCTCTTTCGGAACGATCCTCGTGGCGGGTCCCGTGCTCTATGCCTCGGGCGGGACGCTGGGCGCGCCGCCGGCGGTGTTGATGGGCGCCGTGCTCGCAGGTGCCACGTGGGGCGATTCCATCTCGCCGATTTCCGACACGACGATCGCCAGCGCCGGCTCGCAGGCCACCGATGTCGCGGGAACGGTGCGCTCGCGACTTCGCTACGCGGTGCCCGCGGGACTCATCGCGCTCGGGGCAAGCGTTGCGCTGGCGTCGCGCAGTGCGAGTGCGTTGATCTCCGCAGCGGGGCCAATGACCGCGGCCTCAGACTCGCTCCCGCTGCTCGCAGTGCCGGTTGTGGTGATCGCGATGCTGATGCGGCGGCGTCCGCTGCTTGAAGGGCTTTTTGCGGGCATCGTGCTCGCCCTCGCTCTCTCGCTCGCCCTCGGATTGCTCGAGCCGTCCGATGTGCTGCGCATTGATCGCGAACGCTTCGGCGCCACCGGTTTGATTGTCGACGGCGTCAATCGTAGCCTTGGCGTGACCGTCTTCACGATTCTGCTGATGGGGCTCGTCGGCACGGTGCAGGCGTCGGGCCTGCTCGACCGCCTGCTTGACACGCGCGCAAGCGGCACGATGTCCGCGTCGCGCGCTGAATGGCTGAGTGTGGGCTTGGTTTCCGCCGCGGTGATGCTCACCACGCACAGTGTCGTCGCGGTGTTGGCCGTGGGGCCGGTGGTGCGCGACCTCGGCGCACGGGCTGGCGTGAGTGCCTACCGCCGCGCAAACCTGCTCGACCTCACAGTCTGCGTCTGGCCCTTTTTGTTGCCGTGGTTCCTCCCGACCATTCTCGCGTCGGGTGCAACGAATCTTGGTGCGGGCGGAGTGCTGCCACGCCTCTCGCCCTTCGCCATCGGCATGCACAACACCTACGCGTGGGCACTGCTCATTGCGGTGCCGCTGGCCATTGCGACCGGCTACGGTCGCGAGCGCGCGCCGCGCTGACAGCGCCCGATGCTGAGGGCGCCCGGCGCTGACCGCGAGTGCGGGATGGGTACGCGCTGGTTAGGGCTTGAGCAGCGTGAAGAGTCCGGGAGCCTTCGAGCCCGTCTTCACCTGTCGCCCCGCGCGCTGCCAGCCGAGCACACCGCCTGAGAGGACGTGCACCTCAGCGGCACCCTGCTGGCGGAGCACGCCGGCGCAGCTGCTTGCGCGCGCGCCCGAGCGACAGATCACGACCACAGGATGTCCCGAATCGGCAATGGCCTTGGCATGATGCGGGATTTTTCCCATGGGAACGGGCACCGAGCCCTGAATGTGCCCCTCGGCGAACTCCTGCGGTTCGCGAACGTCAATGAGCAGCGTCTTGGGATTGGCGCTGCGTAGCGTGTCGAGCGCGTCGGCGGTGAAGCTGGAGGGCAGGAGCTTTCGGAGCGCGGAGAGGAACGACATGAGGGGCTGGGCTAGTGTAGGACCATATGACTATGTATTCATATTAAGCCTCCCGCGCGGCTGCCGCTAGTGCCCATGGGCCGCAAAAGCGAAGCGGCGGACCCACTCATCTCGAGTGGGTCCGCCGCCTATGCCCGGAGTGGGAATCGAACCCACAAGAGGTTGCCCTCGGGGGATTTTGAGTCCCCTGCGTCTGCCGGTTCCGCCATCCGGGCGCCGACAGGGAAAAGATAGTAGCAGGTGCAAGTCACTTGAACTGCAAGACCGAGGTTCAGCGCCCCGGTGGACGGCGCAGTCCCCCGCCCGGCGGGCGCCCGCCTGGTCCTGCGTTTGGCCGCATCGGCGGAGGCTCCATGCGCCCGCCGCCTGGCGGCCCGTCGCGCAAGCTGTCCATGCGGCGGCGAAGCTGCTCCTCAATGCCGTACAAGCGTGCGCGCTGCACCGGATTCAAGAAGGTCGCGAGCTCCTTCTGTTCCGCCTCCTGCAGATCAATCCGCTGACGCTGCAGCTGAATGGTGCGATCCAACAGCGTTCCGATGCGCTGGTGCTGCGTGGTGTCCCCAGCCTCAATGAGCTGACGGAGTTCCCCGCGCACTTCGCGCTCCTGATTGAACAGGCCGACGCGCTGTGCCTCAAAGCGACGGTTCGTCGCTTGAAAACGGCGAATCTGTTCGTCGTTCATGCCGAGCTGGTTGCGGAGCATCTGCGCCATGCGCAGACGCACGCGCTGCTCGAGGGTGTCCCGCTGCGCGGCGTCGCGCGGCGGCGGCTGCCCACGATCTTGTGCCGTCGCCGAGGCGGCCGCGAGCACGAGTGCCACGAGTGCGAGGCCCGTCGCGCGCCGCATCAACTGGAACACACTCACAAGCCCTCCGGGGTGGTCGTGATCGGTTCGCGCATGCTCCGCGGCTCAGCGGCGATTGTCGCTTCCATCTGATCAAGCTCGTTGAGCAACTGCGTCAGCTCATCAAGGCCGAGGTCCTTGAACTCCGTCCCGCCGACGCTTGCCACGGGCTCGGCTTCAACGGGTGCCGCGGGCTGCACGGCGCTGTCCACGGCACCGGTCTCCACTGTGGTGGTGTCTACCGCAGGCGTTACGCCGAAGAAGATCGGACGCAGCACCGTTAGCGAGAGTGTGACCATGAGCATCAGCGAGGCCGCCGCGGCGAGCGCGTAGCGCGGCATGCGGAAGGCAGTGCGCGACCGCTGTACGACCGGTTCCAAGCGCAGCACCGGGCGAGTCGCCGGCGCCGCCGGAAGCTTGGCAAGAATTGCCGCGGTATCGATGCGCGGGGTTGCGGCGGCAAAGAGCGTCGCGGCCGCGGTGATGGCGCGCAACTCAGCCGCGCAGGCCGCGCATGTCGAGAGATGCTCGCGCAGTACGGTCGCCTCGTCGCCCGTCAGCGCATCGTGCGCCAACAGGGGAAGCAGGTCCCGCATCGTTTCGTTCTGGCAGTCAGTCATCGTTCAAGTGCTCCTTGATCAGCCGAATCGCATTGTGATAGTGCACGCGGCACGACCCTTCCGTGCTGCCGACCGCCACCGCGATCTCCGCGTAAGCCATCCCTTCATTTACCCGCAGCGAGAAGACTTCGCGTTGCAGCGTCGAGAGCCCGATCACTGCGTCCCGCACCCGCTGCGCCATCTCATCACCGACCATCGTGTCGAGCGCGTCGTACTCCGTAGCCGCGTCGCGCTCATCAATCTCCACCACATCCCTTCGTCGTCGTTCGGCCCGCTTTCGATCCAATAAGAGCCGTTTCAGGATCGTGAAGAGCCAGGTCCGGAGCGCGCTGTCGGAGCGGAACGTATCGAGCGAGTTGAAGGCCCGCACAAAGGTGTCCTGCACCAACTCATCGACCTCTTCCCGCACCCCGAGACTCGCCGCG
>JANLTT010000095.1:0-7335 GCA_031363115.1 Gemmatimonas sp.
CCCGGACCCCACAGCAGCACTGTCCGCGGCGCCTCCACCGTCACCGCAGTTACTCGCACCGGAGCCGTGGGCTCACTGCAGGCTGCAGTCAGCAGCGCGACAACGACGGCGGCGCGGGCGGCGAAGCGGGGCACCCAGCAGCGAAGCAAACGCAGCAATCGCAGCAATCGTGGCAAGAGTTGCATGGGGCTAACATGCAAAACGGGCGGAATCTCGTCAATCGGATTCCGCCCGCTCGTACCATCACAGCCGTTAATCAGATTCGCGGCAACGTCACGCCCACCTGCCCCTGGTACTTCCCCTTCTTGTCCTTATAGCTCACCAGCGGCTCTTCATCGCCCTCAAAGAAGAGCACCTGCGCGATGCCTTCATTGGAGTAGATCTTTGCCGGCAGCGGCGTTGTGTTGGAGATCTCGAGCGTCACGTAGCCTTCCCACTCGGGCTCAAACGGCGTGACATTCGTGATAATCCCGCACCGCGCGTAGGTGGACTTGCCGACCGTGATGGTCATGACGTTGCGCGGGATGCGGAAGTATTCAATCGAACGCGCCAACGCGAAGGAGTTCGGCGGCACAATGCAGACGTCGCCCTCGAATTCCACGAAGGACTTCGGGTCGAAGTGCTTGGGGTCCACAATCGAACTCAGGACGTTCGTGAAGATCTTGTACTCGGGGGCCACGCGCATGTCGTAGCCGTACGCCGAGACGCCGTACGAGACTACGCCCGCGCGCTGCTGCGAGCTCTCGAAGGGTTCGATCATGCCGTGCTTCGTGGCCATCTCGATGATCCAGCGGTCGTTCTTGATCGACACTGTCGGCGCGGGCGAGGGGTGGGGTGGGCGGCGAAAAACAAAAAGGCCGTCGGAGGGATTCTATGCCCCCGACGGCCCTGAGGAAACTCCCTTCACCATTTCGCTGGGCGCCGAACCGCGCGACCCGTCGAGGCCTTAGCGCCGCCCGCCGTAGTTCAACGCGAAGCCAATGCCGAAGACGGGATCGGCGCCCTCGAGCCCGATCGGGAAGCTCACACTTGGTCGCACCGCGAGCTTGTCGCTGACCACGAAGCCAAGTGCAGCACCCGCGAGCGCATAGCTGTTGGTTTCGGTGAGGAGACCGCCGATGCTGTCGTAGCGCCCCTCATTGTACGCAAAGGCCAGCGAAATTGAAGGAATCAACGCCACGCGATCCGACTTGAACAGCTCGCCGCCGGCCGCGATGCCGAAGCTCACGGCGCGGGAGCTGAAATCGGTGCCGAGTCCATCGAAGTCATTGGGGCCAAAGCCGAACTGCGCGTTCACGATCGGACAGATCTGGGCGCTCCCGCTGGTCAGCGGGACCTGGAAGCCCGCGGTGCCCCCCACGAGGAGGGTGCTGCCTTCAATGTTGTCAAACGTGGCGCCGCCGATACCCACGCCACCAAAAACGGACTCGGATCCGCCGATCAAGTTGGCCCCGAAGCTGGTGGACTCCTTATCGAAGGCCGCCCCCGCGGTCATTTGCAGATGGTTCAGGGCGAACGAAGGCTGGCCGAGGCAGGCCTGCGCGGCCAGCGCGCCGGGTGTGCCAAGCGTGAGCATGGTGGCGAGTGCGGGGAGCAGGCGTGAGCGAACGCGGGACATGCGGGGCCTCGAGGCGGGAGAGGGGCGATTCTGGGGCGCGAACACGATGCGGTGCGCACAAAACGGTGGATTCTCCTACCCGACATCCGGCAGCCGGTTCAGGAGCGTGGCCCGCGAGCCGATATGCGCAAGTCGGCGAATCGCCGACGAGCCAACTCGGGATTGGAATCTGAGTCCTAATTGCCGCTGTGAGTTGGAGTTGCCCCGCTCGGAGCGTACGGCTAGCTTCACCTCACATTCTGAAGTTCGTGAAATATTTCACGAAGCAACGCCCGAAACCATCCCCCCATAATGGACCGGACGTACCTCCCAGTCCTACTCTTGCTCGGATTTGTGGCCGTCAACGCGGTCCTCATCATCGGGCTCTCGACGCTTGTCACCCGCGCGCGCCCCACGCCGGTGAAACAGGAAGCGTACGAGTCAGGCATGCCTGTACTTGGCGATGCGCGTGAGCGCTTTTCCGTCAAGTTCTACATGGTGGCCATGCTCTTCATCGTCTTCGATATCGAAACGGTGTTCATGATTCCGTGGGCCGCCTACTACCGCCAACTCTCGTGTACGATGCCGCTCGTCGGCGGCGTCTGTCCGACGGGCGGGCTGACGTTCTTTGGCCTTGGTGAGATGTTGGTCTTCGTGGCCATCCTCGTCGCCGGCTATCTCTACATCTGGAAGAAGGGAGCACTGCAATGGGATTGACGCCGCGTCCGGATCCGTCCACTGCGGTCTCGTGGAATCCGGAGACGCAGGAGGGGTGGATCACCAGTCGCCTCGATTTCCTCGTGAATTGGGGACGTGCGAACTCCCTGTGGCCCATGCCGTTCGGCACGGCCTGCTGCGCCATCGAGTTCATGGCTTCCGCCGCCTCGCACTTCGACCTCGCGCGCTTCGGCATGGAGCGCATGAGCTTCTCGCCGCGTCAGGCCGATGTGCTCATCTGCGCGGGTCGCGTGCCCTTCAAGCTCGCGCCGGTGATTCGCCGCATCTATCAGCAGATGGGGCAGCCGAAGTGGGTCATCTCGATGGGCGCCTGCGCCTCCACCGGTGGCATGTTTGATTCCTACGCGGTGGTGCAGGGCATCGACACGATCATTCCGGTGGACGTCTACGTCCCTGGCTGCCCGCCGCGTCCGGAAGCCCTGATCTACGGCATCATGATGCTGCAGAAGAAGGTCATGGAAGAGCGGATGTCGAACACCGCGCTCCGCGACGAGATGATGCCCGACCCAACCTCGCAGCTGTACATCCCGCCCCCGCGCATTGACGAGCTCTCCGAGCCCTTCGGCAATTCAGTTCATCAGACCCGGTCGGCGCCGTGAGCAAGGACAAGCTCGGGTACGCGGCACCCGCGTTCCAGATCGTGATGCCGGGGCAGCCCGGCGACACCCCGGCGACACCGAAGCACATCGCGCATCGTGGCGGCACGATGAATCCTTCCGTTGACGCGCTCCGCGCGCAGTTCGGCTCGGTCATTGGGCGCGCCGAAGTGATGTGGGGCGACACGACGGTGTTCGTCGAACGCACCAAGGTCGGCGCGGTCTGCGCGTGGCTGCAAAGCGAGGCGTCGCAGTCGTATGAGTACCTCGTGGACGTCACGGCGGTTGAGCATCGCGATGCGATGCGGCCCATCGAGGTGGTGTGGCACATCCGCTCCATCAAGTTCCGTCGGTTTCTCCGCATCAAGGCGGAGATCGCGAAGGACGGAAAGACGCCGCTGGCCGTGCCAAGCGTCTGGGGCGTCTGGAAGGGGGCCGATTGGCTTGAGCGCGAATGCTTCGACATGTTCGGCATTGGCTTCGAGGGGCATCCCGACCTCCGCCGCATCCTGATGTGGGAGCAGTACAAGGAAGGCTTTCCGCTGCGGAAGGATTTCCCGATGCGCGGCCGGTTCTCGCGCTCGGAGCAGCTCAAGCAGGCGCTCGCCGCGAACCCGGAAGCGCGCTACTCGATGGAAGAACTCTCGATCGCCGATGCATTCGAGGATCTCCCCACCGACATGCGCCACCGGCTCACCGGCGGCGAGAAGACGGGAGAATAAGGGCTGATGGCCACTGCTACCGATAAGCGCACCATCGAGGTCGCGCTCTCCACCACTGGACTCTCCGCCGACGGCAAGCCGCAGCGCATTCCGCTCGGCGCCGAGGGATTGATCTCGGCGAATCCCGCGATGGAGCCCGAGCTCGAAGGTGAGCACATGCTCATCAACATCGGGCCCCAGCATCCGGCGACGCACGGCGTGTTGCGCTTGGTGCTTGAGCTCGATGGCGAGACCGTCGTGCGTTGCATTCCGCACGTCGGGTACCTGCACTGCGGATTCGAGAAGATTGGCGAGTATCGCCAGTACAACCAGATCATCCCGTGGACCGACCGCGAGGACTATCTGAACTCGATGGGGAACAACGTCGCCTACGCGCTCGGCGCGGAGCGGTTGTTCGGCATCGAGATCACCGAGCGGTGCACGGTGCTGCGCGTGATCGCGATGGAACTCTCGCGCATCATCTCGCATCTCGTCTGGCTCGGGACGACGTGCATTGATATCGGTGCGTTCACGCCGTTCCTGTGGAGCTTCCAGGAGCGCGAGAACGTCTACAACCTGCTCGAGCGCTGGACCGGTGCGCGCCTCACGACGAGCGGCACCCGCGTCGGTGGCATGATTGCCGACGTGCCGGCTGGCTGGACCGATCAGCTCCGCCACTTCATCGACACCTTCCCGAAGACGCTCGACGAATGTGAGCGCATGCTCAACAAGAATGCGATCTGGGTTGGGCGTACGGTCGGGCTCGGCGTCATGACGCCTGAGGAGGCGCTCAACTACGGCCTCTCTGGTCCGATGCTTCGTGCTTCGGGTGTCGCGTACGACGTCCGCAAGGACTTTCCGTACCTCGACTACGAGACCTACGACTTCGACGTGCCGGTCGGAACCAATGGCGACGTCTACGATCGCTTCCTTGTCCGTCAGGAAGAACTGCGTCAGTCGGTGCGCATTCTCGATCAGGCGCTCAAGCGGTTGCCCGAGGGCCCGGTCGACGTGGATGACCCGCGTGTCATCCTCCCGCCGAAGCACAAGGCGACGAGCGAGATGGAATCGATGATCCATCACTTTAAGCTCGTGATGGAAGGCCCACGCCCGCCGATCGGCGAAGTGTACGTGCCCATCGAAAGCCCGAAGGGTGAGAAGGGCTACTACTTCGTGTCCGATGGCACGGCGAAGCCGGTGCGCTGGCGCATCCGTCCGCCCAGCTTCGTGAACCTTTCCGCGATCCCGAAGATGGTGGAGGGCCACCTGCTCTCCGACGTGATCGCCATCAATGCGTCCATCGATATCGTGATGGGGGAGATCGACCGGTGAGCCACGGACCCTCTGCGCCGGCCCACGCCGCGCCAGCCCATCACGATCACGCCCCCTACGAGCCGGTGTTCAACGCGGGATCGGCCCGCTCGAAGGAGCTCGCCGATCTCCTGACGCGCTATCCCGACAAGCGCGCCGGCCTGTTGCCCGCGCTCTGGATGGTGCAGCAGGATCGCGGGTGGATCAGCGAAGACGCCATGCGTGAAGTCGGCGATCAACTCGGCTGCACCGCTGCGTACGTCAAGGGTGTCGTCACCTTCTACACCATGTATCACCAGCATCCGGTGGGGCAGCACTTCATTCAGGTCTGCACGACCTCGCCCTGCCTCTGCGCCGGTGCCGATGATGTCGTGAATGCCTTCTTGGAGCACACCGGCTGCAAGGAACTCGGCCTCACGTCGCCCGATGGCAAGTACACGGTGATTGAAGTCGAATGCCTCGGCGCCTGCGGCTTTGCGACGCCGGTGCAAGTGAACGACGAGTACTTCGAAGGTGTGAAGCCGGAGACGGTTCCGGACCTCCTCAAGAAGCTGAATGCATGAAGGCAGAAGGATGAAGGCTTCTCACCTCCATCCTTCATCCTCCATCTGACACGAATTCCCCAAGGCACAGATATGGGTTATCCCCACAAGTCCCACCCGCGCGAGACGCCAGTGCTTTCAAAGCACTTCGGCGATCCCTCCGCGCGGACGCTCGACGGTTGGAAGGCGCGCGGCGGATACAAGGCACTCCAGCAGGCCCTCGCGATGGAGCCGACGGCCATTGTTGACGTCGTGAAGGCGTCAGGCCTCCGCGGTCGCGGCGGCGCCGGCTTCCCGACGGGTCTCAAGTGGTCGTTCATGAAGATCGGCGACGGCAAGCCGCATTACCTCTGCTGCAACGCCGACGAGTCCGAGCCGGGGACCTTCAAGGACCGCGAGATCATGCGTTGGACCCCGCACGCCCTCATCGAAGGGTGCGCGATCGGCGCCTACGCGATTGGCGCGGAGACGGCGTACATCTACGTGCGCGGCGAGTTCACGGAGCCCATCAAGCGACTCGAGGACGCGCTCGCTGAGGCGCGTGCCGCCGGCCTCATTGGCAACAACGCAATGGGCTCCGGCAAGAAGATCGACGTCTGGGTGCATCGTGGCGCCGGCGCGTACATCTGCGGCGAAGAGACTGCCTTGATGAACTCGCTCGAGGGCAAGCGGGGCAATCCGCGCATCAAGCCGCCGTTCCCGGCGGTCAGTGGACTCTTCGGCCAGCCGACGACGATCAACAACGTCGAGACGCTCGCCGCCATCCCGCACATCCTGAACAACGGCGCCGAGTGGTACAAGGCGATGTGCCTGTCGTCGCCCAAGAGCAATGGGTCCAAGCTCTTCTCCGTCTGCGGCAACGTGTCGCGCCCGGGCAATTACGAAGTCGTGATGGGATTCTCCTTCAAGGAGTTCCTGTATGACTTGTGCGGAGGCCCGCTCCCCGGCCGCAAGTTCAAGGCGCTGATTCCCGGCGGTTCGTCCGTGCCGGTGATCACGATTGAAGAAGCCGAAACCGTGAAGATGGATTACGAAGGCTTCATGGAAGTCGGGACAATGCTCGGTTCCGGCGGTGTCATCATTTTCGACGACGCGCAGTCCATGCCGCGTCAGCTTGCCCGTCTCTCGCGCTTCTACGCCCACGAAAGCTGCGCCCAGTGCACGCAGTGCCGCGAAGGCACCGCGTGGATGACGAAGATCCTGGAGCGCATTGTCGCGGGGCAGGGCACGTACGAGGATCTCGATACAATCTTTGATCTTGCCGAGAACATGACGGGGAAGACCATCTGCGTGCTCAGCGATTCGTGCGCGGCGCCGGTCGTCAGCGGCATCAACAAGTTCCGTGGCGAATTCGAAGCGCTCATCAAGGGCAAGCGGTCGTCCACCGTCGCGGTGGGGGTGTGAGCGTGAAGAGTGTCAACCTCACCATCGAAGGACGCGCCATCAGCGTTCCCGAAGGCACGAGCATTCTCGAAGCCGCGAAGGCGGCCGGCGTGCTCATCCCGCACTACTGCTACCATCCGGGACTTCCGGTGGCCGGCGTGTGCCGCATGTGCCTCGTGGAAGTCGAGAAGATGCCGAAGCTCGCGGCGAGCTGCGCCACCGCAGCGGCGGACGGCCAGGTGGTGCATGTCTACTCGCCGAAGGCACTCGAGGCGCGCAAGGGAGTCCTCGAGCTGCTGCTCATCAATCATCCGCTCGACTGCCCGATCTGCGATCAGGCCGGCGAGTGCGAGCTGCAGGACTACACCTTCCAGGAAGGACGCGCCGACTCGCGCTACCACGAGCCGAAGCGGTTCAACCCGGTCGAGGATTTCGGTGGCGACGTCCTGTACGTCACCAACCGCTGC
>JANLTT010000174.1:0-4881 GCA_031363115.1 Gemmatimonas sp.
GCGCGAGCGGGGCGGTAAGCGCCGAGGTGGCGAGTGCTAGGACGGCAAGCGCCGTAGCGGCGAGGGCGGAGCGCAGGAGTGGCATCTATGGAATGTGGGGTGGGCGGTGGACCGCAACAAGCACCGCGCGTACGTTCACAGCATGTCGTTCACGCGGCGCGACTTCATGGCAGCCAGCGGGCTCGCGGCGGCGGGACTCGCGGTGCCACTCTGGCCCTCGCGCTTCCTCGCGGCAGGGGAGCGTCCGCGCGCCGAGGACGCATTGGTGATTTCCAATGCCAGTGTCTTCGATGCGCGCACGCTGCAGCACCGTCGCGGGCAGAGTGTGCTCGTGCGAGGTGACCGCATTGTGGCGATCGGCCCGGCGGTGAGTTTCGCCACGCCAGCTGGTGCGCGCGTGATTGACGGCACGGGGAAGTTTTGCATTCCCGGGTTGATTGACGCGCATGTGCACACCACGCACGTGTTGCACGCGGCGGGGCTCACCGGTGATGCCGTGTTGCCGCTGTACGTGCACTACGGCGTGACGTCAGTGGCGAGCGTGGGCGATCAACTCCCGGCGCAACGTTTCCTGCAGCGGATGTCGGACGCTGAGCCGACGAAGTATCCGCGCATCTTTATGAGCAGCCCGTTCATTGATGGGTCACCGGTGCGACATCCCGATACCGGGTGGTCGCTCACCGATCCCGCGCAGGTGCGTGCCTTTGTGGCGCAGATGAAGGCGTGGGAGGTCGAGACGCTCAAACTGTACATCGGCGTGACGCGGGAGGTTGGCCAGCGTGTCATTGCGGAAGGCCATGCGCAGGGAATGCGCGTGGTGGGCCATCTGCAGCGCTATCATCCGCTCGAGGCCGTGGCCGATGGCATTGATGTGCTTGAGCACATCTATACGGTGGCGGATTTCGTGCGCGAGGTGCCGGATGATCGGTACAGTTTTAATCCCGACTCGGCGGCGACCCAGCGTTTCATTGAAGCGTTGGTGAAGCAGGGGACGGCGGTGGATCCCACGCTGATGGTGTTTTGGGGGACGCTGTTCTTCCCGGATGATCTCGCGGTGACCGAGCATCCCGACAACGCGATTGTGCCGAAGCGTCTGCACGATTGGTGGCGCGGCGACAACCTCGTGCGCGCTGAGGCGGTGCGCGGTGTGCCGATGGCGCGGCGGCGAAAGACTTTCGCTGATTATCAGAAGTTGGTGGGGATGCTGCACCGCGCCGGGGTGCCGATTCTCGTGGGGACCGACGCGCCCGAGCCGCAGGTACCGCCGGGGGCGTCGCTCCATCATGAGATGGAGCTGTTGGTGGAGTCGGGGATGCGCCCGGGTGAGGTGCTGGCGGCGGCGACGTTGGGGAATGCGCGCGCGCTCAAGGCGGATGATCGGATTGGCGTGGTGGAGCCTGGGCGGATTGCGGATCTGGTGTTGCTGGATGCTGATCCGCTTGAGCGCATCACACATACCCGCCGCATCAGTGCGGTTCTGCGCGCCGGCAGACTGACCACGCGCGTTTAGAATCATCTCGCAACGCAATCATTTGGTTGGGGACAGTCGATGAGAGAGATGTAGGGTGTGGCATGAAACTGCCGGACTCTATCTCCCTTCTGGTGAGGGGTTTGCCAAAGGTAGCTACTAGTAGCTACCTTTCCGGTATGCGAGTCGTCGGCATCAAAATCCTCAAGAACAAGCTGAGTGAGTACGTGAAGCTCGCGGCCAGCGGCGAGACCATTCTCGTCACGGATCGCGACGTGGTGGTCGCGGAGCTCGTGCCGCCGCGTGAGGCCCGGAGTGCGTGGACGACCGATCCCAAGCTCGCCGAGCTCGTGCGCCGCGGTGTGATTGCGCCGCCCGCGGACACTGGTGCGCCGCTGCCGCCGCGGGTTCCTGCGGCGTCGCTTGAAGTCGTGCTGCGCGACCTCGATGCCACGCGTGAAGATCGATGATCTATCTCGACACCTCGGTCGCTCTCGCGCACATCCTCGCTGAGGATCGCTATCCACCCGCGTCGTTCTTCGATGCGCGACTGATTGCCAGTCGCTTGCTCGAGTACGAGATGCTCACGGCACTCAACGCGCGTGTCGATGGCGCGTCATACCGGCCGCACGCCGAGGCGCTGTTGCAACGCGTCGCGCTGGTCGAGCTCGACCGGCCGATTCTCGAACGTGCCAAGCATCCATTTCCGCGGCCATTGCGCACGCTGGATGCGTTGCATCTCTCGACGTTTGACTATCTGCGTCGCTTGGGTCAACCGCTGACGCTGGCGAGCTATGACGCGCGCATGCTCGACGCAGCGAGACAATTGGAGTTCGACGTAGTCGAGCCCTAACGCCCCGTCGGCCCCAGATAGGTATCAAGCCACTTCAGCGATTCGGTGATGAACAAGGTCCGCGGCACCGAGTGCCCGCTCTTGAACACCACGTGCCGCTTCTGCGCGCTCGGTGTGCCGAGCATCGCTAGGAAGGGTTTCTGCGACGTCTCGAGCGGGAAGAAGTGATCGTACTCGCCGTTCAGCATGAGCACCGGAATGCGGACGCGCGGCAGGTAATTCAACGGGTCCGACTCCGGACGCGTGCGCTCCATCTTGAGGCCGGCGACGGCGAGGATTGCCGTTGTGAAGCGCGGATCGGTGGCGAGCATGATCGGTGCCATGCGTCCGCCGAAGCTGTAGCCGTAGTACGCGAGGCGCGACATGTCTACGTCATCGCGCGTGTCGAGATAGTCGAGCGTTCGATGTGCATCCTTCACCCACATCGCCACATGGTCGCGATACACGGCGGTCTCGCGGGGTGAGTCGCTCTCGAGCGTGTGCTCACGCTCGTACTGACTCGCGTACACTGGCCAGACAAAAATGCGGCCGCTATTGACGATCGCATCTCCGGCATACGAACGAATGTCGCCGAGCACATTCTCGTAGAAGACGTTTGAGCCAGGAAACAGCACGACGGCCTGCATCGGGGCCACGCCGCGCCGCGGCACGAAGACATAAATCGGCATCCGCTCGCGGCCATAGGGCGTCGCGATGGTGATGCGCTCCACGGTGTAGTCCGCGTGCGTCGAGTCCACGGATTCCACGCGCGCATCGAGCGGCACTTGGTCATACGCGTAGACGCCGACGAGTCCGCGATACACGTCGTCGGAAGCGGGACGCTCGCGCGCGTAGTCGCGGAACTGTCGGGCGATGGGCGCCCAGGCGGTGCGCGGCGTGGAATCGGCCGGCGCGCGCTTCATCAAGCGGAGGCCGTTGATGGCACTGCGGTCCATCGGGTCCTGGGCGTACGCATCGGTAAACGAGTAGGCCTGGTCGGTCCAACCGCCGCCGAGAATGAAGCGCTGCGCGCCGAAGGCGTTGGCGATCCACTCGCGGACGTTGCCTGCCATGTCGAATGCACCCGACGGACTCATGCCGAGGTTGCCGCCTGACGCGCGCGGCGCATCGGCGGCGAAGACACTTTGCGGCACGATGAAAGTCATCGCACCCGTGCCCGCTGCGCGCGTCCAATGGAAGATTGTCGGCAGTTCCTTCCCGACAAAGCGCGCGTAGGCATTCGCCTCGTACCAACTGATTCCGCCCACGGGAATGTCGTCCGCACCACTGGGATACGTCCCTCCTTCCCAGCTCGCGGGTCCCGGCCGCCCCGTGCGATCCACGAACCGCTGCGCACGCTCGGCGACGGACAGCGTGCGCCCGCCTACGACCACTGGCTCGGTCCACCACTGCGCGTCAGCGTACCCGTTGGCATCGACGAACTTCTTGTACTCACGATTGCTGACTTCGTACCGGTCAATCCGATAGCTGTTCAACCGCACCGGATCGACGTCGCTGAGTCCTGGCATGACGGCGAGCGCTTCCCCGCCGTTCACGAGCACCATTCCGGCGTCGGGGTCGGAATCGGCGGTGAGCGCAATCAGGGCGCTATCGGCCACCGCCCCGCCGAACGACTCCCGATGGCGATAACCGTCGAGCGAAAATCGGAGGCGATAGAACCCGCGCGGCAGTCGCACGGTCGCGGGCGTCGTGCCGACGACATGCCACTCATCTGGAAGATCAGTTGCGGCCCACGCAATCTCGGCGCTGTTGGGCTCGGTCGAGACGGTCACCATGCGGGAGACGCGTTCACCGAGCGTGGCGAGCGCGGTGTCGCGCGGGGCGCGGGCAACGGCCCGCTCGTACCACATAAAGGCGCTGTCAATGCGCGCCGCGTCGGCCAGTCGCACGATCTCCGGCATCGCGACGGTCGTCACCCAGCGCGCATCGCGCGATTGCTTGGTGAGCGCACCAATCGCCCCGATGGCAATCGCCAGGACAACACCAACGCTCGCAAAGGCACCGATGCGCCCGACCTTCTGTTCGAGTCGCCCAAAGAGCGACGGCGCCGCCGCCGGCTTGAGCAACGCATCCATCGTCGCAATGATTGCCTCCGCCGTCTGCGGGCGATCATCAGGATTCTTGGCCAGGCACTGCATCACCAGCTTGGCGATGCCGGCCGGCACCTGCGGCGCGCGCTGCTGCAGCGACGCCGGCACCCCCGTCACCTGCGCCGCGAGCACCTCGTGCGGGCGTCCGGTGAATGGCACGCTTCCGCACAGCATCTCATAGGCGACGAGCCCCGCCGAGTAGAGGTCGGCGCGGTGATCCACGTCGGGATCCCCCGCCGCCTGCTCCGGGGACATGTAGGACGGAGTGCCAAGTGAGATGCCGACGGAAGTAAGCGCACCACTCTCCGCGCTCGCCGAACGGGCCTTCTCCCGCGCCGCCGAGACAGCCTTGGCGACGCCGAAGTCGAGCACCAGCGCATGCCGCCCCACCAGCATCACGTTCTCAGGCTTCACATCGCGGTGCACGAGCCCCTGCCCATGCGCATGCGCCAACGCATCGAGCATCTCGC
>JANLTT010000178.1:0-11201 GCA_031363115.1 Gemmatimonas sp.
GCTTGAACACCGAGACCATCACGAGACCGAAGGTCGCCGCGAGAAAAGTCGTGCCTAGGAAATAGCCGATCGCCTTGCCACCGACGCGACCTACCTTGCGAATGTCGCCAAGTCCGGCCACGCCGAGTGCGATGCTGGAGAATACCAGTGGCATCACGACCATAAACAGCATGCGCAGGAAGATCTGACCGACGGGTCCGGCGATGTACTTGTTCGCCCACACCACTGACGGCGAGGCGCCGCCAAGCTGTGTGTTGACCAGAATGCCCGTCGTCGCGCCGATTACCAAGGCGAGAAGAATCTTCGTGTGCAGCTTCATGCCCGTACCGGAGTTACCAATCGATTCCGACATTTAGTCCTCTGAAGAGCGTTGCGGCAACCCGCGCCGGAGCCGGGAGTTCCTGTATCCGTATACGACGTAGATGACCAAACCGATGAGCAGCCAGATGCCGAAGCCCTTCCACGCCATCAGGGGGAGCCCCTTCATCACGAAAAAGCAAGCGGAGGCCCCGCCAAGCGTCACGAACCAGACTGCCGGCACCTTGAAGGGGCGCGGGCGATCGGGATCCACGAAGCGCAGCACCAGCACGCCGAGACAGACGACCACGAAGGCGAAGAGCGTGCCGATGTTCGTCAGGTCATACGTGGCCGCGTCGTCGGCGATCAGCGCCCCGCAGGCCACGAGCACGCCGGTGATGATTGTCGTGATGTGCGGCGTGCGGTACTTGGGGTGCAGCTTCGCGGCGAACTTCGGGAGCAGGCCGTCGCGCGCCATGGCGTAGAAGATGCGCGGCTGACCGTACTGGAAGACCAGGAGCACCGCCGACATCGAGACCACCGCGCCCGCAGCGATGATCCACGAGTACTGCGTGAGCCCCGCGACTTCGAAGGCATGCGCGAGCGGATCGGAGCTCTTCAACTGCTCATAGGGCACAAGCCCCGTCGCCACCGCGCCGACAATCACGTAAATCAACGTGCAGATCGCGAGACCAATCAGGATGCCGCGCGGCATCGTGCGCTGCGGATCCTTCGTCTCTTCGGCAGCGGTCGAGATGGCATCGAACCCGATGTAGGCGAAGAACACGATTGCCGCACCCTGATGGATGCCCTTGAATCCGTTGGGGGCGAACGGCGTGTAGTTCGCCGTATCAATGTGCTGCACGCCGACAATCACGAAGAGCGAGAGCACCGCGAGCTTCAGCATCACCATCCAGTTGTTCACACGCGCGCTTTCGCGCACGCCAATCACGAGCAACCAGGTGATTGCCATGACAATCACGAAGGCCGGGAGATTGATGAGGATCGGCATGCCGGCAATGCGGGGGGCCGTGTCGAACAGGGCGAGCACCGCCGGGTCAACGCTCGCCTTCGCCTGGAAGTAGCCATGCGTCAGCCACGGGGGAATGCTGAACCAGGGCGAGACGAGCGACTCGAAGTATCCCCCCCACGCAATCGCCACCGCGACGTTGCCGACCGCGTATTCGAGAATCAGGTCCCAGCCAATGATCCACGCGACGAGTTCACCAAGCGAGGCATAGCTGTAGGCATACGCGGAGCCTGCCTGCGGAATCATCGACGCGAGTTCGGCATAGCACAGCGCTGCCAGCGCACAGACGGCCCCGAGCAACAGGAACGAAATGATGAGGGCTGGACCGGCGCCGTACCGCACCACTTCACCCGCGGCATTCACTTCGCCGGCGGCCGCGGTACCAAGCGTCGAGAAAATCCCCGCGCCGATGACGGCGCCGATGGAGAGTGCGACCAGGTCCTTCGTACCCAGCGTCCGCTTCATCCCCGAACCCTCACTCCCTTCCGGAGCAAGCTCGGCGATGGGCTTTCGCGCCCAGAGTGACTTCATGGGGGTTGGAGCGAGTTGGGGGGAGGCGCAACGACGAGCGGCAACCACTCATGTCGTTTCGCGAGACAACGACTCGCTGAAGCTATGCGTGCTGGGGGGCTATGACTAGTCGCAATCGCGACTTACGGCGCTTCGGCCGTGATGTAGGCGGTGTCCTTCACCGCGGTGCCATCAGCGCGCGTCGCGGGCCGAAAGCGAACTTCGCTGAGCATCTCGCGAATCTTCCGATTGTAGCCGGAGTCGCGCGTGGGGTTGAACGCGAGGAGGCGCGCGTTGCCGCGTTCGTCGACCTCGAACTGCGCGACCAGCTTGTAGGGCCGCACCCGATTCGGCACGGGGATCGGGAGAATGGCGAGGTTCGTCACGGTCGGCGGGAAGATTTCGTTTCCCCCGCCCCCCGTGCCGGGACCGGTCCCCGACCCACGACCGGTCCCCACCCCTGAGCCAACGCCACCACCGCTGCCGGGACCATTGCCCCCAGAGCCGTCATTCCCGCTCCCGCCGCCAGTGCCTGGGGTGGCCATGGATGGGGCCGCAGCGGGCTGCTGAGCCGCCGGAGCGGCCACCGGCGCCTCCGGCTTGGGCTCGGGTGGCGGCGGAACGACGATCGCCTGTGGAGTGACGGCAGCCGGCGGCGGCGCCGAGGCCGGGGGCGAGGCGAAGTGGAGGAAGCGCACACGCTCCGGGCGCACCGCACCACCGCTTCCCCGCGTTCCGCCCCCGCCGCCTCCTGAGGGACCCGCACCGCCAGCCCCCTCTTCGTCGGGCGCCGTGAGCTGCCGCGCGATCAGCGGCGGCAGCACCAGCGCAAGGATGATGAGCGCGTGCAGTAGGCTCGAGAGAATCACGCCCCACGGGCCACGCTTGTCCGGATCCGGTATCCCATGCAGGGGCCGGAGCGGTCGCCGTGGCTTCATGGCGGTGGGCAGAATCGGATCGGACACGGAGTGGGGTAAGAAGTGGCTATCAAGTAGTACGGCGGGCGAGCCTCGAAAGGTTCGCCCGCCGTATACCAACGGATGGTGCGGTTAGTTCGTGTCCTTCGGCGGGATGCCGATGACCTTGACCCCAGCGCCGCGGGCCTGGTCCATCGCGAAGATGACGTCCTGATACTTCACCTTCGGGTCGCCCTTCACGAACATGATCTTGTCCGGACGCCCCTCGTAGATCTCGGTGAGACGCTTCGAGAGGTTCTCCTTGGTGAGGGGCTCGCGGTTGACGGCAAAGCTGCCATCCTCGAGTACCTCAAGCACAATCTGGTTCGACGCCACGTTGGACGTCGCAACCGTCGGGGTCGGCTCCGGCAGCTGCAGGTCCACGGCCTTCCGCATCAGCGGCTGCATGATCATGAAGATGATCAGCAACACGAGCATGATGTCGATCATGGGCACGACGTTCGGCTCATTGGTCAGGCCCGAACCGCCACCACCTGCGCTCATTCCCATGGTCGTCTCCTTACGGGGTCTTGGTGCCGGTGTTGACTTCGTCGCCAACAACCGAGGACGCCGTCCCTGGCTGCTGATCCGAAATCGCACCGACCATCCGGACGCCATTCTGCGAGGCGATATCCATCGCGTCGAGAATCTTGCCGTACTCGAGTTCCTTGTCGGCCTTGATGTAGAGAATCTGATCGATCGTGCGGACCGAGTAGATCCCCTGCAGCGCGGACGCGAGGTCCTCGTTACGGAGCGCCTTCTTGTTCAGATAGTAGTTGCCGTACTTATCGATGCCGAGGACTTGATCCTCATCGGCCTCCGGATGCGACTTCAGGTTGATGCCGCTCGGCGGCGTCGCGGTGAAGCCCGACGAAATCGCCGGGGTCACCACCATGAAGATGATCAGGAGCACCAGCATCACGTCGATCATGGGGACGACGTTCGGCTCGGCCTTGACGCCGCCCCCCGTGCTTACCGACATGCCCATCTGGAATTCCTCCTAAGGGAATCGACGGCTTACTGCGAGATCGGCGCTGAACCCTTCTGCGCCGCGGTGTTGAACTCGCGGGTGAAGCGCGACCGGCCAAACTCGCCCGAGACGCCCTTGATCAGGTAGTCGATCATTTCCTTCGAGACATACGTCATCTCGGAGGTAAGGTTGTCGATCTTCGTCTGGAAGTAGTTGAACGCCCACACTGCCGGGATGGCGACCATGAGGCCGAAGCCCGTGGCGATGAGCGCTTCGGCGATACCGACCGCGATCGCCTGGATGCCCGACGAACCCGCGGCACCCATGCCGGCGAAGGCGTTGATGATGCCGAACACCGTGCCAAGGAGACCGACGAACGGCGAGGTCGAACCGACCGTCGCAAGGATCGCGAGGCCGCGCTTCAGCGAGACGATTTCGACGAGCATGTTGCGCTCGATCGCGCGCTCGGCCGAGTTGATGTCGGACACGGTCACCGAGCCGTCCATGATGAGCGGCTTGACTTCGTCAAGCGCGCCGCCGAGGACGCGGGCCACGTGCGACTTCTTGTACGACTGGGCGAGGTTGATCGCCTCGGTGAGGTTGTCTTCCTCGAGGAACTGCGAGAACTCAGGGGCGAACTTGAGCGTCTCCTTCTGCGCCTTGCGAAGGTTCCACCACTTGCCGAAGGCCACGCTGAGCGACCAAAGCGACATGATGGCAAGCACGATCCAGATGCCCTTGGCGAATGGCGGGCTGTGCTCCCAGATGAAACCGATGGACATGTTCATTGCTGCTTTCTCCTGACGGAACGTGGGTGTGGAACGACGCTGAAATGACGCTGAAACAGACGACTAGCGCTGCAGGGCGAACACGAAGGGCTGTTGAACCAGCTGCTTCACCTTACGACCGCCGATCTCGGCGGGGAGGAACCGCATGTTGGGCAGGGCGCTGCGCACGGCCTGCTCGAACATCGCGTGGTCGGAGCGCAGGACGCGGAACGAGGCGACCTCGATGCGACCGGTGGTATCAACGACAAACTGCGCGAGCACCTGGCCCTCGACTCCGCCGGAGCGGAGAATGTCGGGGTAGCGCGGACCGCTGCTGCCCGGCAAGGCACCGACCGGCTTCTCAACCTGGAAGTCGAAATACGCCTGATCGTTATTCACCGGGCCCGTGCCGCCTACGACACCGGAGGCCACGCCGCCCGCGACACCCTTACCCGAGAAGTCATCCTCGTTGGTCAGGGCCTTCGAGAGGTCGATCTCAGGGATCACGTCGGGGATGTTCACCGGAGCCGTGAGGACCTGGAAGCCCTTCGGTGGCGGCGGCGCCACGACGGCGTCCGGCGGCGGCGGCGGCGGTTCCTCGTCCGGCGGGGGGGGCTCGTCCTTCTTCACCTCAACGAAGTCGACCGCCTGGACGACTTCCTCTTCCTGCTCCATTCCGGCGTTGGCCGTCGCGAAGATGGAGCCACCGATGATGGCAAGGTGGAAGAACGTGGAGAAGAGCGAAGCGCCGAGGGACTTCTGCTTCTGCGGCTTCGACTCGATCAGGTTATTGAACACGCAGACACCTCTGGGACGTGAACAATCATGATGATGCAGTCACGGGGACTCCATCGACCGTGCCGGAACCTACGTGCGCCATGTTAAGGCCGTAATCGGGAAAAGATTAAGTTTCCCTTAATCGACGGTGAACTTTCGTTACGCCCCGCCGACACGCTGCAACGGGAGCGAGACGGTGAACGTACTCCCGCGCCCGAGGCGCGACCCCACGGCAATGAACCCGCCGTGCGCATGCGCGATCCACTGCGCGATGGCGAGCCCCAGCCCCACCCCGCCCCGCTCGGGGTTCCGCGACCGCACGCGGTCCGCCCGCCAGAACCGATCAAAAATGTAGGGCAAGTCGGCGGCGGCGATGCCCACCCCGGTGTCCTGCACCACAAAGGCCGCGTGGTCATCACGGTCCTCGAGGGCGAGGTTCACCGTCCCCCCGCGCGGCGTGTACTTCACCGCATTCGTCACGAGGTTCAGAAAGAGCTGGCGCAACCGTACGGGGTCGCCCTCAATCTGCATGTCGTCCACCCGCTCCACTTCCACGGTAACCCCGGCTTCCTCGCCAAGGATCATCGCCGTCTCGGCGATATCGTGCACAAGCGCCCCGAGGGCGATGTGCTCCCGGTGGATATCGAAGCGCCCTTCATCCGCGCGGGCCAGCGTGAGCAGCGAATCCACGAGGTCGGCCATGCGCGCCGTCTCGGCGAGCGCCTCCTCGAGTGGCGGCAGCTGATCGTCCGCGACGGCCGGTGACTGCATGACGCGCTCGATGTCGGCGCGCAGCACGGTGAGTGGTGTCTTGAGCTCATGGCTCGCGTCGGCCGTGAACCGTCGGAGGCCAGCAAAGGACGTCTCGAGACGCGCCATCATCGCGTTGATCGTGTGCGAGAGCCGGTCGATTTCGTTCTCGTCCGATTCCACGGGGAGTCGTCGGTGCAACGAGCGACCGTCCTGAATCGCCTCGAGGTCGGAGATGAGCCGCTCGACCGGCATCAACGCACTCCCCGCCACCAGCCAGGCAATGATGGCCGAGAAGATGAGGATGACTGGCAACGTGACGATGATTGGCGCGAAAAGCTTTCCCTCGGTGAAGCCGAGGCCCGCCACGGATTCGCCGGCGACAACGCGCAGCGCCGGGATGCTTCCCGTCGGGGACTCGAAGTGCGCCACCAGAAAGACGTCCGCGGTCGAGTCCATGCGCACCACGGCCGCCGGCTGCTCCGACGTGCGGCGGAAGACGGCCGAGACGACGCGATCGCGGTCCGGGAGCGTGAGCGCGTTCGTCGCGGCGTTGGAGTAGAGGACGCGCGTCGAGTCGGCCACCAGCAACAGCCCCGGCAGAGCATCGAGCACGCGGCGCACACCGGGCTCGAGTTGCCGGCCGACCAGTGAGTCGGTGGTGATGACCACCGAGATGCCGGCCGGACTCTGGCGCAAAATCACCGACGCCACATCGGCGACCGAGTCCGCGCGGCGCTGCAGCGAGCGCGTCTTCTCCGTCTGCGCCGCCGACCAGAGCACCGCGCTGAACACCGCGAGCGTGCCGGCGAGCGCGAGCACGTACGAAATGGTCAGGCGCGCGCGAATCGTTGTCACGTGGCGTCAGGCCTTGAGGACGTATCCGACCCCGCGCACGGTCGCGATCAATTTCCTGTCGTGTGGGGCGTCGATCTTCTTGCGCAGATGGTTGATCACGACGTCCACGATGTTCGTGCCGGGATCGAAGTGATAGCCCCACGCATACTCGGTGATGAGCGTGCGGCTGAGCACGCGCCCCGCGTGGCGCGCGAGATACTCCAGCACGAGGAATTCCTTGGGGGTGAGCTCGATCGGCTGCCCCGCACGCTTCACCTCGCGCGCGTCGAGATCCACCTCGAGGTCCGCGACGGTGATGCGCGGCGACACAATCGCCCGCGGCCGACGCGCCAGGGCCTCGACGCGCGCGAGCAGTTCCTCGAACGCAAAGGGCTTCGTCACGTAGTCATCGGCACCGGCCCGCAGCGTCTCCACCTTGGCATCGACCGCGTCCTGCGCCGTCAGCACGAGGATGGGCTTCTCGAATCCGCGGGCGCGCAGGTTCCGCAGCACCTGTTGGCCCGAGCGTCCCGGGAGTCGCAGGTCGAGCACGACGAGATCATACGGCTGCGACTTCGCAAGCGCTTCCCCTTCCTCGCCATCCGCCACCAGATCAACCGTGTAGCGCGCCTCCTCGAGTCCGCGCTTCACGAATTGGCCGACCGTCGGATCGTCCTCGATCACCAAGACCTTCATGCGTCCCTCATCATGTCGCGACCACGGGGAGCGTCACACGGAAGGTGCTGCCGTGTCCGAGCGCCGACTCCACTTCGATGGCGCCGCCATGCTCCTGTACGATCCCGTAGCAGATGGAGAGCCCGAGTCCCGTTCCCTGCCCCTGCTCCTTCGTGGTGTAAAAGGGCTCAAAGATCTTCGCGAACTCCGCGCGCGCGATCCCGTGCCCGGTATCGATCACTTCGAGAATGGCCCCGTGCGTCGCATCGGGCCCTTGCCGCGTGACGATGCGCACCGTGCCACGCTCGCCCATCGCGTCCATGGCATTGATGAGCAGCGCCATCAGGACCTGCACGAGTTGCTCGGAGTTGCCCTGCGGCACGCGCCCGAGCGCGGGATCGAGCGTGGTCTGCACCGCCAGCTTCTTGAAGCGCACGTGATGCTTCAGCAGGAAGAGCGTGCGCTCCACCACGTCATTGAGATCCACGCGCTCGCGACGCGCGTTCTTCGGACGGCTGAAGTCGAGCAGGCCATCCACGATCTGCTTGCAGCGCACGACTTCCTTATCGATGATATCGAGGAAATCGTGCGTCTCCGGCGCGAGCGTCACGCCGCTCTTCACCAAGTCATCGATGCGATAGCCGAGTGACTCCGCACAGGCGGCGATGGTGGCGAGCGGATTGTTGATCTCGTGCATCACGCCGGCGGCGAGCTGCCCGATGGCCGCGAGCTTCTCCGACTGCGAGAAGCGCTCCTGCGCCTCCTTCCAGTCGGTGACGTCCTCGCCGATCGTGATGACATGGCTCACGGGGCCGTCGCCGAGCCGCATCGGAATCTTGGTGATGCGATACGTGCGTGCCTCACCCGAGGCGACCGACTCCATCTGGTACTCCTGCATCCGCCCCGTCAGGAAGACCTCATCGAATTCGCGTCGCAGCATCTCGCTCGGCTGCCGATGGAGAATCTCGAAGATCGTCTTGCCGATCGCTTCTTCGCGGGAGACACCCTGCATGCCCGTCTCGCGCTTGCGATTCCAGCTCTGAATGCGGTACTGACGGTCAATCACGTACAGCCCAAGCGGGAGCGAGTCGATGATCTTCTCGGTGAAGCGACGCCCACGCTCGATCTCCGCGGTGCGCGACGCGACTTCCACTTCGAGTTGCCGCGAACGCTCGGCCTGCGCGAGCTCGGGCGCGAGCAAATTCGCCAGCGTCGAGAGCAGGAGGAGCTCCTCGACATCGAGCGGGCGCAACAACCGCACGACCAGTGCACCGACGCGCCGATCCCCCAAAATGATCGGCGCAATCTCGAGGTCGCGCACGACCGTCAGCGCATCCCCCTGCCCGAGCGCATCTCGCACTTCATTCGACGTAACGGACTCCGGACCAGCCGCCCAGCCGCGCGACAATCCCCCAGGGACGTGCAGCCAGAGCGAGACCTCCGACGCGCCCAGGAAGGTGCGCAAGGTGGCGAGGGCCCGCTCCAGGGTGCTCTCCAACGAGCGTGCCGACGACAGCTCGGCGCTGATCCCCGCGAGGGCGGTCAGCACCCGGCTTGCACGGCCTTCGGGAGAGAGTTCGGGTGGAGAGGTGAGCGTCACGGGGGACCGGGAGGGGAGATTCGGAAGGTATGCCCAGCCCGGAGGGGGGACAAGGGAATTCGCCGACTCCCCAACGCACCTCCGACGCACCGCGCCGTCCCTCGGTGATGAACGGGAACGGTCGCCCCAGCAGATGCCGAGGCGACCGAGATAAACCCGAGAGAATGGAGCGTATCGGGATCGAACCGATGACCCCCTGCTTGCAAAGCAGGTGCTCTCCCAGCTGAGCTAACGCCCCGTTGAACGGGCGAAATATAGCACGAAAGCCGCGGAAGCTTAAGTCGGTCGCCGAACCAAGTTTCCGTGGCGGCCGGGGCCCGCCCACTCGGCCCCCTTGCGTCACAAAGTGAGTCCCGGCGACCCTGAAAAGCCGATGATAGTGCACACTGAAGTATCCTTCTTGTGTGACCCGCCAGCACTCATGACTCCGCCCCTCCAACGGCGTTTCCTGATTCTTCTCTCGGTCCTCGCCATCGCGGGCTGCGATGCGCCCACTGGGCCGTACGCCCCGCTGACGCCCGTGACCCCGGTGCTGACGAGCTTCACCTTCGCACAGTCGAACAACCCCGCCCTCAGCGCCGATGCGGTCGGCCTGATTGACGGAGACACGGTTCGAGTGGTGTTACCCAATGCCGTGCCCGTCACGGCCTTGAAGGCGAGCTTCACCGTCGCCGCGCCGTCGACCTTGGCACTGATTGGCTCGCGCGCGCAGACCAGCGGTCGGAGCGCCGCGGATTTCACCGAAAACGTCACCTACGTGCTTCGGTCCAACACCGGCGACCTCCGCACCTTTATGGTGAGTGTGACCGTGTTCACCGGCATGCCAGTGGTGACGGTCACCACCGACGGCGGGGCACCGATCGTGAGTCGCGAGGATTACCTCAGCGGCACGGTGGACATCTTTGGCGGCAAAGGGCGGCCCCAGCACAATTTCACGGCCGCGACGCAGATTCGCGGGCGAGGCAACTCCACATGGGCGAATCCCAAGAAGGGCTACCGACTCAAGCTCTCCACCTCGGTGTCGGTCTTCGGATTCCCGGCCGATCGCGACTGGATCCTGCTGGCGAACTACTGGGACCAGTCGCTGGCGCGGAATGCCATCGCCTTCGAACTCTCGCGCCTGGTGAACATGCCGTACACGCCGCGCTGCACGCCGGTGGAGTTCGTGCTCAATGGCGAGCATCTCGGCGGCTACCAGCTCTGCGAACACCCTGAGGCCGCCGCCGATCGGATTCCGGCGGCCGGTGGCTGGCTCCTGGAGATGGACGACCTGCCCCGCGTTGATCCCCCTGATCAGTACTTCCGGTCGCCGCGTCTGGACGCGTGGTCAATGGAGTCGGACCCGAACCCGTCGGTCTGGGTTTTTAAGCAACCCAGTGCGCCAACCGCCGCGCAGCGCACGCAGATCGAAAGCGAAGTCTTCGCACTCGAGCGGATGTTGTACAGCGAGGGCTTTGCACACCCCGACACGGGATACGCCGCGAGTCTCGACGTGGACGCGCTCATCGGCTGGTACCTCGTCAACGAGGTCCTGAAGAACAATGACGCCGCGTTCTTCAAGTCGGTCTTCGTGTATCGCGTGCCAGGCGGAAAGATCACGCTCGGACCGGTTTGGGACTTTGACCTCGCGATTGGCAATTATCCCTTTGATGGAGGGCCGACGGGGTGGAAGATTCGCAACGCCCCGTGGATCGAGCGGCTCTTTGAGGACCGGGCGTTCATTGAGCGAATCAAGGTCCGGTGGCAGGCGTTGTACGCACGACGCGCGGAGGTTGATGCATTCGTCGTGCGCTACACGGAGTCGCTCCAGCTCTCGCAGCGGCTCACGCACGCGATGTGGGCGCCGTACGCACCGTTGCCACTCCTGATGGCGGAGAGCTTTGCCTCCGCGGAACTCTTCCCCACGCGCGTGCGCCCGGCCTCGGCGCTCTGGACCGATGCCGACTACGCAAGCGAGGTGTCGGACATCCGCAGCTGGCTGAATACGCGATGGGCGTGGCTGCACACCAACACCCGCACCGACCCCGCCGCC
>JANLTT010000177.1:0-10021 GCA_031363115.1 Gemmatimonas sp.
CAGGGCCTGCGAGCACTTCACGTCAAAGATGATCGACTGGCCCTTGCCCGTGCGCGCCAGCACATCGCGCGCGTAGAGCAGAAGGAGATAGTCGCCCCAGATGATCGTGCCGTTCTTGTCCACGATGCCGATGCGGTCCGCATCGCCATCGAAGCCGATGCCAACTTCCGAGCCCGTCTCACGCACGGCCTTGATGAGATCCTGCAAATTCTCAACGACCGTCGGATCGGGATGATGATTGGGGAAGGTGCCGTCGCTCTCGGCGAACAACCAGGTCGGCGTGATGCCGAGAGCCTTGAAGAGCTGAGGTGCCGCGACGGCGCCGACGCCGTTGCCGCAATCGATCACAACCTTCATGTCCTTCGGCAGTGGTCCAATCCTCTTCGCGATGTCCACGACATAGCGATCGATGATCGCCTCATGCGAGACCTTGCCGGCGCCGGTGCGGAACTGCCCCGCCTTGATGTAGCCGTACAGTTCCTGGATGCCCTCGCCATGCAGCGAGCCCTTGCCGACGGAACACTTGAACCCGTTGTACTCCGGCGGATTGTGCGAGCCGGTGATCTGAATGCCCGCGACCACCGGGAGATGGTGCAGCGACCAATAGAGGAGCGGCGTTGGTACGACGCCGACGTCAATGACATCAAGCCCGCTCTCGGTCAGACCCTTGACCAGCGCGTCACGCAGCGAAGCGCCACTCGGGCGATTATCGCGACCGACCGCCACGGCGCCGCTGATGCCGCGTTTCGCGAGGAGAACCGCGTACGCACGCCCAATCGCCTCGGCGGCCTCGATCGTGAGGTCCTGACCGACGATGCCGCGAATGTCGTATTGACGGAAGATGCCGGCTGCGACCATTTAGCGCACTCCCTGCGTGTCCACGGTGGAGTCAACCTGCGTGACGAGCTTCTGCTGCTTGAACAGCGGCATTCCGCCCTGCGCGGCCCAGTTGGCAAGCGGCGTGGGATAGATGCCGAGGAAAAGAATGGCGGCCGCGGTTGCCACCAGCACCGCCCGGGTGAGCGGCCCTGCGGTGGCGAGCTCGGGGGCGTCATCCGCGCGCGGCTGCATGAACATCACGCGCACGACCTGCAAATAGTAGCCCGCGGAGATGACGGAGGTCACTACCAGGATTACCGCTAGTGGCGTCAGGTTGAGCGCGGCATCCAACGCGGCACGAACCAGGTACCATTTCGCAAAGAAGCCGACGCCGCCAAAGACGGGGAAGCCGAGCAGCGCGAGCAGATAGACCGCCATGCCAACCGCGAGCCAGGGGCGCACGTGCCAGAGGCCGGCGTAGTCCGCAATCATCGGTGGGCGATCGCCCCCGGTCTGCAATGTGCTGATTACCGCGAAGGCGCCGAAGGTCGCCAGCGTGTACGCAAAGACGTAGAACACGAACGCAGACGAACCGAGAGGAGAATTCGCGAGAATCGCGACAAGCAGGTAGCCCGAGTGCACGATGCTCGAGTAGGCCAGCATACGCTTCAGGTTCTGCTGCGCGAGGGCCACGACGTTACCAACCACCATCGTAGCAACGGCGAGCCACCAGAGGGCCGGCGCCCAGGTCAGGACCGGCATCTGGAACGACTCGTACCAGATACGAGCGAAGGTCGCGAACGCCGCGGCCTTCACTGCGGCCGCCATGAAGGCGGTGATCGGCGTGGGAGCCCCTTCGTAGACGTCCGGTGCCCACATGTGAAACGGCACGGCCGCCACCTTGAACGCCATGCCAATCGTCAGCAGGCCGATGCCGATGAGCAGCATCGGATGGCCGATCAACCCATAGGACGAGATGCGCGCCGAGATCTGATCGAGCTGCGTCGCGCCCGTGGCACCGTACACCAGCGCGATGCCGTACAGCATGAAGCCGGTCGCGAAGGCGCCCAGCAGAAAGTACTTGAGCGAGGCCTCGGCGGCCTTGGGGCTCCGGCGGTTCAGGCCAGTGAGCACGTACACGGCGACCGACATGATCTCGATGCCGAGGAAAATGACCATCAGGTCGCGCCCCGCGGCGAGCACCATCATGCCGGCGGCGGCGAAGAGTACGAGGATGTGCATCTCGCCCTGATAGATGCCCTCGCGCACGTTGTGTTCGATCGAGAGCGCAATCGTGCCAAGCGCGGCGATCAGGATCACGAGGTCAACGGCCCACCGGAAGGAATCAACTGCAATCACGCCGGGGGCAGCGCTCGCGTTGGCGCTCGCCATGTAGATCACCGCGGCGATGGTCGCCACCACCAAGGCCATCGCGCCAATGCCAACCGCGCGCTGGTGTTCGGCGGACTCGGGCTTCCACGCGGTGTAGAGCATCAGCACCATCGCGCCCACCATCAACACGAGGTCGGGGAGCAGTGCGGCAAGCAACTGCGAGGGAACGAGAAGATCGTACATCATCTCAGTTGCCCTCCCCAAGCGATGCGGGTGCGGTGCTGACCGGCGCGGTCATGACGGTGCGCACGAGGCGATCCGCGGCCATTTCGGTCTTCTGCAGAATCGCCTTCGGATAGACACCGATCCAGATGATGGCGATAAGAAGCGGAATCATCAGGCCGATCTCACGCCAATTGAGGTCCATGCCCTTGAGGGCCAGATTCTCTGGCTTCACGAGCGGATTGTAGATGATGCGCTGCACCGCCCACAGCATGTAGGCGGCAGCGAAGATGACGCTGGTCGCGGCAATCACCGCGTAAAACGGCTGCGTCGGGAACGAACCGATCAGCACGAGGAACTCGCCCACGAAGCCGTTCGTCCCCGGGACGCCGATGCTCGAGAGCGCGACAATCGTCAGGAAGACGGAGAAGATCGGCATCACCTTGGCGATCCCGCCGAAGTCGTCGACAAGCCGCGTGTGTCGCCGCTCGTAGATCATGCCGATCAACAGGAAGAGCGCGCCGGTCGAGATGCCATGCGAGATCGTCACGACGAGCGCGCCCTGCACGCTCTCGACGGTCATCGCGAAAATGCCGAGCATGACGAAGCCGAGGTGGGACACCGACGAGTAGGCCACGAGCTTCTTGAAGTCCGGCTGCACCAGCGCGACGAGCGCGCCGTACACAATGCCCGTCACCGCGAGCACGAGCATGATCGTGCGGACGGTCGGATGCATCGCGGCCACCGGGAAGAGCGGCAAGGCAAACCGAACGAAGCCGAAGGTGCCCATCTTGAGCATGATCGCCGCCAGGATCACCGAGCCCGCCGTGGGGGCCTCGACGTGCGCATCCGGCAGCCAGGTATGGAACGGGAACATCGGCACCTTGACGGCAAAGGCGATCGCGAAGGCGCCGAAGAGCCAGAGCGAGCCGTTGAAGCCGCCAGTGCGCGAGAGCTCGAGCAGTGCGTCGTAGCTGAAATTCGGCACCCCGCCCTGTTGGGCGGCGATTCCGAGCCAGATGACCGCCACGAGCATCAGCAGCGAGCCGATCATGGTGTAGAGGAAGAACTTGAGGCTCGCGTAGAGGCGACGCTGACCGCCCCAGATGCCGATAATGAGGTACATCGGCACGAGCATCACTTCCCACATCACGTAGAAGAGCACGAGGTCGAGCGCCATGAAGACGCCGAGCATGCCCGTAGTGAGAATCAACAGGAGGCCGTAGTAGCTGGCAGTCTTTTCGCGGATGGACGTCCACCCGCCGAGCACGGCCAGCGGCATCAGCAAAGTCGTCAGCAACACCAGCATCAACGCGATGCCGTCGAGGCCAACGTGGAAGGTGACACCCCAAGCGGGAATCCACGGGAGCTGTACGGCGGCCTGCCAGTCAGGGCTGGAGACATCCACCGACCACCAGAGCCCGAGCGAGAGCGCGGCTTCGGCGACGAAGAACCAGAAGGCCAACTGGCGATCTCCGGCCATTTTGACGTCGGCGCTGGCGGTGGAGCCGGCACGTGCGAAGAGCACGCCGGCGCCAAGGAGCGGGAGGCCAAGAAGGACCGGGAGGATCCAGCCGTTGTAGCCGATCGAATCGAGGAACGCGGTCACGGTCGGATCACAGGAAGGAGAAAGCGCTGAGCACCATCAACGCCCCGAGCACGAGCACCCAGGCGTAGGTACCGACGCGTCCCGACTGCAGCTGTGAGCCCATCCAGCCGAAGCCGCGCGCGACGAGCGCACTGCCGTTCACGAACAGCCCATCGATGATCCCGGCGTCCACGCCCTTCCAGAGGACGATGCGCGAGATCCCGAGCGTCGGCTTCACCACCACCTTCGCGTAGGCCTCATCCACATACCACTTGTCGTACAGCACCTTGGCAAAGCCCTGCTCCGCCGGCGCATCCTTGGCGGGCACGAGGGCCTCGGGCTTGAGCCGCGCGAAGGCGAAGGCGATACCTGCCACCGCGATCGCGACGGCGATGCCAATCAGGACGTACTCGGTCGTGTGCGAGAGATGCGCCGGCTCACCATGCGTGACGATCAGCGCGCCGCGTCCCACCACGGGCTCGAGCCAATGATGCAGCACTTCCACCGGGCCGATTGCGCCGCCGGTGATGAGCGGCAGGTTGAACCAGCCGCCGACCAACGACAGCACGCCGAGCACGACCAGCGGGCCGGTCATGATCCACGGCGCTTCGGTCAGAAGCGCACGCTCGGCCTCGCCTGTCCGGTTGGGACCATGGAAGGTGTAGAGCATCATGCGCGTCATGTAGATCGCGGTCATCATCGCGGCGGCGAGGCCGAGCGCGTAGATGATGTACAGCAACGTGCTTCCCGGAATGCCGAGCAGGCTGGCATCTGCGAGCGTCGAACCATGTGCGCGCGCGAAGACCGAGGCGAGGATCTCGTCCTTGGAGAAGAAGCCGGAGAAAATCGGGATGCCCGCGATGGCGAGCGTCGCAATCCACATTAAGTAGAAGGTCACGGGCATGTGCGCCCTGAGGCCGCCCATGTTCCGCATGTCCTGCGCGTCCTCGTGATTGTGCGTCGCGTGATACGCCTTGTGCATGGCGTAGATCACCGAGCCAGACCCGAGGAAGAGGAGTGCCTTGAAGAAGGCATGCGTCATCAGGTGGAAGACACCCGCAGTGTACGCGCCCACGCCAACGCCCACGAACATGTAGCCGAGCTGGGAAACGGTGGAGTACGCGAGCACCTTCTTGATGTCCCACTGCTTGAGACCGATCGTCGCCGCGAAGACCGCGGTCAGGGCACCGATCAGCGCCACCGTGAGCTGCGCCGTCGGCGCCATCGCACAGAGCGTGGCACTGCGAGCCACGAGATACACGCCGGCCGTGACCCTCGTCGCGGCATGGATGAGTGCCGAGACCGGCGTCGGGCCGGCCATCGCGTCCGGTAGCCAGACGTAGAGCGGGATCTGCGCCGACTTGCCCGCGGCTCCAAGGAAAAGGAAGAGCGCGATGGCCGTGGCGACCAGTGCGCCAACCTGCAGCTGTGAGGCGGCGCCTTCCACGCCCGCGTAGGTCAGGGTCCCGAAGTTCGCGAACATCAGGAACATCGCAACCAAGAAGCCGAAGTCGCCGATGCGGTTCACGATGAACGCCTTCTTGCCGGCGTCGGCGTTGGCCTTCTCGGAGTACCAGAAGCCGATCAGCAGATACGAGCAGAGGCCCACGCCTTCCCACCCCACGAACATCAGCGGGTAGGAGGAGCCGAGGACCAGCATGAGCATGAAGAAGATGAAGAGATTCAGGTACGCGAAGTAGCGCGGGTACCCGGGATCGTCCTGCATGTAGCCGACGGAGAAGATATGGATCAGCGAGCCGATGCCGGTGATGATAAGCGTCATCACCATCGAGAGCTGGTCCAGTTGCAGCGCGACATCCACCGAGAGCTTGCCTGTGGGCATCCACTGGAAGAGCGTGAGGACGTAGGCCTCCTCGATATGGGCCGCCTTCATCGCGAAAAAGATCGCGACGGCGAGGCCGAACGAGAGGAGGAGGACGGCCGGCCCAATCAGCGAGACCAGTGCCGCCGCCGGATGGCGGGCCGGGTGATGATCATCGTGACCATGCGCATCATGCCCGTCGCTGTGATGGGACGCGGCGCTGGGATCCGCCGGACCCGTCTGCGCGGCCGCGCGAAGCGAGAGAACGCCGTTGATGAGGAAGCCCAACAGCGGCAGCACCGGCAGCAACCACGCGAAGCGCGCCACGGTGTCAGCCAGCGGATGTCCCGTCACGGGAAGTTCGGTCTGGGAGGTGATCATCAGCCCTTCAGCAGGTTGATGTCCTCAAGATTCACCGACTGCCGGTGACGGAAGATCGCGATGATGATCGCGAGCCCGACCGCGGCTTCCGCCGCCGCAACGGTCATCACGAAGATCACGAAGACCTGCCCCGCCGCGCCGTACAAAGTGCTCAGCGCGACGAACGAGAGATTGACGGCGTTGAGCATGAGCTCCACGCACATGAACATGATGATGGCATTGCGGCGGGTGAGCACGCCGATGACGCCAATCGTGAAGAGCGCGGCCGAGAGGGCCAGGGATTCCGCGAGCATGGGTCAGGTCCTCTTGCGGCCAATGACCACCGCACCAACGATCGCGGCGAGCAACAGCATCGAGGTCAACTCGAACGCGAGCAGGTACTCACGAAAGAGCGGCGCCGCGAGCGGACCGATCACGCCGCCGGCGCCCTGCGACGAGATCTCGCTGGGCGGAATCGGCAGCGTGAGCTGTGCCGGGAACTTCGAGCGCGCGAGCACCATCACTTCCGCAAGCATCGCGATGCCAACGGCACCCGCTGCCAATCGCCCCGCGTTGCCGCGGATGTCGGAGATGTCGCTCGGCTGCCCCAGGTTGAGGAGCATGACGACGAAGAGGAACACGACCATGATCGCGCCGGCGTACACCAGCACCTGAATGGCACCGATAAACTGCGCGTCGAGCATGATATAGATGGCCGCCAAGCAGAACATCACGTTTACCAGCCAGAGCGCCGCCGCCACCGGGCTCTTCCGCGTCACGAACAGAATCGCGGAAGCCAGGGCAAGAAGCCCAAACAGGTAGAAGTGAAATCCGTAGAACAGCGGAAAGAACTCGTTGCCCATGCCTTACTCCCCCCGCGGGTCGGCGGGGTCCCAGAGCTCGCTGACCGGATGCGTCTGCGCGGTCAGGCGCTCGAGGTCGTAGACGAAGCGCGCGCGATTGAACTCGGCGTTCTCGTAATGTCGGCCCATGTGGATGGCCTCTTCCGGGCAGACTTCCTGGCAGTAGCCGCAGAAGATGCAGCGGAACTCGTCGATCTCGAAGACGAGCGGATAGCGATTTCCCGCCTCGTCCTCGCCCGGCACCAGCTTGATGCAGTTTGCCGGGCAGACCGTCGGGCAGAGGCCGCAGGCCACGCACTTCGCCGTGCCGTCCTCAGTGGTGAGCATGCGGTGCGTCCCGCGCCACCGTGGCGAGATATCCCACTTCTCCTCGGGATACTGCAGCGTGACCTTGTGCGGGTCCACCATGTGCTTGAGCGTCAGGGCCAGCCCGCTCAACGTGGCGCGCACATAGCTCACCTCGTTGATCGGTCGGTTCATGACCTTCACGTTGATCGCCATCTCAGCGGATCTCCTTGGGATTCAGCGTGGCGCGGCCAGGGGCCTGCGCACGCAGATGCTGCAGTCGGGCACGATCCAATCGCGAGGACGCTGGCGAGACCAGGCGGCCGCGATCGAGGATCAGGAAGAGAATCACGAACAGCACGACATTGATGCCAAGCATGGCGAGCATGTACAGCGTGCTCCCGCGCACGACGCCGGCCATGTCGAGCCCGAGAATCGCGGAGGCGACAATCACCACATAGGCCAGCGCGGTCGGCAGCATGATCTTCCAGCCGAGCGACATGAGCTGGTCATAGCGGAAGCGCGGCAGCGTCCAGCGAATCCAGATGTAGAAAAAGACGAAGAAGATCACCTTCGCGACGAACATGGCGAAGGTGGCAATGAACTTCGCGAAGGTGAACGCCCCGTAGTTGTCCCACGAGGTGAACGGGATGTCCCAGCCGCCGAAGAACAGGGTCACGAACATGCCGCTCGCCGTGATCATGTTGGCGTACTCCGAGATCGGAAACATCGAGAACTTCATTGCGCTGTACTCGCTGTGATAGCCGGCAATGAGTTCCGACTCCGCTTCCGGGAGATCGAACGGTACGCGATTCGTTTCGGCGAAGGCCGCCACGAGGAAGATGAAGCTCGCGACCGAGAGCAGGAGGACGTTCCAGCCCATGAAGACCTGCTGGTCGATGATCTTCGTGAGGGAGACGTTGCCCGCCATGAGGAGCACGCAGACCGTCGCCATGCCCATGGAGATTTCGTAGCTGACCATTTGGGCCGAGGCGCGAAGGCCACCCAGCAACGCGTACTTATTGTTCGAGGCCCAGCCCGCGAGCACAATGCCGTAGACGCCGAGCGAGGTGATGGCGAGCGTGAAGAGGAAGCCGATCGGCATGTCCGCGACCACCATGTCCACGCGGCCCCATGGCGTCGGCATCGGTGCGGCGAAGGGAATCACCGCCCACGCCATCAGTGCCGGAATGAAGGCCAGCGCCGGCGCGATGACGAACAGCGGCTTGTTCACGCCGCCAGGCATGGATTCTTCCTTCGTGAAGTTCTTCACGCCGTCCGCCAGCACCTGGAAGAGCCCCATCGGTCCGACACGGTTCGGGCCATGACGGTCCTGAATCCATGCCGAGATCTTCCGCTCAGCGAAGGTCGTGTACGCCACGCTGACCATGTACAGCGAGAACATCGCAATCATCTTGATGATGGTCGCGAGGAGGAATGGCAAGAACGGGAGATCAAGCTGCGATTGATCGAGCATCAGTTGGCCCCCGCCGGTGCCGTGGCGACGGGCGCGCCGTACAAACCGAGCGACTCGTAGCTCAACCCGGCAAAGGCCGGCTCGGACGCCGCCATCGCCGCAAAAACCGCACTGGGGAGGAAATGCTCAGCCTGAAGGCCCAGCGCCGCATTGAGATCGGCGAGGGCGAACCAGCTTGGCCGAGCCAGGCCCGGCGCGGCCTTCGCCTGCAGGAAGCGCTGCACGCGCCCACGCAGGTTGGTGAAGGTGCCTTCTTCTTCCGCAACGTTGGCTATGGGCAGCATCACCGTCGGCGTCGCAATGTTAAGCGGTAGCACGGTACCGATGACAATAATCGCCGATGCCTTCTTCGCGGCGCTTGTGTCGAGCCCTTCGAGTTCGTCGTCCGCGAGAATCAGCACGTCCCCGTCGCGCAAGCCAGCGAGCACGTCGGCGTCGCGGCGAGTGTAGCCGAGCAGTTCCGCGCCCTGCACGTTCGGGGCGCGATCGCCGCGGAGTGAGAGGTCAGGCACGCCCGGGAGCGGCGCTTCAGGGCCGGTCTCGCAACGGAAGGCCCCTTCACCGCCCGACTTGATATAGATCTGCTTGAGCAGGTAGAGCGCCTCGTTGGACAGCGCCGGCGACGCCACGACATAGGCACGCTTGCCCTTCAGGGCTTTGGCGGCTTCACCATAGGCAATCTCCCAGTCCACGAACGTCAGCACGTCGGACACCCTGATCTTCGGTGCCTCGGCGCGGTCGGGCCGATTCATCCAGCGGTAGTCGAAGCGGCCTTCGTCGCAGAGATAGAAATGGTTCACCGCGTCATTCGAGCGCGGCTTCTGCCGCACGATGACGTTGTCGCGTGTCTCGATGATCGTGTTGCAGCCCTGCGAACAGCCGGTGCAGACGGAGGCCGTGCGATCAAGCTCCCACGCACGCGCCTTGTTCAGGAAGTCCTTGGAGACGAGCGCGCCAACCGGGCAGAGGTCAATCACGTTGGCCGCCCACGGCTGCGTGAGGTCCGCGTCGGGCGCCTTGCCGATCACGGCACGATCACCGCGCTCCGAGACGTTCAGCACCGGCGCATGATGGACGTCATCCATGAAGCGGACGCAGCGTGTGCAGAGAATGCAGCGGTTGGTGACGTACAGGACGTCGCCACCGAAATCCTCGACCGGGTTGAACCGCTTCGGCTCGTGGTAGCGCGAGTCGGCGCGTCCTTCCTGGAAGGTGTAGTCCTGCAGCTCGCACTCGCCGGCCTGATCGCAGAT
>JANLTT010000189.1:0-4946 GCA_031363115.1 Gemmatimonas sp.
TGCGGCGGGGAGTAAGCGTCCTGAGCAGGTGATCGGGATGCACTTCTTCTCCCCCGTGCACAAGATGCCGCTGCTCGAGGTGATCGTGACCCCGAAGACCGCACCTGAGGTGACGGCGACGGTCGTGGAGTTCGGGCGTCGCATCGGGAAGACGGTGATCATCGTGAACGATGCGCCCGGCTTCTATGTGAATCGCATTCTCGCGCCCTATGTCAACGAGGCGGGGCTGCTGCTCGATGAAGGCCTGGCGATTGACGTAATTGACAAGGCGATGGGGCAGTTCGGATTCCCCGTGGGGCCGATCAATCTCATTGACGAAGTCGGGCTCGACATCGCCGGCAAGTCGGGCGGGATCATGGCCGAGGCTTTTGGCTCACGCATGACGCCGAGCACCGCGCTGCAGAAGGTGCTGGGTGCGGGGCGACTGGGCCGAAAGGGGAAGCAGGGCTTCTACACATACGACGAGAAGGGGAAGCGCGGCGAGGTGGACGAGTCGGTCTACCAGCTGTATCCCGGCGGGACGAAGCGGACGACGCTGGCGAAGGAAGAGATTCAGCGGCGGTTGTCGTTGGCGATGGTGAGCGAGGCGGCGCGGTGCTTGGAGGAGGGGATCATCAAGTCGGCGCGCGATGGTGATATTGGCGCGGTGTTTGGGATTGGGTTCCCACCGTTTCGCGGTGGACCGTTCCGGCATATGGACAGCGTGGGCGTTGCCGAGGTGGTGAAGCAGCTTGAGGCGCTGGATGCGAAGCAGCCGGGGCGGTTTGGGCCCTGTTCTTTGCTCGTCGAAATGGCGCGGAGTGGTCGCAGTTTCTATCCGCTCACTGGGAAGCCAGTATGATCCGGGCGATGAAGGTAGGAGGATGGAGGTTTTGTTTGGTGGTTGTGTCTTTCATCCTCCATCCTTCAACCTCCATCGAAGTTGCCGCTCAGTCCACTCGTGCTGAGCGCACAGGCTACGCTGAGACTTCGACTCATGCCGATGTCATAAGCTTCCTCGACTCGCTTGAGCTCGCCTACCCCGGCAAGTTCGCGCGCGGCACCATCGGTGTCTCGCATCAGAGTCGCGCGGTGCCGTACCTCGTGCTCTCTCGGCCGCTCGTAAGCACGCCAGAAGCGGCGCGAGCCTCAGGGAAGCCGATCGTGTATGTGCAGGGCAACATTCATGGTGGCGAGATCGAAGGAAAGGAAGCGATGCAGGCACTGTTGCGGGATCTGCTCAAGGATCCGCGTGAAAATATCCTCGATTCCATCGTGCTGATTGCCGTGCCGATCTACAACGCCGACGGCAACGATGCGTTCGGTGCGCAGGAGCGGCTGCGCGGCGCGCAGAATGGGCCGCGGAGCGTGGGGAATCGTCCGAATGGACAGAGCCTCGATCTCAATCGCGATTACATCAAGGTCGAGGCGCCGGAGACGCGCGCGTCGCTGCAGATGTTTGCGAAGTGGGATCCCGATGTCTTTGTGGACATGCACACGACGAACGGCTCGTATCACGGGTACGCGCTGACCTACTCGCCCTCGTTGCATCCCGCGGCGATGGATCCCGCGCTCGCCCCCGCGGGTGCGTGGACGCGCGACACGCTGCTTCCGCTCCTGCGTGAACGGATGCGTAGTCGCCACCGGATGGAGACCTTCGACTACGGCAACTTCCGTGGCCGCGATGATCTCACCTCCACGCAGAAGGCCGCGTGGGAGACCTACGAACATGTGCCGCGCTTCGGCACCAACTACTACGGGCTCCGCAATCGGATCAGCGTGCTGAGCGAAGCGTATTCGCACGACCCGCTTGAGCGGCGTGTGATCGCAACGCGGCACTATGTGCAGGAACTGCTGAGCGCGGTGGCGGAGCATCGCTCGACGGTACTCGCGCGCACACGCGCCTTTGCCGCGCCGCGTGTTGGCACTCCGGTACCGATTCGCGCGCGAATGACGACCGCGCCGTTCACCGCGCCCGTGCTCGTCGAGGCGCTCATCGCGACCGGCGATTCAATCCGCTACGAGCCCGGACTCCGTCGTGGCTTCCGTCGCTCGAATGTCTTCACCGCGGTCTCGATGCCGGTCTATGACCGCTTCGAGTCGACGCGGACCCGCGCCATCCCGAACGGCTGGGCGCTTGATCCCGGCTACCCTGAGGCTGCCGATCGCCTGCGTCAACATGGCATTCGCGTCGTTGCACTCCCCAATGCCAGTCGCGTGCGCGGCGAACGCTTCGTCCCCGACTCCGTCGTGCGCGCTCTGCGTCCCTTCCAGGGGCATCAGGAAGTGCGGCTCGAGGGACAGTGGATCACCGAAACACTCAGCCTTCCCGCCGGCACGCTCATTGTGCCGGCCGATCAGCCGCTCGTGCTCCTCGCGGCGATCCTCTTGGAGCCCGAGAGCGATGATGGGCTCACCACCTGGAACTTCCTCGACACCGGACTCGCTGTAGGACGTACGCACCCCGTGCGTCGTCTCCTCGCGCCTGTCCGTCTCCCTGCCAACACCTCGGCGCGCTAAGCGCCGTCTCTCCCGATATCCCCGCAATGCTTCGGAAGTCACTGCTCTACCTCTCGCACCAAAAGCAGATCTTCAACTTCGTGCGCCACAACGGGCTCGCGAAGAAGTTTGCCTCGCGGTTCGTCGCCGGCGAGACGATCGCCTCGGCGTGCGATGCGGTCGTTGAGCTGAACAAGAAGGGGATCAGCGCCTCCCTCGACCTCCTTGGTGAGGCCGTCACCAACGAGGCTGAAGCGCGCGAGACGGGACGCCAGTATCTCGAGCTGCTCGATGAAATCCATCGCCGAAAACTCAATGCCAATGTCTCGGTGAAGCTCACGGCGCTCGGCCAAGACATCAACGATGCGCTCTGCGAAGAGATCATCCGCGCCATCCTGACGCGCGCCAAGCAGTACGGCAGCTTCGTACGACTCGACATGGAGTCGAGCGAGTACACGCAGCGCACGATCGACTTCTTCGCGCAGCGGCTCTACACCGAGTTCCCGGACAATGTCGGCATCGTCCTGCAGAGTGCGCTTCGCCGCACGATTGACGACACCGAGTGGTCCATCCAGCAGCAGTGCCGCGTGCGCATCTGCAAGGGCGCGTACCTTGAGCCCGCCACGGTGGCCTTCCCGGACAAGAAGGACGTGGATGCCAACTACGTCAGCGCGATGCAGCGCCTCATGGAGCGCGGTCGCTATCCGGGGCTCGCCACGCACGACGAAGTGATCATCAACGAAGCCACGCGCTTCGCGAAGGAGAAGGGAATTGCCGCCGATCGCTTCGAGTTCCAGATGCTCTACGGCGTGCGCCGCGACCTGCAGGAGAGGCTCGTGAAGGAGAACTGGCGCATGCGTGTGTATGTCCCGTTCGGCACGCAGTGGTATCCGTACCTGATGCGTCGGCTCGCCGAGCGTCCGGCCAATGTCGCCTTCATCACGGGGAACGTGGTGAAGGAAATGCTGCGCGGTCGCTGATGGATTTCATGGGTAGCCGATGAGTCGTTTTCTCCCAGCGGACCATTCGAAGGGGGATGAGACGACCGTCGGAGGTTACGAGGCCGTGCACGGTCGCCCCGCGGCCTTCGATGGCCCGGATGGCTACTCGTACAGCATCGCCGTGCTTTCCGATGCGCTACTGGACGACTCGCGTGGCGACTACGGCGCGTATCTGCTCTTCCTTCGCTGGCGTCGCGTTGGCGAGGAAGGCGTTGAGGGCCACATCGAGACCGATTTCCTCGAGTGCGCACGCACGCGTGACGCGGCGCTCGCGCAACTCGGCGCATGGCCGCTCGTGCGCGCGCAGGAACTGCTGAGCGTCGAACTCGCGCTCGGCGGCGCGTCCGCTGTGTGGCCAGACGCCGAGGATGACGAATGAGCGGGCATCAGGGCATTGTCGTTGAGGGAACGGGTGGAGTATGGCTTGTGCGCGCGACCGATGGCACGCAGGTCAACGCGGCGTTGGCTGGGCGACTCAAGCAGGAAGAGCGCACCAAGATCAAGCTCGCCGTGGGCGACCACGTCACAGTTGAGCCCGAAGAGAGCGGCCAAGGGTGGCGCATCACGGCGATTGGGCCGCGCGGTAACGTGCTCGCGCGCCGCGAGCCGGGTGGGCGCTACGGCGAACGCGTGCTCGCCGCGAATATTGATCAGGTGCTCGTGGTCTTCTCGATTGCCAAGCCCGAGCCGCATCTGCGGATGATCGATCGCTTCTTGGTCGTGTGCGAGTCGAACGAGCTCGCGCCGCAGTTGGTGATCAACAAGGTCGAGTTGGAGTCGGACCCTGGTGCGGTGGATGCGCTCGCGAAACCCTACGAGATGGCTGGCTATCCCGTGCACCGCACCAGCGTGAAGCGAGGCGATGGCCTCGAGGAACTCCGCATGGTGTTGCACGGTAAGATTACCGCCGTCACGGGACCGTCCGGGGTGGGGAAGTCGTCGCTCCTCAACATGCTGCACCCGGGCATCGCGCTGCGGATTGGCGAGATCTCGGAGTCGGTGAACAAGGGTCGGCACACGACCGTCGGCGCCAAGCTCATTCCACTCCCCGATGGTGACGACGGCTACTTGGTGGACACCCCCGGGCTCCGCGAAGTCGGCATGTGGGGACTGCCGTCAGGTGCGCTCGACCAGTGTTTTCCCGAGTTCCGGCCGTATCTCGGGGAGTGCAAGTTCCAAGACTGCACGCACGATATCGAACCCGGCTGTGCCGTTCGCGCTGCGCTGAGCGCCGGCACACTCAATCGCGGCAGGCACGAGAGCTACATCAAGTTGCTCGGCGAACTGCAAGACTCTGAAAAGACTCGGTAGAATGACTCCGGTACTACGCTCTGAAGAAAGACTCGATCGCAGAAATCCCCGCTCACTCGCCCTTCCAAGTCACCCTGCAACTCAGTCGCTGCCCTCGATGCCGCCCTTCTCCGTGTCTCCGTGCCTCCGTGGTCCGCTGTTCGCCTTTGCCATCGC
>JANLTT010000215.1:0-10628 GCA_031363115.1 Gemmatimonas sp.
CTACCTACGCGGCGGCGCGGTCGAACGTTTGGGAGGTGTCGGGACCGCCGCGCGACGCTCCGCCGTGATGACCTCGTTCCCCAATGCATCCCGCACCGTGATGGTCGTGCGCCCGTCACGCTCCGTGAACTGCACTTCACCGCGTGTTTGCGGCGCGAAGTACTGGTCCGCCCCCTCCGAGAGCAGCACAACGCGGTAGCGCCCAGGCTGCTGCACGCCGAATCGCCCATTCTGGATGAACACCATCACCGAGTCCCCCGCCGCATTGCGATACGTCCCAATGCGCGAGGAGTCTCGCGCCGCAGTGTTCGCCACGATGCGCCGTGCGCGCGGCACCGCAACCCGCGCGCCTCGCAAAATCGCCGCGAGGTCCTCTTCAATTGATCCCGACCGCTCAATGTTGTTGAGCACAATCACCGTGCGCCGCGTCTCTGGTATTCGCATGATATACGCGGAGAACCCCGGCAGGCCGCCGCTGTGCTCATGCGTGCGGCCATTCACGCCGGTCGCGACAAACCAACCGTAACCGTACCCCCCGATCCCCTCGGCGAAGATCGAGTCGACCATGACTCGCCGCACCAGTTGCTCGCCATAAATCGCTTGATCCCACTTGTAGAGATCACGCGCAGTCGTGATGAGCCCCGCATCCCCCTGCGGCGGCTCCATCAGCTGATAGAACGCATTGTAATGATCCGCGCGGCGCAGGCCGTTGAAGAAGGCCGTCGGAAACGCACCCGGACGAAAGCGATAGCCTTGCGCGCGGTTGGCCACGAGCTGCTCGGAGCGGTCCTGATCGCTGTGGGTCATGCCGAGCGGTTCGTGAATGCGCCGCCGCAGAAACTCATCATACGGCATCCCACTCGCGCGCTCGATGATGTAGCCGAGCATGATGTACGCCGTGTTGCTGTAGCGGAACGTCGTGCCGGGCTCGTGATCGAGCGGCCGTTGCATCGCATCACGTACGATGCGCGCCGGCGCATGGGCCTGCGACATGTAGTCCGAGTACGCTTGCGTGGCGTAGCCTTCGAACCACTCCTCATAGTCGGAGATGCCGGAGGTGTGTCGAAGTAACTGGTGAATGGTGATGGCACGCCAGGTCGGAGGCACGCTGTCTATCCACTTCGCGATCGGGTCGCTGAGGGCGAGCTTTCCGTCCTCGGCGAGCATCACAATCGCCATCGCCGTGAACTGCTTCGTGACCGACGCAACGCGAAAGCGCGTCTCCGGTGTGTTGGCGACGCCGAGCTCCATGTTCGCGAAGCCGTAGGCGGTGTCAATCAGCACGCGGCCGCGTTCGGCGATGAGCACGCTACCGTTGAGCTGCCCCAGTGACGCAGCGGCGGCCAAGTACTCGCGCAGTCGCGCCGGGCGAGCATCCGCGGGCGCCGTCTGAGCGAGCGCGGTCGAGCCCGCGAGTGATGCGAGGAGCAGACATCTCATCAGGCGCAACATGCACATCTCGGTGACAATGGATTGGAGCAGGGCGACTGAATCAAGATAGGGCCGCATCACCCGCGTGACTCGGCAAATCCGCCTGAGAACCTCCACTCAACTACGGTCCTTTCAACCGCCCCCGCAACGCCTTCAGCAACTCGAGTTGCCGCTCCAAGTTGTACTGCCGCACAATCTTCTGACTCTGAAAGAGATCCTTGAGCTCGACAATCGCCACGCCGAGTACGAGGAGCACGCCAATCACCGTCGGCGGCAGGCTGTCCTGCATCGCGCCGACGATAATCAACCCGATCCCCACAACGTTGAGCCCGAGGTCAACTAACCCGCGTCCCCAGCGGCCCAGATAGAAATGATGCAGGCCGCTGAAGAACGCGTAGGCGAGCGTGGCGTACAAGTCGGGATCCTTGAGCTCCTCGTTCGCCATCTCGTAGTAGGTCACCTTCACGTCCGCCGGCAATGCATCCACGGCGTCTCGGATGGCTTCCTCTTCAGCGGCCAAGAGATCAGCCACGGACGACGGCCTCGCGATGGAAGGTCATGAGGATGCGGTCCACGCTCCAGAAGAGAAGAAAGCGCTTCTTCTCGAGCACCTGGAAGGCGAGCTTCCATCCCTGGCTCTCCATGCGATTCAATTCCATCTCGACCTTCTGCAGCGGAACTGACGAGGCGCCAAGGAAGATGACGCTGATGCCGCTTTCGGAGACTTCGACGACCTTGTACCCCATCGGGATGACCTCAGTGGGTGGCGGGAGACGGCGCGCGGTTCGCGCCGCGGATTGCGGCCCACTGCGTGGCAGTGAGCCGAGCTGCGGTGGCGGGCTTGGGCGCCTCGCCTAATTCAGTCATGAGTGTTTGGAGCTTGCGACGACGTGTGTCGGGCGACGGATGCGTGGAGAGGAACTCCGGCGACTCGTCACTGCGCTGCGCCTCAAGATCAGAGAGCACGCGCAGCATCGCCTCACGCGGCTGTCCGAGTGCATCGAGTGTCGTGATGGCATCGGCGTCCGCCTCCTCCTCGGCGCGGCGTCCGTATCCACGTTGCAGCAACTCCGCGGACACCTGTGCGCCGAGTCCGACGAGCGCGCTCCCATCGCCAAGCAACACCGACAGACCCACGGCGACTCCCGCCGCGCGCGCGACGCTCTTGAGACCATGACGGCGACGCACGTGCCCGAGCTCGTGCCCGAGCACGGCGAAGAGTTCGCTCTCGTCATCGAGGAGCGCGATCAGCGCCGTATGCACGAAGATGCCGCCGGCCGGGGTGGCGAAGGCATTCACCGCGCTGTCGCGGAGCACGTAGAGGCGCACCGGTCGGCCGGGCTGCGTCGCGTTAAGGATTGCCGCCGCGCGAACCAGCGCCGCATCGAGCTCCGGCGTGTGCAGTGCCGACGCCGCGATGGTGGAATCGAGCGCGGGGAATCCCAGTCGCTCCTCCGCGCCCGGCGGCAGCGCGTCAATGGCGCGATCGAGGCCGTACCGAACGCCGGGGCCGAGCAGCGCCGCGACTGACGCGAGCGTCAGCACGACGGAGAGGCCACCGAACAGAATCCACTTTCGGAGCTCGCTAGGCTTCATAAGTGGTCCAAACGTACCACTCGGCACTGACGTCCGCTTGGGCCGTTAATTGGTCACGGCCGTGATGGCGGCCACGGCGACGGCGCGCGGCGGTAGCCTTCATCATCCTCCACCTTCACCCGCCCCGCCGATGCCTATCACCCTCTTCACGTTTGACCAACCCGACCAAGCCAACTGGACGGTGGTCAACGACGGCGTGATGGGCGGGCGCTCAGCGGGCTTCGTCGAAGTGAAAGACGGCGCCCTGCGCTTCACCGGCACGCTCGTGACGCAGGGGGGTGGCTTCACCCTCGTGCGGGCGCAACGTCAGGCGAACCTCACCGGCACTCATGCGCTTGAACTCCGCGTGCGCGGCAGTGGGCGGCGTTTCCAAGTGGAGCTGGGCGATGGAGCGCGCGCGTTCGGGCGCAATGTGTCGCGCCGCGCGAGCTTTGAGACGTCAGGCGAGTGGACAGTGGTGCGCGTGCCGTACACTGCGCTGCGGAGCACGATCTTTGGGCGCGAGGTGAGTGCACCACCGATTGATCTCGCGCGCGTTCAGAGCATCGGGCTGTACATGGCCGACAAGCAGGACGGGGCGTTCTGGCTCGAAGTCGATTACATCCGGGCAGTCGGCGGCGCGGAGAAGTAAACCTCCGCCGCCCGTACCGTCCGCACCCGCGGCCCAAAGCTCGTGATGTTGCTCAGCGTGTAATTGTGGTGCTTCACCACCAGCTCCGCCGAGAGATCCGCGTGGCCCACCGACGAATGCCCGTCGGCAATCAGCACCACCGGATAGCCGAGCGCGAGGGCGCGCCGCGTGGTGGTATCCACGCAGAACTCGGTGTGGATGCCGCCAATCACCAGATCCTTCACGCCATGCTGCGTGAGCAGCGCTTCGAGCTCGGTGCGATGAAATGAGTCTGTTGCTGTCTTTCGCAACTTGAGATCACTGGGCTCCACATGAAGGCGCCGCTCGAGCGCCCATCCCGGCGTCCCGTAGGTGAGGTAGCCCCCCGTGCCCTCATGCTGGATGAAGATGACGGGCGCGCCGGCCGCGCGGGCGCGGGCGGTGACGGCGTTGAGGTTCGCGATGACCCGGTCGATTTCCCATGGGGTATCGGGGCCTTCGCAGAGTTCCTGCTGGACGTCGATGATGAGGACGGCGGTGGGCATGGGCTGAATCTACCGTGGTCAGACGACGGCGGCCCTCGGGACCACCGCACTCGGGCTTGGTAGCGACTCCCCCACCCAAGCGGTACCTTCTCCCCATCTCTGACACGGACCACCGCGGCGTGAGCGATCTCAGCACCATGATCAAGCAGGCGGTCGGCTCCGGCTACCGCATCGAGCGCGAGCTCGGTGGTGGCGGCATGAGCCGCGTCTTCCTCGCGGAAGAGGTCGCGCTCGGCCGACGCGTCGTGATCAAGGTGCTCCCGCCGGAGATGGCGGCCACCGTGAACGCCGACCGCTTCCGCCGCGAGATCCAGCTCGCGGCGCAGCTACAACATCCGGCAATCGTACCGCTGCTCTCGGCGGGCTCGAGCCCCGATCTGCTTTGGTACGTGATGCCGTTCGTCGATGGCGAATCGCTCCGCGAGAAGATCGCCCGCGTGGGACCGCTGCCGATGGACGAGGCGATTCGCGCCTGGCGCGACCTGCTCGAGGCGCTGGAGTACGCGCACGGACGCTCGGTCGTGCATCGCGACATCAAGCCCGACAACATCATGATGTCGGGGCGTCACGCGGTGGCAATGGACTTCGGCGTGGCGAAGGCCGTCTCGGCGGCGACGTCGTCAGGGCTGGCGGCCGCGACGCAGGTAGGGCTCGCGATCGGCACGCCAGCGTACATGGCGCCCGAGCAGGCGGCTGGCGATACGAACATCGACGGGCGCACCGACCTCTACGCCGCCGGACTCGTGATGTACGAGATGCTCGCCGGCCGCGGTCCGTTCGAGGCGCGCACGCCGAGTGCGCTGATGGCGGCGCACATGGCGACGCCCCCCGCGCCAATCACGTCGCTGCGGGCGGACGTGGCACCGGAGCTCGCCGAGCTCGTGATGCAGTGCTTGGCCAAGGCGCCGGAGGAGCGTCCTGCGAATGCGGCGGCGGTGCTGCATCAGCTCGATGCACTCGCGAGCGGGCTCACCGCGAGCCGCACACCGACGGCGAGCGTGGCGCCGGCGCGTGGCCGCCGCCGACCGCTGCTGCTCGTGGGTGTGCTCGCGGTCGTTGCGATTGGCGCCGCCGCGGGTGGGATCTTCTGGACAAAGCGGCAGGAGGCCATCGCGGCGATGGCCGTTGGTCTCGCCGATTCTGCACGACTGCAAGTTGCCTTCATGCCGGTCACGCACGAAGCGGGCGACAGCGTGCTCGCCGAGAATCTCTCGTCGGCGCAGTTCGCGCTCCTCGCGACGGACCGGCGGCTGCGTCCCTTTGGGGACCAGCGCATGCTGGGCTTCGTCCGCGACGCGGGAATCGAGCAGACGCCGCCGGCGCGCGATTCCATTTTGCTCGTGGTGCGCGACTTCGGCATGCACACGTACCTGCTCCGCTCCATCGCGCGCACCGGCGATGGCTATCTGCTGACAACCGAGGGCAGGGCGACCATTGGCGACAGCTCACTTTTTCGCGAACAGGTCACGGCCAATAGCGCATCAGAGCTCCCCCAGGCGGTGGAGGCGCTGTCGGAGCGGACGCTGAGGTCCCTGCGCTCTGCCTTCGGCAATGTGAAGCGACCGGACCCGACCGGCCGATTCCTCGGGACGACCGCCGAGGCCGCACGCCTCTGGGTCGAAGCCAGTTCCTTGTTCGACGGACGCGACTACCTCGCGGCGGCAGCGAAGCTCCGCATGGCGGTGCGTGCCGACTCGCAGTTCGCCGCAGGGTGGTATAGTCTCAGCACTGCCCTTGGCAACTTTGGAATCAATGCGGGAGAGCGGTTTCAGGCGCTCTCGAACGCGTACCGTTATAGGGATCGCATGCGGTCGGCCTGGGCCCGTGACTACCTCGTGGCAAGTTATTTGAGAGAGGTGGGTGATCCCGCGCGCGCAATCGAGGCGTCGCAACGCGCCCTGCAGGTGGCGGACGAGTCGTTCCAAGGCCTTGTAAGAAACACCATCGGCCTCGCCTACAATGAGCTCGGGCAGTTCGATCTGGCGGTCCGGATGTTCGAACAGGGCTCGAAGGAAGAGGGGAACGCTCCGGGCATTGCGACCGGGAATCTCGGTGTCGCGCTCTTGGCCTCCGGCCGCGTCGCGGCGGCGGAGAGCCTGAGTGCGCACCTCGATTCCACCGTCGGTCGGAAGCACTCCGCCAGTCTCGGCCTGCGAACCTCACTCGCCTACGCGCTCAAGCGCCCGGACTCGGTGCTCGCAATCGCCCGAGAGAGACTGGACGCGGCGAATTCGTCTTCGTTGGAACTCACAGGGCTGGTGACGCTTCGGACCGGACTGGCGCTCAGTGGCCGGATCGACAGCCTCGGCGTCGTCGATCGGAGACGGCGGGTGCTCTTCGCCGAGAACAGCAACGTTGGCGCCATCGCCAGCAGTGCCGCACAGGAGGCGACCTGGCGCGCTGAACTGCTCGGCGATCGCGCCGCGGCCTCGCGCGTGCTCGACGAGGGGCTCCGGTCCGTGCGCTGGGACACGCTCCCCGCGCTCGACCGCAGTTATGGCAACGTGATTGCCGCGCGCGCCGCGCTGGGTGAGACCGCCGTCGCGCGCCAGCTCGCCGATCAGTGGGAGCGGACCATCCCACCCGAACTCACGAAGGTCACCGCCGCGCCAATCGCGGCCGCCCGCGGCGAGGTTGAGCTCGCCGAGGGCAATGGGCGCGCGGCGCTCTCGCAGTTCGTGAAGGGGATCCAGCCCGTCTGCCCGGAGTGCGCGTGGGTCAACTATGCCCGCGCCTACGACGCCATTGGGATGGCCGACTCCACCATCTTCTGGTACGAGCGCTACCTCGGCTCCACGGCGACCCGCCTCGCCGCGGCGCACACGCGGCACCTCGCGCGCGCGTACAAGCGGCTCGGCGAGCTCTATGAGGAGAAGGGCGATAACGCGCGCGCGATTCAGCGCTACACGGACTTCGTGACGTTGTGGAAGAACGCTGATGCGCAGTTGCAGCCGGCGGTGCGGTCTGCCGAGGCGGCCATTGCGAGGCTGCAGGCCAAGACGCGCTAGCGGTCCGTGCTCGGGGCGTCGGCCTCGCTCTTACCGCGCCGCCGCCGGCCTCCGCTTCCGCGGCACCCGCTCCGCCGTCATCGCCGCGTGGTACACATACGACGCCACACTCGTCGCGTTCTTCATGAGATCCTCCAGCTGGATCCCCTCGAGTACGACGGTCATCCCGACGTCGTGATGTAGCAGCACGACTCGCGTGGTCAGCCCCACACCTGAAGCGGCGCGCCGAGCACGTCCATAATCGGCCGTACCCCCAGCCCCGGTTCGCGCGACGCCGACATGCGCCCCTGCTTCCGCTGCGGCGCGCCCTCGGCGAACGCCACGGTGACGTACGAGTTGAAGTCGGTCGCCGAGAAACGGAACCGCTCCGGCGTGCTATGCGCGAGGTGCGCGATCGCCGCGGTGATGATGTCGCCGCCCCAGGTGTCCTCGATCGTCATGGCGATGCCGAGCGAGACGCAAAGGTCACGGATCTGCCGCGCCTTGGTGAGTCCGCCCACCTTCGAGATCTTGAGGTTGATGACGTCCATTGCTTGGTCGGCGACGCCGCGCACGACCATATCGATGCCGTCGACGACCTCGTCGAGCACGAACGGCCGGTTCGTGTGCCGACGCACTGCGAGGCACTGCTCGTAGGTCAGGCAGGGCTGCTCGATGTACACGTCGACGTCGCGCACCGCGTCGGCGACGCGCATGGCGGCATGCTGCGTCCAACCGGTGTTGGCATCGGCGACGAGCACATCGCCTGCGACGAGCTTGGCCGACGCCGCGCGGATGCGCTTGATGTCGGTGTCGGGATCGCCGCCGACCTTGAGCTGGAACTTGGTGTAGCCCTCACTGCGATACTGGGCGATGCGCGCGGCCATCGTGTCGGGCTCGTCCTGCGAGATGGCGCGGTAGAGCGCGATGTCATCGCCGGCGTGACCGCCCATCAGCGTGGCGACGGGAAGTCTGCTCGCCTTGCCGAGCAGATCCCAGCAGGCCATATCGATGGCGGACTTCACATAGGGATGACCGCGCATCGCGCTGTCCATACGGTCGTTGAGCAGGCCGAGCGCGAGCGGGTCCGCTCCAATCAACTGCGGCGCGAGTTCGACGATGCCGGCGCGCGCACCGCGCGCGTAGGCGGGCAGGTAGGCAGGACCGAGTGGGCAGACCTCGCCCCAACCGGTGATACCCTCATCAGTGTCGACGGCGACGACCGTCGAATCGAACACCGAGACCGAGTTGCCGCCAGACCACTTGTAACTCCCCTCGTGCAGTGGGAGGTCGACCTGGAACATGCGGATGCCGGTGATCTTCATGCGGACACCGTCTGTTCGGACTTGGCGGAGGTCCACAGCATCGCCGCCGTGTAGAGCAGCACGGCCGCGACAATCCAGAGCAGATACTTCACAGGGAGTTCCTTGACGAGAAAAGTCGCGATGAGCACGCCGGGGATGCCGCCGAGCGTGAGGCCGAGCGCGGTGCGGCGATCGAACCGCCCCGACTTCCAGAAGCGATACGCGGCGGCGGGCATCATCAGCGCGGCGGATCCTGCCATGATGGGGAAGGCCACGCGCGGGCTCAGGCCCAGCGAGTAGATGACCGCCATGCAGGGTGCGTAGTTGCCGATGCCGAGCGAGATGAGCGAGCCGATGAGCGCATTCGCCACGACCGCGATCAGGAGTGCCGCGCCGGAGAGTCCGATCGCATCGCCGCCCTGCGGGAAAACCCCCAGTTGGCGCAGTGTGATCACGGCGGCGGTGAACAGCATCGCGAGCGCCATCGCGCGTTGCACGGTGCGTCGCGGCCAGCGGGCCACCACACCGGCGCCGAACCAGGCGCCGATGGTGCCGGAAACAATCATCGAGATGAGCGTGACCATCTCGACCTCGATCGCGCTCAGGAAGAGCCCGGCCTGCAGTAGCACAGGGATAAGGTGCCCAGTGTTGAGGGTGCCGGGGATCTTCTCGTCGTCCACCAGGCGGCCGAGCTTGAGCACGCTCGTGGTGGTGGCGAACGAACCGATGCCGAGTGTGTCGAAGAAGTTCGTGACGAGTCCGAGGCCGAGAAGGCCCGGGCCCGGGAGTGGACTGCCCGGCGGGGACCCTGTTGTGGGCGATGCGGTCATCAGTGAGTCACTCGGTTCGCGGGTGGGTCCGGCTGCCCGCGGCAAATGTACGCGTCGCCTTTGGCAGGCGCTATGCTCCGGGTGCATCGCGGTGTGATAGAATTGAGAATGCCCGACACCCGTACTCTTATCGTCTCGCATGACGACGTGGAGCGATTGCTCCCTATGCCGGCGTGCATCGACCTCATGGCCGACGCGTTGGCAGCGACCGCGCGCGGTGGCGCGCTCCTGCCACTGCGCCAACTGATCCCGCTCCCGGGCGGACGCAACCTCTTCGGCGTGATGCCCGCGGTGCTCGCAGGGGCCGACGGATCGCACGCGATCGGCGCGAAGATCATCACCGTCTTCCCGGAGAACGGTGAGACCCCCTACGACGCGCACATCGGGGTGGTGCTCTACTTCGACGATCAGCACGGCCGGCTCCTGGCCATCATCGACGCGAGTGCCGTGACGGCCATTCGCACCGCCGCAGTCTCCGGTCTCGCCACGCGTCTGCTCGCCCTGCCAGACGCGGGCGACCTCGCGATACTCGGCGCCGGCATCCAGGCCATGACGCACCTCGAGGCGATGCTCGCGGTGCGACCGATCACTCGCGTGCGCATCTGGAGTCGCGGCGCGGCGCGCTGCACCGCGTTCGCGCAGTGGGCGGAGCGGAGGTTCGACCTGAAAGTCGACGTGTGCGAGTCCGCCGAGCTGGCGTTGCGGGAAGCGCAGATCGTCTGCACCACCACGGCATCGCGCGAGCCGGTGCTCCGCGGCGCGTGGCTCTCACCCGGCGTGCATGTGAACGCGGTGGGGGCGGCCATTCCCAGTGCGCGTGAACTCGACACGGCGGCGGTGAAGCAGAGCCGATTCTTCGTGGACCGACGCGAATCGGCGCTCGCCGAGGCGGGGGACTTCTTGATTCCGCGCAACGAGGGAGCAATCGACGACACGCACATTCTCGGTGAGCTGGGTGCGCTCGTGATCGGATCGTTGCAGGGCAGGACGAGCACTGATGACCGGACGCTCTTCAAATCGTTGGGCTTGGCGGTGGAGGACGTCGCTGCGGCGCGCTTCATTCACGAGCGTGCGCTTGCCGACGGTTCGGGCACCTGGCTCACGATCGGTGGTCTGCGCCCGGCGACCTGAGTGAGCCCCTATCGCGCCGCCACCGGCATCCGCTTCCGTGGCACCCGCTCCGCCGCCATCGCGGCGTGATACACATACGACGCCATAATCGTGGCGTTCTTCATCAGATCTTCCGGCTGGATCCCCTCGAGATAATCGAGATTCGTGTGCCCCGCGGTCCCCGGCGTGCGGTCCTGCAGAAACTGAAAGCCCGG
>JANLTT010000183.1:0-3162 GCA_031363115.1 Gemmatimonas sp.
GGCACCACCGGTTACTTCATCTTCACGGACCGCGGGGGTGCTCGCGGCGGCGACCGGATCGAACGCGTCGCGATTGACGTCACCGACCATAACCGTGCGGCCTGCGGGGCGTACGATTCCACCCCGGCGTTCACCGACCTCGCCAGCTTCGTACGTGAACGCAATCCCCGACGTATCGGCCTCAATCTCTCCACCGAGATGGGGATGGCCGACGGACTCTCGCAGACACTGCACACGGAGATCGTCGCTGCACTCGGCCCCACGTTCGCGTCGCGCATCGTCTCGGCAGAGAAGCTCATTTCTGACTTCAGTTCACGTCGCGTCGCTAGCGAACTCGTGGCCTTTGGCGACGCCACCGAAATCGGTCGCCAGATCGCCGAGCGGGCCCTCTCCAACGAAGTGATCACGCCCGGCGTGACCACGCTCGCTGAGGTGGCGTGGTGGATCCAAGAACAGCAGCTCCAGCGCGGACTGGGCTCCTCGTTCGAGGTGCCAAGCATCTACATCACTGGCCCGAACGGGATCGAGGCGACGTCGAACGACCGCATCATCCAACGTGGCGACATCATCATGATGGATTTCGGTGTCGGCTACTTGAACATGTGGACCGACCAGAAGCGCATTGCGTACGTGCTCAAGCCGGGAGAGGTGGCGCTTCCGGCGAGCATCCAACACGCCTTCGACCAGGCGGTGAAGGTGCGCGAGGTGATTCGTCGCACCGCGCGAGCGGGTAAGACTGCGCAGGCGATGTTGGACGACGTGAACGCGGCTCTCGTGGCGGCGGGCTTTACGCAGATGCGCGGCTTCAACCAAGTCCGCGACGACGCGTCCACCGAGTTCATCATCGGCTCCCACTCGGTGGGCGATTGGGGGCATGGGATCGGACCGTCGATGGCGTTCTTCAACCCGGGGCGGTTGAAGTTCGAGATCCGACCGTCGAACCTCTTCTCGATCGAGTTGTTTGCCTACACGCCGATGCCGGAGTGGGGCGGGAAGAAGCTGCGGATTCCGCTTGAGGACGATGCGGTGGTGACGGCGCGGGGAGTGGAGTGGCTGTCGCCGATTAACCATCGGATTCAGCTGATTCGGTGATTGCTTTAACACAAGCCCACGTCACGCGTTTGCATCCACTCTTGCCGGTGCCAGCTGATGCCTGATCGTGAAGTCCATCCCTCTGCTTGGACCCGCCGCGACCTCATCCGCACCGGCATTGCAACCGCGGGCGCCGTCGCGTTAGGTGCCTGCGCGCGCGTCGGCGTATGGCCCGCCTCAGCGTCGGATTCGTCAGGGGCCGATCTCGACGCACTCGCCCGTCGCGTTCAGGGCCGATTCCTGCGTGACGGCTCGCCGCTCTACGACGACGCCAGAAAGGTTTGGAATCTTGCGTACGATCGTCGCCCGCTCGCGATGGCGCGCTGCGAAGGCGTCGATGACGTGCGCCGCTGTGTGGAGTTCGCGCGGCGACATGGCATTCCCGTCGCAATCCGCGGAGGCGGCCACAGCTACGCAGGATTCGGTGTGGCTGATGGCGCGCTGCAGATTGACCTCAGCGCGTTCAACACGGTTACCGTGGATAAGGACCGCCGAGTTGCTTCGGTTGGCGGCGGAACGCGAATCAAGGAGTTGCTCGCTGCAACATTGGCGGTGGGACTTCACACGCCGATGGGTTCCTGCGGCGACGTCGGCGTCGCGGGCCTCGCGCTCGCGGGCGGTGACACCTCTCCGAGGGGACTGCGCGGAACGGCATGCGACAATGTGATCGGCGCTCAGGTTGTGACGGCCGAGGGCGACCTGCTTGAAGTCGGGCCCAATCTGAACGAGGACCTGTTCTGGGCGATTCGAGGAGGCGGAGGCAACTTCGGCGTCGTGACGCGACTGGATTTCCAGCTCCACCCTCTGCTCGCCCAGCATCGCGCCGTTTTCCCGATTGGCTGGACCGACATTGCAGGCGCCCTGCGCATTTTCGGCGAACTCATTCATGAGACGCCTGACGAGGTGCGTGCATCGTTTAGCGTCAACAAGACGTCCGGCGCCGTGGCTAGCTGTGGGTATTTTGGCGATCCGGCAGCTGCGGCTGCCTACCACGCGAGATGGAAGGCCGCGTTCCGGTCGGTGGAGCCCACCCTAGGCACCTCTATTCCAACGCCCCAAGGTGAGGTGTGGACAACGACGTCGCTCGCGGTGGACGGCGCGTTCTTGGAGGGCATCACGGACGATGGACTCATTGAAGTACTGTCGCGTGCGGCCGTCGCGGGGCGCGGCGTCGGCGACATCCTGATGGGCCTCTCGAACGGCGCGGCGTCACGCGTCGGGATGAGCGACACGGCGTATCCACTGCGCGGTGTAGGGCTGAGCAGTCTCCTGTCGGCCGAGTGGCAGCGACCCGAAGAACGAGCGCGTGCAGAACAATGGGTAGCGGAGTACGGCGCAGCCCTCCGCCCTTGGGCGCGCCGCGCCTACGTGAACTACCTCGCTCCCAGTTCTCCCGAGCGCATCCGCGAAGTCTACGGGCAAAACTATCCTCGGCTCGCGCGAATCAAGGCACAGTACGACCCGGCCAATCTGTTCCGGTCGAATCACAACGTGCTCCCCGCGGGTCGCAGCTAGCGCCCTTCCGTAGTCTCCGCCCAAGCCGCCAACGCCTCATCAAGCGCGCGCCGCGCCTTCGCCAACTCCTGATCCAGCGTCGCCGCCTTCTTCGCCGCCTCGCCTGAACCGTCGTACAGGTCAGGATCAGCGAGCTGCGCCTCGATCTCCGCCACGCGCTGCTCCCAGCGCCCCGCCGCCTTCTCCGCGTCCTCCGCCGCACGCTTCTTCGCGCGCTTCGCCGCGTGGTCATCATCCTGCGTGGCGGCATTCTTCTTCGACTGCTGCTTGTCCTTAGCCTTCTTCGCATCAGCCTCGGCGGCATCCGCACGGGCCTGCGTCGCCGCGCGCCCCGCGCGCGCCTCTTCCCACTCGACGAACGAGCCGTCAAAGTCCGTCAGCTTGTTCCCCTCGAACGACCAGACGCGCGTGGCAACTTCGCGCAGGAAGGCGCGGTCGTGGCTCACGAGCAGCACAGTGCCCTCGAACTCCTCAAGCGCGTCTTCGAGCGCCTCGATGTTCTCGACGTCCAAGTGATTCGTCGGTTCGTCGAGGACCAGGAAGTTCGCGTGTGAC
>JANLTT010000248.1:0-10481 GCA_031363115.1 Gemmatimonas sp.
CGTACATCTATCGCACCGATGACTACGGCGCGACGTGGACGAAGCTCACCAACGGCCGCAACGGCATTCCGGGCGACACGCCGACACGCGTGGTGCGCGAGGATCCCAATCGGGAAGGCCTGCTATACGCCGGCACGGAGTTCGGGCTCTACATCTCGTTCGACAACGGTGCAAACTGGCAGCCGTTCAATCTGAACATGCCGCAGATTCCGATCAATCAGATTCTCGTGCAGCACAAGGACTTGATTGTGGCCACGCAGGGGCGCGGCAACTGGATTCTCCAGAATGTGTCCGCGTTGCACACGCTCAATGCCACCACGCACACCGCGGCGCTGAACGTGTACGCGCCGCGTGCTGGCGTGCGCACGACGGGTGCGGCCGCGCAGTACTTCGGTCCGCAGATTGACTACCATCTTGCCTCGGCGGCGGCCGATACCGTGCGTGTCGAGATTCGTGATGCGCGCGGCCAGCTCGTGAACACGTACAAGAGTGGCGTGATGCCGCCGGCCCCGCCGCGGCGTCGGCCCGCTGATGAGGAGGTAGAACCAGAGCAGGCCATGATGGTGGGGCGCAGTATCCCCGCCGTCACTGATGCTCCGGTGCTCAACCTCGTCACGGCAAAGGCTGGCTTCAATCGCTTCACGTGGGGCGTGCAGCACCAGAATGGCTTCGGTGCACCCCCGGGTGAATACCGTGTGACCTTGACCGTTGGCGGAGCGAGCCAGACGGTGCCCCTCACCGTGCAGATTGACCCGCGCCTTGCGGCCGAAGGCTTTACCGCCGCCGACCTGCAGGAGCAGTTTGCACACAACGTGCGGATGCGGGAGATGGTCAACGAGGTGAATGCGGTGATTGCACGCGCGCGGCAGGCGGAGACGCGCTTGGCTGCGGCCGGCGCACCGGCTGCTGACACGCTCGCCACGGTGAGAACCGTACTGCGCGGCCAGCTGCTCACGCAGCCCGTGCGATACGGCAAGCCTGGGCTGCAGGCGCACATTCAGTATCTGTCGAGCATGACCACGCGCGTGGATCAGAAGGTGGGGCGCGATGCGCTCGAGCGGGCGGAGGTGCTGCGCAAGGAGCTGGACGAGGCCAAGGCGGCGCTCGACCGGGCGATTGGGCCCGCGATGCGGATGGACTGACCTCGTCACGAGGGAAAAGTCGAGCGCCGGCTCCCCCTGGGGAGCCGGCGCTCGGTGTATCTGCGGTTCAGTGCTGGCCTACGGCTTGTCCCACCACATCCGTGTTGCATAGGTATCGGCACCCTGCGCCGCGATGGCCGCAGTGAGCGATGCATTGTTGACCGTTTGCTCGTTGCTCGGGTAGGGCCAACGGCGCGGCACCGTGAGCACATCAGGATAGGCACTCGGGCCCATCGCGACGGTGCTCGGGAATCCGGTCCGGCGCCACTCGGCCCACGCTTCGTTGCCCTGCGTGAAGAGGGCAATCCACTTTTGCACCGCGATTTGCTGGAGGCCGGTGGCCCCTGCCACGTACGCGACGCCCGGCTGCGCCAAATACGTCGCGGCATCGCCAGCCGAGCCTCCCCACTGCTCAATCGACGCCGTCACGCCGGCGTTGTAGTGAGCCGCAGCGCCCGTCTGCCCACCGAGTCCGCGTTGGGCCGCCTCGGCCCGCAGGAACTCCACCTCCGCGTACGTCATCACCATGGCCGGCGTCGTCTTGCCAGCCGCCGTGCCAAAGGTGCCATATGTGGTCGCGCCGGGATAGAAGATCGTCCCCACGCGAGAGGTGGTGTTGAAGAACGGCGCGACCGTGGCGTTGCTCATGCCGTTCTGGAGTCCGATACGCTGCGCATTGGCAGGGACGGTCCAAGGCGCATCGGTGAGCGGATCCCAGCGCGTCGGCTGTGCGAAGACCAGCGCGCGCGGGTCGGCGTTGGCGTTCATGATGTCCATGAGCGTCTTGGAGATCCGATGATCGTCGCGCGTGGCGAAGTTCGCCGACCACCCGTTGTCAAAGACGCCGTCGCCCGGATACGGCAACTGGGCATTGTCGTCATTCGACGACATCACGCCGGCCGCGAAGGCCGCCGTGAGTTCGGTCGCCGCCTTCGTGGCATCGTTTTTCAGCATGCGCATCGCCATGCGCGCCCGGAGTGAGTTCGCAAACTTCACCCACTGCGCGCTGTTGCCATCGTAGAGCAGGTCGGCCGACCCAAGCCCCGCGTCCGTCGCGGTGCTCATCGCGGTGGAGGCTGCGGTGAGTGACGCGAGCAGTCCGTAGTATATGTCCTGCTGATTGTCGTAGGCAGGCTTCAACGGTCCACCCGGCACGTCGCCCTTCAACGCTTCGCTGTAGAGGATATCACCCCAAATGTCGATCATGTTGAGGTAGGTCCACGACTGCATGATCAGCGCGGGGCCCCAGACATTCGGCGCGGTCCCCGTTTGGCCCAGTGCGACGACCTTCTCGAAGTCTTCGAGTTCACTGGTGTACGCGCCCGTAAAGATGGCGTCGAGCGTGGTGGGCCGGATGTGCCCACGATCTTCGTCCACGTACTGCACTTGGGCAATGTGTTGGGCCATCAATGCGGAGCCCGAGAGCTGGCCCGCCCCTTGAAACCGCCCCACGGCATTGATGGTCGCGTTGCTGAACAGCGTCCCGGCAGGCGCCGTGGTTGGACTGTTCGGATTGACGTTGATGCCGGTAAGGTCCGTCGAGCACGCGGTCGTGATCACGGTGAATCCCGCGAGCAACGCGACGGTGAGTCGAGTGCGCTTCATGAGTGAGTTCTCCGTAGTGGCGATCACGGGGTGATCGAGACGTTGAGGCCGATGGAGCGCGTGGTCGGCATGGCGCCCATGTCGAATCCCTTGCCGCCGTTCGTCGCGTTCGACGAGTTCTCCGGGTCATAGTTCGGGAACTTCGTCCACGTGAAGAGATTGCGTCCGACGAGCGCGAGGTTCATCTCGCGCAGGTTGAGTCGCGAGGCCCAGCCACTCGGCACCGCGTAGCTCAGGCGAACCTCACGCAGCTTGATGAATCCCGTGCTGTACACGGCCGCGGCATGAATCGGATAAATCGAGTGATTGAGATCTTCCGCCGTGACGCTGACGGTGTTGTCCAAGCCCGTCGCCTCGTCGATGCCGCGGGCGACCATGCCAGGATCGTCCCAGTCCACTTCGCGTCCCTTCAAGGTCTGCGAGAGGACGCCGGCGTAAGTGCCCCACCAGTTGCCAATCGAGAAATTGTCGCCACCATGCTGCATGTCGAACAACACGCTGAGCCCGAACTCCCGGTACCGGAACTCGTTCAGCCAGCCACCGGTCCAGTCGGGAATGACGTTGCCGAGCACCGACTTGGTGTCCGCTGGCTGATACATGCCATCGGCGAGGAGCTTCTTGCCCGTCGCGGAGTCTCGCTTGAAGTCGTAGCCAAAAATGGTGCCGTACGGCTGCCCCTGACGCGCTTCGATGTTGGCGCCCCACTGGCTGGCGATGGTGATCGTCGTCAGGCCCGGCGCGAGTTCATCCACGCGGCTCGTGATACGTGACCAGTTCACGCTGGTGGTCCACGTGAAGCCGTTGTCGAGACGCACGGGACGTGCGGTGATCATCAACTCCGTGCCGCGGTTGCTGATCTGGCCCGCGTTGATCGTCGTCGCCTCGAAGCCGGTCGCCGGGGCGATCGTGAGCGGGATGATCTGGTCGCGCGTCTTCTTCACGAAGTAGGTCGCGTCCACCGTGAGGCGCTCATCGAACATTGAGAACTCGACACCTGCCTCCGAGCTGGTGGTCTGCTCGGGCTTCAGCGCGGCGTTGGCCGAGGTGTTGGAGAGCGAGTAGAGCGGCAGGCCGCCGAACTTATTGGACGACCCGATATATAGCGTTTGCAGCCGGTACGGCGCTGCATCCGACCCCACCCGCGCGACGCCACCACGCACCTTGAGGTACGAGAGGATGCCGCTCTGCGTGAGGGAGGGGAAGAGGTCGGAGAGGACGAGCGACGTATTCACCGACGGATAGAAGTACGAAGCGTTTTCCTTCGGGAGGGTGGACGACCAATCGTTGCGGCCCGTGACCTCGACCGTCCAGTAGCGATTGAAGGTCGCGCTTGCCGACCCGTACGCCGAGTTCACGCGCGAATGGAACTCCGGATTGGTGAAGGTCGGGCTGATGCCGGCGTTCGAGAGGTTGTAGATCCCCGGGACCAAGATGCCGCGGGTCGAATAGCCGTTGTTGTACTGATCGTTGCGGCGGATGTTGCCACCCGCATTCATCACGACATCGAAGGAGCCGAGCGACGACGAGAAGCCGCGGCGTGCAGTGAGGATGCCTTCAAAGTTCGATTCCTTCGCACGGGCGTTCCCGACATTAAACCCGCCGTTGAAGCTCGCATCGGCGCGGTCGATATTGCCGGCGGCGAAGCGCTCTTCCGTCGTCTGTTGGTAGCTGTCGCTTCCAGCGCGGACGAGACCGGAGAGCCAGGGGGTGAATTCGTACGTGGCCGAGAGCTGGGAAATGACGCGGTCCCGCGAGTCGGGAGCGCGGTTCTCCTCCTGCTGCCAGAACGGATTCCTGTGATAGTTGTCGTTCCAGTTGTACAGGCTGCCGTCGGCGAAGCCATACGGGCTTCCGGTGTTCCGATACTGCCGTCGCAGCAGGTCGGTGTCGACCTGGCGGCCGAACCAGGTGAAGCTCATCAGCGGATTGCCTTCCGTGTATCCGTTCTCCGGACGGTTCATCCCGGCAGTCTGCGAGAACTGCAGGGAGCCGTTGAGCGTGAGCCGTGTGTTCACGACGGCGCTCGCCCCCAGCGATCCCGCCAGCTTCGTCAGCGACGAGAAGGGGACAATCCCATTGATATTGTCCTTGGTGATGGACAGGCGCGCGCCCATGCCACGGGCCGCCGCCGTCACGCTGATATTGTTGGATACGGTGCTGCCGCCGCGGAAGAAGTCACGCACATTGTTCGGTTGGGCGACCCATGGCTGCGCTAGCCCGTGAAACTGGTCAATGAGTTGACCGTTGAACCGCGGACCCCAGGACTCGTCGGCGCCGTCGTTTACGCCGCTGCCCGCGCCATCCACGTACTGGAACTCGCCGACGAATCCTTGGCCGTAGCGGTTCTGGTAGGTCGGCAGGACAGAAGGCTGGTCGGAGCTCATCCGGCTGGTGAAGGTCATCCGCGTGCCCTCAGCCGCCCCGCGACCCGTCTTGGTCGTGATGACGACGGCACCGTTTGCGGCACGTGAGCCGTAGAGAGCGGCGGCGTTCGGTCCCTTCAGCACGGTCACCGAGGCGATGTCGTCCGGGTTGATGTCCGCTGCGGCCGATCCATAATCGCGACCGCCGCTGGCCGAAGCCGACGAGAAGTCGGCGTTCGAGATCGGGACGCCGTCAATAATGAACAGGGGTTGATTCTCGCCGAGGATCGACCCGGCACCGCGAATGACGATGCGCGACGACCCGCCCATGTTTCCGGTCTGATTGATCTGCACGCCGCTCACCTTGCCCGACAGCGAGCTGATGAAAGACGGCGTCTGGGTGCGGGTGAGCTCTTCGGCCGTCAGCGTTTGCTGCGACGTGCCGATCGTGGTTTTCTCGGCGAGAATGCCCAGTGCCGTGACCGTCACGCCCACGAGCTGCGTGGCCTGTGCGGTGAGGGCGAACTCAACGCGCGCCGCTCCGCCGACAATCGTGACCCTCTTCTGCTCCATTTTGAAGCCGATACGACGGACCGTGACCTGCTGTTCGCCGGTGAGTTCCTCGCTCACCGTGAGCACGAAACTGCCATCGGCCTTTGAGACGGTGCCGTATCGTGTGGCCAGAATCGTGACGCTGGCTCCCTCGATTGGCGCGCCCGCCAAGCTGAGGACGCGTCCGGAGATGACCGTCGTGCGCTGCGCCAACGCCGGACTCGCAAGTCCGGCAATCAGCGATAGCACGGCGGCGCCCGTCAACCACGATCGAACCGATCGGTGTCTCATTGTTTCCTCGCTTCGAAGTGTCAAACAGCCGACGCCCGCGGGAGCATTGCCAGCGACTACCGCACGGACAGGTGCCGTGCGTGACGATAGCGTAGTTGAGTTGGTCGCGTCACGCTAGAGGCGGCCAATCGGCATGAGACACCCCCGTGCTGCTGCCGTCCGGGAGCGCGCCCTGCGAAGTACCTTATCGGCATGCCCGCTGAGACGCATTTCGACGTGCTGGTCATCGGCGCCGGCCTCTCTGGGATCGGCGCCGCATGGCATCTCCAACACCTCTGCCCCGACCGCTCGTACGCTATCCTCGAGTCGCGCGCGGCCATGGGCGGCACCTGGGACCTCTTCCGCTATCCGGGCATCCGCTCCGACTCCGACATGTACACCCTCGGCTATCGCTTCCGTCCGTGGCGTGATGCCAAGGCGATTGCCGATGGACCCGCCATCAAGCGCTACATCGAGGAGACGGCACGCGAGCACGGCATTGATCAAAAGATTCGCTACGGACACCGCGTCGTGCGCGCCGAATGGTCCTCGGCGGAGGCCCTGTGGAAGGTTGAAGCGGAGCACGATGGCGCCCGGGTGCGCTTCACCTCCGGCTTCCTCTATACCTGCACGGGCTACTACGACTACGGGGCAGGGTACACGCCCGAGTACTCGGGCCGGGAACGCTATCGTGGACGCTTTGTGCACCCCCAGCACTGGCCGGAGGATCTCGATTACGCAGGCAAGCGCGTCGTCGTGATTGGCAGCGGCGCCACGGCGGTGACGCTCGTGCCGGCGATGACCACGGGGGCGGGAGCCGCGGCGCATGTGACGATGCTCCAGCGTTCACCGACGTACGTCGCCGAGCAGCCCTCGAAGGACGCCATCGCCGATGCGTTGCGGCGCGTCCTGCCCGCGGGCGCAGCGTATGCAATCGCCCGCTGGAAGAACGTGCTGAGGAGCATGTTCTACTTTTTCCTCGCTCGGGGAGCGCCCGCGGTCTTTACGCGCGGCGTGCTCAAGAAGGCGCGCCTGGCGCTCGGCCCTGACTTCGACGTGGACAAGCACTTCACGCCGCGCTACAAGCCGTGGGATGAACGGCTCTGCATCATTCCCGATGGCGATCTCTTTACGGCCATCCGCGAGAAGCGTGCGTCAGTCGTGACGGATGAGATTGAATCGTTGACGGAGACCGGTATCCGACTGAAGTCCGGCGGGCATCTCGCGGCTGACGTCATTGTCAGCGCGACTGGGCTCACACTCAAGATTGTCGGCGGCATGGCGCTCGTGGTGGATGGCAAACCGGTCGAGATGCCTCGCACGATGACCTACATGGGCTTCATGTATAGCGGCGTGCCGAACCTGGCCTCGGCGTTCGGTTACACGAATGCCTCGTGGACACTGAAGTGTGATCTCATCGCCGAGCATGTGTGCCGGTTGCTCAATCATATGAAGGAGCATGGCTACGTGCAGTGCACGCCGGTGCGCGACCTCTCGGTGTCCGAGGAGCCAGTGCTCAACTTCACTTCGGGCTATGTGCAGCGCGCGTTGCCGTCGCTCCCCACGCAGGGCACGCGCTCACCATGGCGCGTGCACCAGAACTATTTGAAAGACCTGCTCGCCTTCCGGCATGGGCGGGTGGACAAGCCATCGTTGGAATTCAGGAGGCGGTCATGAGCACGCGGATGAACCTCGCCGGTCGTACTGCAGTGATCACCGGCGCCGGGAGCGGGATTGGGCGCGCCGTCGCCGTCTCGCTCGCACAGCGCGGATGCCATCTCGCGCTCGCTGACATCAACGAAGCCGGACTCCTCGAGACGGTGCACCTTGTTCGCGCGCCGGGCCTCCGCGTGAGTTCGCACCTGCTCGACGTGAGCGACCGCGTGCAGGTCGCGGCGTTTCCGGCACTCGTGCTGGCTGAGCATCCTGGCGTGGACGTACTCGTGAACAACGCCGGCGTGGCGCTGGGTGGCTACTTCGACGAAGTGAGCGACGAGGACTTCGAGTGGCTCTTCAGCATCAACTTCTGGGGCGTCCTTAGGATGACGCGCGCCTTCATGCCGCTGCTCAAGGCGAGTGATGATGCGCGGCTCGTGAACCTCTCCAGTGTGTACGGCATCATCGCGCCTGCCGGCCAGTCCGCCTACTCGGCGAGCAAGTTCGCGGTGCGCGGGTTCAGTGAGGCGCTGCGGCACGAGCTCGAGGGGACGACGGTCGGCGTGACGGTCGTGCATCCGGGGGGCGTGGCGACATCAATCGCGAACAACGCACGCATGCCAACCAATGCCGACCCCGTGGAGGTCGAACGCCGCCGGTCCGTGCAGAACAAACTCCTGCGCATGCCCCCTGCGCGCGCTGGGGAGATCATTGTGCGCGGGATCGAGCGGCGGAAGAAGCGGGTGATGGTTGGGTTGGACGCCGAGGCGGTCTCGCTGCTCGCGCGCATTGCGCCGGTCTCGTATTGGGCGGTGCTTTCGCGGCGGGTGAGTGAGTGGCAGCGGTGAGAATTCCCGCATTGGGGTCATCCCTCTAGTCCGAAAGTACTAGTACAAATAGGCAACTGACATCCGGTGCTGGCCCGCGTATAGTCCACAGGGTAACCCTCGAGGGAGCCCTCAATGCCGGTTCGATTTGCGCGATACACTGCCGCTGGATTCGCCGCCCTGATGGCCGCTGGCTGCGCACTGAACCCCGCGACGGGTCAGCGCGAGCTCATGATGATCAGCGAGTCGCAAGAGATTGCGATGGGACGCGAGTACGATCCGCAGATCGTCGCCTCGATGGGACTCCTGCCAGACTCGGGGATGCAGCGCTATGTCGCCGCACTCGGTCAGCGCCTTGCCGCGCAGAGTGAGCGTCCAGGCCTTCCGTGGACCTTCCGCGTCGTGGATGATCCCATCGTCAACGCCTTCGCCGTGCCGGGTGGTTTCGTGTACATGACGCGCGGCATTCTCGCACACTTCAATTCCGAAGCGCAGCTTGTCGCGGTGCTTGGCCATGAGATTGGGCACGTGACGGCGCGTCACTCGGCGGCGCAGATGAGCCGAGAGCAGCTGGCGCAGATTGGGTTGGTGGTTGGCAGTCTCGCGAGCGAGCGCTTCGCACAGATGGCAGATCTCGCTGGCAGCGGGCTGGGCGTGCTCTTCCTCAAGTATGGACGCGAGGATGAGAGCGAGGCCGACGGACTCGGTCTCCGCTACATGCGCCGGACCTCCCACGACGTGCGCGAAATGCCTGGTGTATACGCGATGCTTGGGTCGCTCAGCGCCAATTCGGGAGCGGAAGCCGTTCCCAATTGGCTCTCGAGCCATCCGACGCCGGCCGACCGCGAGGCACGCATTCGGCGCGCCATCGCGGCAATTCCTGCGGACAGCATGGGCACCATCGTCGAACGCGATAGCTACCTGCGCCGCCTCGAGAACGTGACGTACGGCATCAACCCACGCAACGGCTACTTTGTGGGCCAGCGCTTCAACCATCCCGACATGCGCTTCACGATGACCTTCCCCGACGGGTGGGCCACGCGAAACGAGGCAGATGCGGTGATTGCGATGAGCGGCACGCGCGATGCGGCCATCCAACTCACGATGAGCAAAGCGGCGAGCGCCGACGAGGCCGTGCGGGCCTTTGCGTCGCAGGAAGGGCTGCAGGCCGGTACCGTGCAGCGGCCGGCGTTGAACGGATTCACGTCAACCGCAGTCCCGTTTGCCGCGGTGACCGAAGCCGATACGCTGCGCGGCACGGTGATGTTCGTTGAGCATAGCGGGGCCGTGCTCCAATTGATTGCCTATGGTCCCACCGCGAAGTGGGCCGGGCAGCAAGCGGCCGCCGAGCGGGCGCTGAAGTCGTTCGCGGTGCTGACGGATCGTGCCGCGCTGGATATCCAGCCGCAGCGCATGCAGGTCATTCGTGTGGATCGCGCCAGTTCCATGAGTGAACTGCGCGCGCGTCGCACGAGTCCGCTCACGGCGGAGCAGCTCGCCGTGCTGAATCAGGTGCGTGTGGGCGAAGTGTTGCCGGTTGGCCGATTGGTGAAGTGGGTCAGTGGGCCGACGTTGCCGTAGGGGCAGGCTAGGGCTCGCGAACCGCTCAGCGCACCTTCGCCCTGAGCTCCGTCGTGAAGTTCTGCACGATCACAATCCGGTCCTGCGCCGCTTCGCCAGCCTCCGAACCCACCGCGCGCGTGAACAGGAATCGCTGCCCGTCCGCGCTCACGTCGAAAGAGTTGGTGCTCGTGGGACCATATGGCATGGTCGAGAAGAGCCGCTTCGGTGTGCCGGTCGTGAATGCCGCTGCGGCGACGACATCCACGGACCAAAGCGACACCAAGCCGGACGCGTCGACCTGGAAATAGAAGAGCTCACGCCCCGATCGCGACCAGCGTGGCGCATACGCGAGGGCCGTCGACACCTGCCGCTTGGCCACCTTGGTGTTTGGGAAAGGGCGCACGTACACCTGAAAGGTCCCGGTCTCGTCCGAGGCGTAGGCGAGCCAACGACCGTCGGGGGAGAGCGAGGGGATTGCCTGCGTGACGGGATCCTGCACAAGC
>JANLTT010000278.1:0-24965 GCA_031363115.1 Gemmatimonas sp.
AAAATCACAAACACCGCCACCGCCCCGTACGCCGGAATCACCCAGATCGCCGACCAATCGTGCAGCGTGACATTCGCCGCATCGTCCACGCGCGCGTAGCGATCCACCACCCAGCCCGAGGCAAAGGCCCCGACGAGATAGCCAAGCCCATTGGTGACGAAGTTCACGAACCCCTGCGCCGCCGCGCGTACGCTCTCGCCCGCGCGCTGGTCGGTGTAGATCTGCCCCGCGACAAAGAAGAAGTCGTAGCACACGCCGTGCAGGATGATGCCGGCGTAGATCATCCACATGCCCGCGCCGGCATCGCCCGCGGCGAAGGCGAAGTAGCGCACCGCCCAGGCGGCCATGCCAACGAGCATCACCGTCTTGATGCCGAATCGCATGAGGAAGACCGGGAGCGCGATGAGGAATAGCATCTCGCTCATCTGTCCGAAGGTCTGGATGAACGCCGCCTCCGGCACGCCGATCTCATTGAGATAGAGATTCGTGAAGGTGTAGTAGAACTGCAGCGGGATGCAGAGGAGAAACGAGCCGAGCGTGAAGATCAGGAAGTCGCGATGCTTGAGCAGCTTGAGTGCATCGAGGCCGAAGGCATCACGCGCGCTGAAGGGCCGCCCCGCGCCGCGCGGCGGCGTGGCGGGAAGCGCAAACGAGAACAATCCGAGGGCGATGCTCGCGCCGGCGGCGATCTGCATGGGCAACGCTTGGGCATCAGCCTTGAGGACCTTACCGACCAGCACGCCGGCCACGATCCACCCGATCGTCCCGAGCACGCGAATCAGCGGAAACTCCTTCGCCGGATCCTTGATGTGATGAAAGGAGATCGCGTTGGTGAGCGAGAGCGTCGGCATGTAGCAGAGCGCGTAGACGATCAGTAGCGGATAAAAGGTGCCGAACGACTCCTGCCCGCTCACGAGCCACATGACGAACCCGCCGCTCAGGTGCAGGAGACCGAGCAGCTTTTCACTCGCGAAGAAGCGATCGGCGACCATGCCAATGAAGAGCGGCGAGATCAGCGCCGCGATGGCGGCCGCCCCGTAGGCCGTGCCGATCTCGGTGCCGCTGAAGCGCAGGGTCTGGCCGAGGTAGGTGCCCATCGTGACGAACCAGGCGCCCCAGATGAAGTACTGGAGGAACATCATGATGGCGAGGCGTGCCTTGATCATGGGGCAATCTCCCGAATGCGCATGCGGCGGAAGGACACCGTGTCGCCGTGGTCCTGCAGGCCAATGTGGCCGCGTGTGTTCCAGCCGTAGGCCGGCCACGCAGTGAACTTCGAGGCCGCGACGAGTGCCTTCCACTCGGGGCTCCAGATCTCGTATTCGACGACCTTCGCTCCATTGAGCCAGTGCTCGACGTGCGCGCCGCGAACGACGATCCGCGCGACGTTCCACTCTCCGGCGGGGCGACTCACATCACGCGTGGGACCATAGAGCGCGAAGCTCGAGCCCGCGGAGGTGGTGGCGAGACGGCCATCCGGATGTGCGGCGTTGTCGAGCACCTGCATCTCGGCCGCATTCTCGTAGATGGCGCCTGTGCCCTCGGTGGCGCGATAAAACACGCCGCTATTCCCTCCCGCGGCGATGCGCCACTCGAGTTCCAGCTCGAAGTCACCGAAGTGGCGGCGCGTGACGATATCGCCACCGCGGCCGGTAAATGTCAGCACACCGTCGCGGTCGAATGCCCACGTCGGCGGGAGCGTATCGAGGCGATATCCACGCCACTCTGCGGCAAGGTTGAGATCGACCCACTCATTCGCCCGTGCGGAATGGAGAGCGGGGGACTGCGCCACGAGCGGCGAGGCAATTGCCGTGGCTATCAGCAATGCGAAGGCGCGCAGCGTGCGAACAACGGGCATCTTTATGGAGGGCTGAGAGGAGACCAACGGACCGTACCTGTCAACGTAGACCGCCCCCAGGCAGGCCGCAAAGGAGGTCCGTGGCCGAAGACCCCCCGAAACACTTATGTAAAGGTTCCGCTTGCACAATGCGGCCGGATGTACCAAGATTGGGTGAGTCGTCATCCCGTGATGCATGTCACGGGTGTCAGATCCGGCGTGTTTGGCTCACTGCGGCGAGCCTCTCGCGTCCCCACCCCAGCACCGGTACCGCCTGATGCCGAAGCACTCCTCCGTGGCGCCCTGGGGGCGCCGTTTCACTGCGATGATCGCGGTGTCCCTTCTCACCCTGGGTGCCTGCTCGGACTCCGATGGCGGCGGCGTTGGCCCGTCCACCATTGAGACCGTCGGCATCGTGACGTTGCCGAACAATCAGACGCTGACGAGCCTGACCCCAGGCGACAAGCGGAAGATTCTCGGCGTCCCGACGAATTCCAAGGGGAACTTCATCGACAAGCCGGTAACGCTTGCGTCGTCGAACCCGGCCGTGTTCACGTTGGTGGCTGACTCGATCGTCGCCGTCTCCGGCGGCACCGCGTACCTCCGCGCTACCGCAGGCGGCCAGACGGACTCGATCGCGATTGGCGTGCGCTTCCGCGTAGCGACTGTCACGATCACTCCTGCCGCCCCGACGCTTCGTCGCGAAGGCGCGCAGGCGCTCACGGCTGTGCAGCGCGATGCCAACCCGGCCGTTGCGGGCGGTGCCGTCGTGACGGGCCGCGCGCTGGTCTGGGCGTCTTCCAACACGGCCGTTGCCACCGTCTCGGCGACCGGCGTGGTGGCAGCGACTGCCACGGCGACCGATGGTCAGACCACGACCATCACCGCCACCGCAGCGAACACGCTTGATGGTGCGGTTGCCACCGTTGGCTCCATCACCGTGACGGTGAGCGGCGACGCAGTGGTGTCCTCGGTCGTGATCTCTGGCGGCAGTGGCTTCCGCGGCAATATTGGCACGACGCAGCTCACAGCGTTGGCCCGCTCGGGCCTGCTCAACACCATTGTCACTCCAATCACTTGGACCAGCAATGCGGCCTCGGTGGCCACCGTTAGCTCGACGGGTCTCGTGACCTTCGTTGGCGCTTCCGGCCCAGTGACCATCACCGGCACCGCCGCTGGCGCTGGTGCCGCTGGCGCGAACGTGGCGGGCACGGCGGCATTCACCATCGCGCCGACCCTCATCAACGGCGTGACCGTTGTGAATGGGATGGCGGGTGGCGCTGGCGTGGACTTCGCTTTCAGCGCAGACCGTGTGGGAGCGGCTAGCTTTGCCGCTACCACCTCCGGTGGTACCGGCGACGGTGACCTCTACGTCTTCGCCCCGGGCGTGACCAACGGCACCTCGTCTGACGCTGGCGGCACGAACTTCCTCTGCCGCTCGTGGAACTCGGGCAACGGCGAAAGCTGCCCAATCGACCCGGTCGTGCCGGGCTGGTATCGCGTGCGCCTCCATGCTTGGACCCCGGCGGGTGCCGTGGCCGGCATGAACCTTACCCTGACCCACCCGTAATCACTGGGTAGGTTGGATGAAGGTGATGAAATTGGAACGGCGCCTCCCGAACTGGGGGGCGCCGTTCTGCTTTCATGAGCTGTATGAAGGACTCCGACAAACGCCAAACGGCCGCCCCTGTGGGGCGGCCGTTCATGTCCAACGGGCGCTAGAGTTGCCCCTCTAGGGCTCGAACCTAGACTCTCCTCATCCAGAGTGAGGCGTGTTGCCAGTTACACCAAGGGGCAGTTTCCACGCTCGAAAATGGTACCCGAGCGCGAGACCAGTATTCTATCGGGACGAGGCCGCTCAGGCAACCCACGAGCCCTGGTCGGAACAGGGACGCTTGGCCCCAGAATCGCTACCGGCCAATGCGCACGACGGTGGCGCCAACGAGCACGTAGAGCGCCCCGTCAGGCCCCACGGTTAGCCCCGTGACCGCGTTCGCCGGATCGAACATCTCCCCGGGATGCAACTGCGCGAAGGCAGAGGCACGCCAACCGTTCGCCGCATCGAGCCGATAAATCCAGCCGTAGACATAGTCGGCGAAGAAATAGTCCCCCGCAAAACGCGGCCCAAAGAGCGCGGCATCCGCGGGCATGAAGCCACCGCCAATCACCGCGGATCCGTCGAACAGCGTCGGGCTGTCGGAGTGGCGAATCGCGAGCAGCGGCGAGTCTTGCCCCGCGACGGATGTCGGCCCCTCGGACGACGGCCAGCCGAAGTTCGCTCCGGCGCGTCCGACGTTGATCTCCTCCCACGTCCCCTGTCCGACATCGTTGATGTGCAGGCGTCCCGTCTCCGGCTGCCGTGCCATCGTGAAGGGGTTCCGCAATCCTCTGGCCCAGATGGCGCGGTTCACGCCCGTCGTCTGCGCGAAGAAGGGATTGTCCGACGGAATCGTTCCGTTGCGATTGAAGCGCAGAATCTTGCCGAAGGGATTGTCGAGGAGCTGCGCATTCGTCGGCGTGGTTGCATCGCCAACCGCGACGTACAGCTTGCCATCGGGGCCAAAGTGCATCGCCCCGCCGTTGTGCTTCGCGACTTCACCGAGCCCAGCGAGTTCGACCAAGAGCACGCTGCTCCCCGCGAGGGCGACATCGCCGTTCGCGGTGTATCGGACAATCCGATTGCGCGCCTCGCCCGACGCGGTGCTCGTGAAATACAGATAGATCCAACCGGTGGTGGCGAAGTCCGGATCGAAGGCGATGCCCAAGAGGCCGCGCTCGCCATCGGCGACGGTCGGCACCGTGGCGAAGGGCTGAGCAATCAATGCCCCGTTCTTCACGATGCGCACGGCCCCACTCTGCTCCGTCACGAACAGGCGGCCATCGGGGGCAAAGGCCATAGACGTGAGCACATTGCCAAAACCCGCAGCCCAGACCGCGCGCGCGAAGCCGGCCTCGAGACCGACCTGGCCTCCAAAGGTCACTGCCGATCGAGACCACTCCGACCAGTTCCCCGCTGCATCGCGCGCGCGGGTCGCGAGATGATGTGCGCCACTCGCAAAGTTCGCCGCGTTGGAGAGCGTCGCGGTGTATGGGGCCGTGGCGACGCTCGCGAAGACGGAGTCATCCACGGCGAACTGCACGACCGTGACACCGACCTCGTCCGTGGCCGTCGCACTGACCGTGACGGCGCCAAGGAGGTCCCGCGTGCCCTCCGCGGGGCTCGTAAGCGCCACGATTGGCGCGAGCACGTCACTGCCATCCGCCGCGAGCACAATGATCTCGACCGGCTCCGTCTGGCGACGCCCGCCACGCCCGTCTTCCGCCACCGCGACAATGCGGCGGCGGCCGACGGGCGACGCGAGCACCGTGGTCGCGAACGACGGTCCGCTGACGGTGTCGCGCGGCACGTCGTCCACGAAGTACGTCACCACGATGGCATCGCCGTCGGAATCGGTCGCGGTGACGTTGAGTGGGATCGTAGCGTTCGCGGGATAAGTGGCTCCCGCAACCGGCGACGTGAGCACGAGTTCCGGAGAGCTGTTCGCCGGTCCGGCGGAGTCATAGCGGGCCGTAAGCGTGAGCGCCGTGCTCGTCGTGATCACGGTGCGCTCGATATCGCCGCCATCGGCCCATTGCAAAAAGGCATAGCGCGCCGCCCCCACCTCGAGCGGATCAATGCCACCGACCGTGCGCTGCATGCCGACAACCGTCTGCTCACTGTACGGCGTCGTGCGTGGCTGACCATCGAGCGCGACCTGCAACCCACTCGGCGCACTCTGCAACGTGAGCGTTGTGAGACGTGGGTAGATATCCACCGAGGTCGTGTCGGCGAGACCGCCGGCATCGACCGCGCGCGCGTAGAGGCGCAGAAAGGTGTCGGCTTCGTCGTGCCCCGTGCGCGGAATCCCCAGCCGCCCAGACGCGCCCTCCGTCCGAGGGTGGAATGGATGGGTGTGCACGCCGTGATAGAGCACGACCCACCACGAGAGGGCGTTCCCCGTGAGCGAGCCCTGATCGGGATCAGTCGCGCTGAGTTGAATGTCCAACGAGTCGCCACCCGCAAAGAGCACCGTGCCCACCGGCCCAACAATCACAATCGTGGGCGTACGATTTGCCTGCGGTGCGGTCGGCGAATCGGCGCAGGAGCCAATCAGCAGCGCCAGCAGGGCGAGCGGCACGGCCGCGCGCGCGCGCCAGGAAAAGGGAGAACGGGGCCGCATCCTCCAAAGCTAGCGGCTCCGCCCGGACATCTCAGCCCTGCGGTCACCTCTCGCGCGCGACGGCCTGTCCCGCGCCACACGCGGCTCGTCCCGCGCCCACGCGCACCGGCCCGCACCGGGCGCCAAGAGTGCTACATTCGCCCCATGATCTCGCGCGTCCTGATTGCCGACGACGAGCCGCTCGCACGCGAGCGGATTCGCGAACTCGTGCATCTCCTGGCCCCGGCCGTGGAGTGTCGCGAAGTCGGCGATGGCGATGCCGCGGTCGAGGCAATCACCTCGTGGGCGCCCCAAGCGGTCTTTCTCGATATCCAGATGCCGCGCCGCGACGGCTTCGCCGTGCTCGCGGCTGTCGGCCACGAAACGATGCCGCCGACGGCCTTCGTCACGGCCTACGACCTGCACGCGTTGCGCGCATTTGAGGTCGCGGCCGTGGACTACCTGCTCAAGCCCTTCGATGATGCCCGCTTTCGCCGCACATGGGAACGGGTCACGCGCGCGCACGACGCGACCGCACTCGCCGCGCAAGCGCACGCGCTCGGCGCGTTGCTCGCAGCCGTGGGCGGCGCGGCCGTGGCTCCCGCCGCTACGGTCTCCGCCGCCTTCGCCGAACGCTTTCTCATACGCGATGGCGAACGCACCTATCCCGTGGCCACGCGCGAGATCAAGTGGCTCCAGTCGGATGGCAACTACGTGGACCTCCACACCGCGACGGGCACGCACACCATTCGCGAATCACTCGCGAGCGTCGAGGGGCGTCTCGATCCCGCGCGCTTCGTGCGCGTGCATCGCCGCGTGATTGTCGCCTTGGACCAGATCAAAGAGCTGCAGCCGTGGTTCGCCGGCGACCAAGTGCTGATTCTCAAGGACGGCACCAAGCTGCGCGTCTCGCGCACCAGGCGCGTCGCGCTCGCGGAGCGCCTCGAGGGGCGCGCATGACCGGTCGCGATCGGCTTCGCCCCGCACTGCTGCTGTTTTGGCTCCTCCCCGCCGCTGTCGCAACGCTCGGGCTGCGCCTCGTTCCCTCACGACTCAATCCCGACCTCACCCTGGTCGAGATTCTCCTCTCACAGCTGTTGATCTGGCTGCCCTGGGGCGCGTGGACCCTGCTCATTGCTGCCGTCAACGAGCGCGTGCCATTCGAACGCGGAAATGTGTGGCGCGCCATCGGCGTGCATCTCCTGTTAAGTCCGCTGGTCGTGATGGCGCAGATTCTCGTCATCTCGTACATCGCGGTGGAGTTTGGCATGACCGAACCCCGCGGCCTCGAGAGTCGGCTGTTCATCGGAGTGCGCCAGTACGGCGATCTTCTAATGGTCGTGTACTGGGCCGTCGTCGGGACACTCGCGGGACTCCGCTGGCGCGATCGCTGGCAGGAGGAAACCGTGCAGGCGGCGCAACTGCGTGAAGACCTGGCGCAGGCCAATCTTCAGGCGCTACGCTCGCAGCTGAACCCGCATTTTCTCTTCAACGCGCTCAATGCCGTCGTGACGTTGATCGGGCGCGATCAAGCCCTCGCGCGCGACACCGTCGTGCGGCTCGCCGATCTCTTGCGCGCCACGCTCGCCGCCGGCGACGCGCAGGAGACAACGCTCGCGCAGGAACTCGAGCTGACGGCGCGCTACTTGGAGATCGAAGAGTTGCGGTTCGCGGACCGGCTCTCGGTGCGATGGAGCATCGAGCCCGGGCTCAACGCATGGCGGGTGCCCGCCTTCGCGCTGCAGCCCTTGGTGGAGAACGCCCTCAAGCACGGACTCGCGCGACGCCGCGCTCCAGGCACCGTGCAGATCAGTGCCCGACGCGACGGCGGGGCACTTGAGTTGACCGTGCGCGACGACGGTGCCGATGCGGACGCCCCCCCGGTCACACACCGTGAGTCCGGGGCGGGCATCGCCCTCACCAACCTGCGGGCGAGACTCGCGCGCTTGTACGGCGCGGAAGCGTCCCTCGTCCTGCGGCCGCGGCCGGAGGGCGGAATGGACGCGGTGGTGCGGATTCCGGCGCCACAGATAGCGGCGTAGCCGGCATGGTTGCCGGCATGGTAGCCGACGTCGCCACACGACGAGGCGCCGTCGGGCGGGCCGGACTCCGTCCGAGCGCCACATTCGCGGCACGTTGCAGGGCGCGCACAACCGTCGTGTCCTCGCGGGAGCCGGGAATCCGCGGCGGGAGTGCCTCAGGATCAATCTCCAGGATCCGCGCGACTATCGTCAGCGCCGCCACGTAAGTGCCGCGCCGCGAAGCGTGCAGGCCATCCGACGAGTACACGCCAATGCTCAGGTCCGCGGCCAGCGCCGCAGTGAAACCGTCACCTGCGGGCGCGAGCACGCCGCTCACGGCCGCGGCGGCATTCCAGTAGCTCGTCAGCGCAGCGTCGGCATCGAAGCGGCGCGATGACATCGGCCAGATCTGATACAACACCGGCGTGGCCCCCGCTGCGTCAATCAGCGGCCGGAACTCGCGCGTCCAGAACTCCAAGTGCACCTGACTCTCCGGCAGTGCCGAGGTGCCCTGCTGCAGCACGACCCACTCCCACTGCGACTCGCGCAGCGCGGCAGTGGCGTTCCCAAAGAACATGTGGTCCTCGAGCGCGAAGTTCGCGGTGGAGACTTCGGCGGTGCGCAGCGCGGTATCACCCACCTCCCGCGCCAGCGCCTGCACCATACCGGGGAGGTCGTTGGTGTAGGTATGCGAGTTGCCAATGAACAGCACGCGGCGATTGCCCACCACGCGGGGCACGCCGGGCTCGGGGCTGAAGATGCCCTGGCAGGCCGCGAGACTGGTGGCCGCGAGAACAAGCAGGAGAAGTGATCGCATGCATAACAATCGCGCGCCAGCGCCCCCGCCGCGCGGCGTCTGGGACTGAACGCACCCAGCGTGGGACGAGCCGTGTACTGAAGGCGAACCGACGGCGCACCGAGGCGCACGGCCACGCAGCGTGGCGAGCCGCGGCTATCTGCCGTAGCTTCGGCGGATGACCTCCGACCCACGCTACCCCATCGGCCCGCTTGTAAAAGTGGCGGTACTCTCCGTCCAGGAGCGCACCGAGCAGATCGCGGAAATCGCCCGACTTCCCGCCGCCCTTCGCGCAGCCGTGCAGGGCCTGAGCGACGCGCAACTGGACACCTCGTACCGCGAGGGGGCTGGAGCGTCCGGCAGGTCGTGCACCACGTGGCCGACTCGCACGTCAACGCGATGATTCGATTCAAGTGGGCGCTGACGGAATCCGATCCGACCATCAAGCCGTACGACGAGCAGGCCTGGGCGGAACTGCCGGACTCGCGGCTGCCGATTGACGTCTCCCTAAGGCTGCTGGACGCCCTCCACGAGCGATGGACTGCGCTCCTTCGTGCACTACCCGCCGAAGACTTCGCGCGGCCCTACCAGCATCCCGACACGGGCCCACACACGCTCGACATGGCGCTTGGCGTGTATGGGTGGCACGGGCGGCATCACACGGCCCACGTGACGCAGCTCCGGCGGCGGCAGGGCTGGTAGCCGAGGTGCTAGCGAGGCGGCTAGCGAGGCTACTGGCAAGGCCGGTGGCAATCGCAGTGGCAAGGCCGGTGGCCGGGCCGGCTTCGCCCCCCAGAACGCAAAACGGCGCAGACCGAAGTCCGCGCCGCCACCAGTTCAGCTGGCCCGTCAGGATGCCACACACGCCGTCATTGGAACTCTACGTCCTACCGAACGGCGGCGGGCGATGTTGTCCTGCTCGGGATCCAGCACTAGACCCGATAATGGAGCTGAGGGGGATCGAACCCCTGACCTCTGCAATGCGAATGCAGCGCTCTCCCAGCTGAGCTACAGCCCCGAGATGCGAACCGGTCAGGTCCCTTTTCATCTGTACGTATCCCAGACGATCCGGAAAGTTCCCAGTCACGCATACGGCCCCACCCAATCAAGCTGGGCGAGGCCGCCGATACGGGGATTATAGTGGCGCAGGGAACCTCGCGCCACCCCCTTCCCTTAGCCTCGCATGACCGCGCCTCACGCTCTCGACTCGACCTTCGTCGCCGACCAGCTCGCCCTCCGGAAGGTCGCGGCCAATGGCGTCCGCACCCAGCCCGACGGCCAGTACGTCCTCTACTGGATGCAGTCCACGCAGCGCTTTGAGGAGAACTGGGCGCTGCGCTACGCGATTCTCGAGGCCGACCGGCTGGGGAAGCCGCTGCTGATCCATCAGGGGCTCGACCCGACCTACGAGCACGCGAACGACCGCATCCACACGGTGATCCTTGAAAACGCACGCGCGTTGCATCACCGTGCGAAGACGCTCGGGCTGAGCTACCAGTTCGTGCTGCGCCGTCACCGCGACGATGACCGTCGCGTCGTCGACCGCCTCGCCGACAAGGCCGCGATGGTCGTGACCGATCTCTATCCGACCGCCGGCATCGCGGAGCGCACCGCGCGCTTCGCCGACCGGTCGCGTTGCAAGGTGATCCTTGTTGAGTCGCACAACATCGTGCCGAGCGGCGCCTTCGTGAAGGAGGAGTACGCCGCGCGCACGATTCGTCCGAAGATCGCCAAGCTGCTCGACCTCGCCCTCGAACCCGTGCAGGATCGCGCGCCGCAGCGTCCGTTGCGTGACGCGATCTGGAACAACCTCGAAGTCGATCGGGTGGACTTCGACCATTTCGACCTCGCGGCGGAAGTCGCCAGCTGCGAGATCGACCACTCGGTCCCGGCGGTGCCATTTGCGAGCGGGCTCGATGGCGCGCGCGCGCGACTGTCGTCGTTCTGCAGCACGGCCCTCAAGGACTACGCCGAGCGGCGCAACGAGCCAAGCGACACGCAGGGCTCGTCGCGCCTCTCGCCGTACCTGCACTTCGGGCAGATCAGCGCGGCCGAAGTCCTGCGCACGGTGCGCGCCGCAGGGCATCCGGCGTCGGCGGCGAAGTTCGAGGACGAACTCGTCACGTGGCGCGAACTCGCTTTCAATTTCTGCCTGCGCAATCCCAACTATGGCAAGCTCAAGGGGCTTCCTGAGTGGGTGCACAAAACAATGGACAAGCACAAGGATGATCCGCGCGAGGTCGTCTACTCGCTCGGGCAACTCGAGCGGGCAGAGACGCACGACGAACTCTGGAATGCCGCGCAGCGCGAGCTCGTACGCACGGGCTTCATGCACAACGTCACGCGCATGCTCTGGGGCAAGTCGGTGATGCTCTGGACGGCGCGCTACAAACACGCGCTCGAGCATCTCATCCTGCTCAACAACAAGTACGGGCTCGATGGGCGCGACCCCTCGAGCTATGGCGGCATTCAGTGGTGCTTCGGGAAGTTCGATCGGCCGTGGTTCGATAAGCCCGTCTTCGGAGTGATGCGGCCGATGTCGTTGGCGCGGGCGCGGGACAAGTTCGATGCCGAGGCGTACATCAAGATGTTTCCGCGATCGCCGAAGAGCTGAACGGCAACGGCAATCACCACGGAGACACAGAGGCACGGAGAACCGCCATTCTCCGTGCCTCTGTGTCTCCGTGGTGGAGTCGTTTGCCTGCAGTCGCTCGTGCTAGATTCCGCCCATGACGGGAATTCTTCCTTCCGCCCGCGAAGTCCGCGAGGCCCACGCGTGCATCATGCCCTATGTGAAGCGCACGCCACTTATTCATTCGCCGGCACTCTCGGCCGTCGCCGGCGGCGATGTCTACCTGAAGCTTGAATGCCACCAGGATGGCGGCTCGTTCAAGCTGCGTGGCGCGCTCAATGCGTTGCTCACGCTCTCCGAAGCCGAGCGCGCGGCCGGCGTGGTGGCCTCCTCGGCGGGCAATCATGGGATCGGCGTGGCGATGGCCGCCGAGCGGCTCGGGATACGCGCAACGCTCTTTGTGCCCGCGACTGCGCCGGCGGTGAAGCGCGAGAAGATTGCCGCGCGCGGCGCGATTGTGGATGCCAGCCAGCCGAACTACGATGCGGCGGAGGACGCAGCGAAAGCCTTTGCCGCGCGGACGGGGGCGACCTTCTTGAGCCCCTGCACCGGGCGAGCCCTGCTCGCCGGCGCGGGCACCGTGGCGCTGGAAATGTTTGAGGACCTGCCGACGCTGCGCACGTTGGTCGTCTGCGTCGGTGGGGGCGGATTGGTGGGCGGAATTAGCGGCTTCGTGCGGGATGCCGCGGCGGGTGCGCGAATCCTTGGCGCGCAGAGCATTCGCACCAACGCGATGGCCTTGGCCCTCGCGCAGGGGAAGGCAATGGACATTCCCGATCTCCCCACGCTCGCCGATGGTCTCGCGGGACGCGTGGATGACGAGATGTATCGACAGGGGCGCGCCGCGCTTGATGCAATCGTCACCGTGACTGAGGAGGCCATCGCGGACGCGATTCGCTTCCTGCACGAGACGCATGATCTCGTGGTGGAAGGGTCCGGGGCGGTTGGCGTGGCCGCGCTGCGCAGTGGGGCGCTCAAACCGCAGGCCTTTCCGGTGGGTGTGACGATTAGCGGCGCGAATATTGATGCCGCGACGTGGGACGCCTTGGTACGGTAATCACCACGGCGGCCAACGGACTCAGCGCTTCCCGAACAACCAGCTGAGCGAGACCCCGACATTGCTGGCGACGTACTGCTCACCGAACTCGTCCGTGTAGTTCATGTTCGTGTACGTCAGCGCCAGCCACTTCCAGCCAAGTTCGACCGTCGCGCCCATCGCGGGATCAAAGGCGAGATTTGGCCCCGCACCGCCCGCATCGAAGTTGACCGCCGCATGGTAGGTCCCACCGACGCCGAGCCGCACGTCGGGAGTGAGGTACCAGCTGGCCACGGCCTCGACCGGGACGCGCGTCAGGAGCAGCGTCACGTCATCGGCTGCGGAGGTCGCGAACTTCCATCCGACCGTCGTTCGCAGGCCGAGATTCGGCGTCGGCCGGAAGTCGGCGCCGAACGAAAAAGTGCCCCCCTGGCCCGCCGTGATCTTTTGCGTCGAGCCACCGGTGAAGGTCACTTCCACCACGGGGTCGCCGCCGTACTCGAAGGTGGCATCCAGCACCCAGGCAAAGCGGTGAGACGGGCTCGGGGCGCGTTCGCCGGACAACGCACCCGTCTTCTGGGCGGCAAGCGGGGAGGTCGCGAGGGCGACCGCGGCGAGAGCAATAGAGGGGCGCATGGAAGACAGGAGTGAGGGGTTCGGAACGACGGCTCACGATAGCCACCGAGGATGCGGGGCGGCAAGTGCGCCCGCGGCGTTAAATTCCTTCGGTCCCCGACCCCGCCCCTTCTGTCCACCGTCTCGCTCTCCCTCCGTTTTCTCGGCACGTCGGCCTCGCGTCCCACCGTGGAGCGCGGGATGTCGTCGATTGCCGTCGTGCGTGAAGGCGAGACGATGCTCTTCGATTGCGGCGAGGGGACGCAGCGGCAGATGATGCGCTGGGGGGTGGGCTTCATGATGGACGACATCTTCTTCACCCACTTTCACACCGATCACTTTCTCGGCGTGCTGGGCCTGTTGAAGACGATGACGCTGCAGGCGCGCGAAACGCCCCTGCGCATCTGGGGCCCGCGCGGCGCGCAGGCGCTCTTCAAGCGCGCCGAAGGACTGGGCAACGAAAAGCTCACCTTCCCGCTCACCGTCACGGACCTTGAGCCTGATGCGGTGATTGATCGCAAGGACTACGCGATCCACGCCTTCCCGGTGGAGCATCGCAACGGCATGGCCATTGGCTTCGCGCTCAAGGAGAAGCTGCGCCTCGGACGCTTCGACCCCGACCATGCGCGGGGCCTCGGTATTCCCGAAGGCCCGCTCTGGGGACGTATTCATAAGGGCGAAGCGATCACGCTGGAGGATGGCCGTGTCGTGCAGCCCTCCGAACTCGTGGGGCCAACACGTCCCGGACGATCGTTGGTGATCACCGGCGACACGCGTCCATGCAAGGCGACGATTGATATGGCCGCGGATGCCGACCTGCTGATTCACGAAGCGACGTTCGGCGATGAAGAGGCGGCCCGCGCGGTGGAGACGGCGCATTCCACGGCACGCGAAGCCGCGCAGGTCGCACAGATGGCCGGCGTGCGGCGCCTCGCGCTCACGCACTTCTCGGCGCGCTATTCGCGTGACACGCGCGAGTTGGAGAAGGAAGCGCGCGAGGCGTTCAGTGGCGAGCTGGTCATGGCGAAGGACGGCACGGAGCTTGAGGTGCCGTACCGCGACGCGGTCGTCGAGTAAGACGCGCGTCGCCGCGGCCGCCGCCTTTTTTTCAGCGGCGGCCGCCCAACTACAGCGGCTGCCGCCCCGCGAATCCGCTCTCGCGCGGATGCCAATGCGCGACCGTGGGCTCGCCGCGCTGCCAGCAGTAGTAGACCAACTCGCCATCGCGCTCGCCCGGGAAATCCACGAGCCCCTGCTCGTAGCCCTTGCATTCCACCCCGAGCCGCGCGAGCTCGGCCACGAAGCCCTGCACCTCACGCGCCGCCTGCTGCACTTCCCTCGCGAGCGACTCGGCTTCGGCATCGGGACGATCCGGCGTGCTGCGCAGCGAGGCCACTTCGAAGCGCTCGACGAGTTCCGTCCAACGCCGATAGTGCATCACGAGATCCTCGACGATGCGCTTCACGAGCGGCAGCGCCTTGTTGGCGCGCTCGGCGGTCCAGGGTTCCTGCACGGCGGTCGCAGCGGAGCGAAAGTCGGACATCAATGCCTCGAGCGCGCCGGGGAGAGCCGACGCGGTACGGTGAGATGGCGGGGCGCGAATGACGCAAACTGGAATGTCGCTGCTGCACGGCGAAGCGGACGCATGTTCCGCACGACGCGCGTGTCTTCGGAGTAGAGCGAGGCATCATCGAAGGCCCTCACGAGTGCCTCACGCGTTCCCGCCGCCAGCGCGGGATCGTCGAGCCACATGATCCGCTGCACGGGCGACGGCACGAAGCCGAGCGGCCATTCCTGTCCGCCGGCGTCACGCAGCGCAAAGGCGATGCGCGGCCGCGCATCATCGGGGACAGGACGTGCGACCACGTCGTACGCCGCGCGGGGCCAACGCTGTTCGTCGACGTCCGAGCGGCCGCCAACCGGATAGGCCTCGCGCACGCCGTCCCACCACGACGGCGCCTCGACGCCAACAGGAAAGAGCTCCTGTGCCGGCGCAATGAAGCGCGAGCCCGACTGCGCCAAGGTGAAGCGCACACGCGGCTCACGCCCCTCGGCGAGCAACACAAAGCTGCGCGCATCGAAGCTCAATCGCTCGAGACTTTCGCGCAGCACCTCATCTTCCGGCGCCGCAGCAGTCATCGAGTCGCGCATCTCGCGCCACTGGCGCTGACCTTCTGCGGAGGCCAGGCGGCCCTGCTGCCGACCGAAGAGCGCCTCCAATGTCGTCGCCGTGCCGGTGCGCAGATCAACAACGCCGCGTCGCAGCCCGTGCGATGATGAGCCCCCGACGACATCCACGTCGGTGCGGTACTCGTACGAGACCCAGGGCCCCATGACATCGAGCACAAGGATCTCCGCACTCGCGATCGTCCGCGGCGCCTCGCTCCCCTCTTCGTCAAAGGCGAGCGGACGTTCATCGGGATTCGCCGTCGCGTAGCCGCGCGCGAGCAACCGCATCAGCGTGTCGCTGACGATCGGCATGGAATCGCCACTGATGACGTCGCGCTTGAAGAGCCGCTGACCGACATAGACCGCATCGTAGAACGACTGGTCGTCATCGGCCACGTACAGCTCGGCAAAGCGTCCGCCAACGAGGGCGAGAGTCATCGGCGCGCCACGGACGCGAATGCCATCGGCGTCGGAACGAATCCAGTACGCCGAGTCGCCGGCCGCCACGATGAACTCGGCGAGCGGGGCCGGCGGCGGGGTTTCAACCCGTTCGCAGGCCCCGCCGAGTATCACGAGCAGCAGGAAAGTCGCGCGTCGCATCATGCGCGGAATATAGCGGCTACCGCTGCGCGACCTCGCAGACGGCGGCGATGAGGCGGTCAATCTCGTCGGCGTTCGTATACAACGAGACGCCGGCGCGCACGAGCCCCGTGTCGCCGTGCCCGAGGCGCCGCACGATGGTGGTCGCGTAGAAGTCGCCATTGCTGACGAAAACCCCTCTCTCCGCCAAGGCCCGCGCCACCTGTTCGCTGCTCGCGCCGTCCACGGTGAAGCTCACGGTGGGAGTGCGCGGGCGATCCGGCCCCGGGCCATAGCGCGTCACCCCGGGGATCGCCCCCAGTCCGTCCCACAGACGATGGAAGAGCGACATCTCCTCCTTGTGCAGCTTCGCGAAGGCCGACACGAGCTTCTCGCGCCGTGTGCTTCCGATGCCGAAGGAGGCGAGGAACTCCACGGCCGCGCCGGCGCCGATGATTCCCTCGTGGTTCTGCGTCCCCGTTTCCATGCGATCGGGGGAGTTCTCCGGTGCCGGCTCAAGCTTCGGCACCTCAAGCGCTCCGAGGAGCGCTTCCTTGCCGAAGATGATGCCGACATGCGGGCCGTAGAACTTGTAGGACGAGCAGCCGAGGAAGTCGCAGTTCATCGCACGGACGTCGATGAGCTGGTGCGGGGCATAGTGCACCGCATCAACAAAGACCTGCGCTCCCACCGCATGGGCGAGACGAGCGGCCTCGGTCACGTCGGAGATGGTGCCCAGCGCATTGGACCCGGCGCCGATGGCCAGCAGTCGTGTGCGTGGTCCGAGCGCGGACTGCAACGACTCCCACACCAGTTCGCCCTTGGTGGGATCGACTTCGACGCGCTTGATCGTAATGCCACGCTCGCGTTCCAGAGCACGCCAGGGCGCGACATTCGCGTGGTGGTCGAGGTCGGTGACGACGACTTCATCGCCAGGCCCCCACTGCCGGCCCAGGGCGCGCGCGAGATGGAAGGTGCCGGTCGTCATGTTGTTGGCGAAGGACACTTCGCGCGGCGACGCGTTGAGAAAGTCGGCGATGCGCGCGCGCGCCTCGAGAATCATCGCATCGGTCTCGACGCTGGTCGGGTAGACCCAATGCGTGTTCGCGTTGTGATGCAGCAGGTAGTCGGACATCGCATCGACCACTTCGTGCGGAACCTGCGTGCCACCGGGCCCATCGAAGAACGCGACGGGGTGTCCGTTATGACGGCGATCGAGTGCTGGGAAATGCGTGCGGGGGAATGGCACGTGCGGGGCCGGGATCAGGTGTCGGACAACGGGGGGGACAGAAGATCGTCGCGAAAAGTACGCGGGTACGCACGGTTTCGCTGTGGGCGTTTCAGACGTCTAGGACTCAGTCCATAATCTCCGTCCCACTGCGCGTCTCGAGCCAACGCACGATCTCGACATGATCCGCTTCCTCACCGAGTGCGGCGCGCGCCTCGCGATACAATTGGGACGCGAGCGCGAGCATCGGCGCGGCCACCTGTTGCGCATCGGCCACCTGCATCGCGATGTCAACGTCCTTGTCGAGCAGCGCGAGTCGAAACGTGCGCGGGAAGGCGCGCGTCAGCACGCGGTCGGGGAAGAGATTCATGCTCGCGTTCGAGCGACCGCTCGACGCGTTGATCACATCGAGAGCCACGCTCGGCGCGACACCCGCCTTCTTGAGGGCGAGCAATCCCTCCGCGGTGCCGATGATGTGCTGGGCAAGCAGCGCGTTGTTCACCGCCTTCACGGCGTCACCGGCACCCACGGGCCCGCAGGGGACGATGCGCTTGCCAAAGGACTCAAGGGCCGGGCGCACGCGCTCGAGCAACGCGGCGTCGCCGCCAATCATCACCGTCAGCGTCCCGGCCTCGGCGCCAACCACGCCCCCTGAGACGGGGGCGTCGAGAAACCCGATGTGCTGCGCCGCGAGACGCGCGGCCATGCGCTGTGAGGTCGCGGGATCGCCGGAGGTGCAGTCCACGAGCGCGGTGTTCGCGGCCATCGCCGCAAGCAAGCCATCGGGACCATCGAGCAGCGCCTCGACGTCACGCGACACCGGAAAGCAGGTGATGACGATGTCGGCACCGCGCGCGGCATCGGCGGGGGTGGCGGCATGCGTGACGCCATGTTCGGCGGCGAAGGCCGCAGCCTTGGCCGCGGTGCGATTCCAGACGCGGAGGCCGAAGGGTCCGCGGGCGAGATGGCGGGCCATGGGAGTGCCGATGGCGCCGAGGCCGAGGAAGGCGACGATCATTTCTGGGATGAAGGCTGGAGGATGGACGATGAAAGATGTGTCGCGTTCCTTCATCGGGGGTAGTCGGCGGTCTCCTGTTCAGTGAGATTGTGCGCATGCGAGTCGAGCTGATGATTGATGGCATGGTGGCGGTGCATGCCAAGTACGCGGTCTTCCAGGCGTTGGCGGCCGTGGAGGGGATCACGCGCGCCGAGGTGGAGATGGGGCGCGTGGAGCTCGAGATGGATCGCGAGCCGGACGAGGCGGCGATGCGCACGGCAATCGCGGCGGTGGGGTGCTCGGTGCGCGAAGTTCGGCGATTGCCTCGGACGTTGCCGATGCTCTGACGGCAAATGCTTTTTCACATGAAGACACACGAAGGGCTCCGAGCGCGCCGTGCATGCGGCGACATTCGGAGCCCTTCGTGCCTTCATGGTGAAAGCTTTTCATCGGCTTCCAAACAGCTCTCAGAATCGCATGCTTGGCCATGCCATCCTGTATCGCGTCGGTCCCACGCGCGTTGAGTCGTGCCCTTCACTTCACTTCCCTTCGCGCGTTCCTTCGGTCCCCACGTGTCTTTCTACCCCGCTGAGTCGGCAGAGGGCCGGCCAGTCCCCCACCAGCACCGACCTGCACCCCGCTGCCGCTCAGTATCAGGGTCTACACCCCTTCAGACACTCCCTACGAGGAGATGGTTTACTGGGTTTCGAACGCGCGTGCGAGTCACCCGTATCCTGTTAATCCACAACACTTTATGGCAACAATCGCAAACGGATTCAATGCCTGTGACTAGATCGAGAACCAGTACGACGCCTTGATCAGCAGCGTATTGTCTGGGCGCGTCGCGAACAGGTTCTCGAAATCGCGGCGGATGTTGTAGGTCCCCGGATTCCTCGTGTCCTGACGCCCCTGCTGCCAGACAAGAAAGAGCACCGAGCCCGGGCGATACTCCCATCGCAACACACTATTCGAACGGAACTGCTTAAAGTTGAAGTCTTCCGGCTCCGCGCCGGCGAAGGGCGTGAAGCGATCCTCGTATCGATCTGCGCGACCATCGGCGAGTGCGCGCACGTTCGAGTAATCACCCGAGGTGATGAATGGCTGCGCGTAGAGCTGCAGCGAGAGCGTCGAACTCAGCGTGTAGTCAATGCGCGCGGTGATCGATGTCGTCTTCTGGTCGAGGCGCGCGAAGGTGTATGCCGTGCCTGATGGCGTCGTGGCGTTGCCGTACCACTGCATGTCCTCGATCCCCTCGCTGTGTGAGAGGCCGAGGCTTCCCTGCACGCTGCTTGAGACGCGGAAGTTCACTTCGGGGTCCACGCCCCAGAACCGGCTGCCCGACTCGTCCGTGAAGACGGCGTAGCCCTGCGCCACGAAGGACACCGGCTTGCGCTCGTCACTCTGCAGGCCCATCCAGGCATTCTGCCGCGCCACGCGGCGCACCGCCGGACCGCCACGAGAGGCTCGGTCGTCATAGGAGTCGCCGATCGCATTCACGTTGTAGCCCGCATACACCCACCACTGCGTGGGAAGCTCCATGCTCAGGTTGATGTTGCCACCAGTGTTGAGGTGGAGCCCCTCGGTGTTCCACTCGTTCCACTGATTGATGTTCACGAAGGCGCGCCGATAGAGCTTCGTGGGCTCTTGGAACTGCAATCCGAACCAATTGCCGTTCTGCACGAGGTCCGCGCGCGGCAGGAACCCGGCATCGTTCACCTCATAGGCCGCGCTGGTGCGTGTCACGCCAACATTGAATCGCGTCACGCCGCCGCCATTTTTTCCGAGCCCCACATTCAGTCGGCTACCCGTGAGCGATGTCCGCGCAGAATCCACCTCGAGCTTGGAGTCGGGACGCTGGAACTGGTGCACACCACTCATCTGCGTGCGTCGGATGGCCTCGGCACTTCCGGTGACGTGACTCCCCACGGCCGAGCCGCTCACCTGAAAGTTGTTGTTCCAGAAGCGATGTCGCGCGTCCACGCCGAAGGCGTAGGCGCCGCTGCGCAGAAAGTCGCGCGTGTCGGCATCCAGCGTGCGATTAGTTGCGGTGGCCATGAGCCCAATCCCTGAGTTGCCGTTGCGCAGGTCTTGCTGCACGCGCCCGACGAAGTAGTTGGTCTGCGGCTCGATGGTCGCCGCGCCAGCTCCGAGTTCGCGCTGCGTGACGGCGTTCAGGATGCCCACGTTCAGTCCACCGGCGGTGCGGCCCGTGATCTTGGCGGCACCGAGGATGGTGCTGTTCTGCGCGTTGTCCTGCGAGAAGTAGTTCCCGCTCAGTTGCGGCGCGCGTCCAATACGGCGCGAATAGAAGAGATTATTCGCGAACGAGAAGATGCCGGCGCCCTCGAGAAAGAACGGGCGACGCTCCTCGAAGAACTGTTCGAACGCCGAGAGATTCAGCACGGCGGGATCGGCCTCGACCTGGCCGAAGTCGGGATTCACGGTGGCGTCGAGCGTGAGATTCGACGTCACGCCGTACTTGATGTCGGCGCCGAGGGTGAGCTGTTGATGGCGCCCGAAGCCGGAGGGGGTTTGCCGCGGCGCATCGGTGGCGACCGAGTACGGGAGGACCTCAAGGCGCCGCGGCGAGGCGATACCAGCGAAGCCGTCCACCTCCCCCCACTGCGAGACGAGCCCCGTGCGGCTGCGGCGATACAGCGGCCATGAGATGCGCTCGTTGTGCCGCGCGATATCGCGCCAGATGGCGAAGCCAAAGGTGTGTTCGGCGGCTTCAGGGAAGCGCAGTTGATTGAACGGCACGCGATACTCGGCCGTCCACCCCTGCGCATCCACGGCGGTGACGACGTCCCACACGCCATCCCAGGAGGCGTCTTCGTTGCCGTCGTTGGAAATGGCGAAGTCGCGCTTCACACCGCGCGGATTCACCGTGAGGCGAACCCCCGTCCGCTTGTCGTTGTAGGCGTCCACCATGAGGTGCAGATAGTCCGACTGCGTGCGCTGGTCGCGTCGCGAGAGAAAGGCCATCACCGAGTCGGGGGCCGGATCGTAGGCGCGCACGAAGACGTAGAGGTACTTCGCGTCGTAGGCGACGCGCGCTTCGGTGCGATAGCGCGGATCTCCGTCCTCGACGGGATCGTGCTGGCGGAACTGGGTGATGGCCGGCGCGGTGCGCCAGATCTCGTCGCTGTCCTTGCCGTCGAGGACAGGGGCGATCACCGCGCGGGCGGCCGTGGCCCCGCGCGCCGTGGGCGCTGGGACGACCACCGGATCGGGCATGCGGAGCACGCTCTCGCGAGGCGGAGCGGCGGGGCCAGCGGCGACAAGGGCCTGAAAGGCGACTGCGAGCGGCAAGAACATGTGCGGTCCGGGATTTGGAGCTCCCGGTGGGGGTCGGGCGCTGGTGAGGCGACTTGCGTGGACGTACGGCATCGATCGTTCACGGGTTTCGACATCCGGCGCGGCAAAAGCGTTGCGTGCGACTTTTCGAATCGGCTGACGGGCGAGGCGCGACGTTGGCGTCGGGAGATTTGCACGCATGGGTTCCTACGGCCTCTCCAGCGGTTTAGCTTCGACGAAGTTCCCCCTCGCTTCATAGGTTCGCGCGCGTTTGTGTAGCGAGCTCGCCGAACGGTCACGCCCGACCGGGGAGGTCCCCGTGCAGCCAGAGCAGCGCGATACCGAGCGGTCCGTGGCCGCACTGGTGGCGCCGGACATCGTGGATCTTCTCGAGTCCGACCCGCACTCGATCGCGGCGGAGACCGAGGAGCTGCATCCGGCTGACCTCGCCGATGTCGCGGAACTGATTGATCGCGAGCTGGTGCCGCATCTGCTCGCGGCACTGCCAGTCGGCCGCGCGGCGCAGGTGCTGGAGTATCTCGACGAAGAGCTCCGCACGGCGGTGCTCGAGGCGATGGAGCCCGAACAGGCCGCCGCGCTCCTCACGGGGATGACTCCGGACGAGCGTGCCGACACGCTCGACGAACTCGACGAAGACGCCGCGGACGAAATCCTCGAGGCGATCCCCGAGCGGGAGCGCGCCGAGACGGAGCGACTCCTCCAGTACGAGCCCGACACGGCCGGCGGCCTGATGACGACCGAGTTCGTGCAGGTGCCGGACTCGCAGACGGTGGAGGACGCCCTCACCGCGATTCGCGCGATTGCCCGCGGGCCGCGCCGAGAGGCCATGAACACGGTGTACGCGGTGGACGCGCACGGCGTGCTCACCGGCGTGCTCTCGCTCCGCGAACTGCTGGCAGCACCAGAGGGCGCCAAGATCAGCGACGTCGCGTGGACGGAGATCGTCACCGTCGAGCCGGATGCACACCGAGAGACCGTCGCGCACCTGACGTCGGACTACGACCTCGTCGCCGTCCCCGTGGTGGACGAACACCGACGCGTGCTGGGCGTCGTGACGGTGGACGATATCATCGACGTCATCCAGGAAGCGCAGACTGAGGATGCGCAGAAGTTCGGCGGCATGACGGCGCTGGAAGAGCCGTATCTGCAGAGTGGCTTCGTGGACCTGCTCAAGAAGCGCGTGCCCTGGCTGCTCGTGCTGTTCGTTGGCCAGATGTTCACCGCGGCGGCGATGGGGTTCTTTGAGGACTCGATCAACCGCGCCACGGTGCTCGCGCTCTTCGTGCCGCTCATCATCAGTTCCGGCGGCAACTCGGGCTCGCAGGCCACCTCGCTGATCATTCGTGCGATGGCGCTGCAGGAACTCGGCGCGCGCGACTGGGGACGCGTGATGGCCCGCGAGGCCGGCATGGGGCTCGTACTCGGCCTCCTGCTCGGCTTCGTCGGAATCTTCCGCATTGTACTTTGGCAGTGGATGGGGTTCTATCCCTTCGGTGAGCACTATGTGTTGCTTGCCACGACCATCGGCGTGACGGTGCTCGGCGTGGTGCTCTTCGGCACGCTCACCGGCGCGATGCTCCCCTTTGTGCTGCGTCGCGTGGGCTTTGACCCAGCGAGTGCCTCGGCGCCGCTTGTCGCCACGCTCGTGGACGTGACCGGCGTTGTGCTTTACTTCTCGGTGGCCCTGCTGTTGCTGCGCGGCAGCCTGCTGTAGCAACGCGATGATACCGAGATGATCACTCCCCGCCGCGCGGCGGCGTATATCGTGCTCGCCGCGAGCGCATACGCTGCGCTCTCCATCGTGACCACGCTCGCCGGACGCGTGGGTGTCGGAATGCTCACGCTGATGGCGTGGCGTTACGCGATTGCCGCGCCGATCCTCCTTGGCATTGCCGGGCGCCGGGCCTTCTCCGTGGCACCACTGCGTGCGCTCGCGCTCGTCGCGCTCGGGGGCATCGGACAGGCCATCGTCACCTACTTCTCGCTCTCCGCGTTGCAGTGGCTGCCGGCGGCTTCACTCGGATTTCTCTTTTATACATATCCCGCGTGGGTGGCGGTCTTCGCCGCGGTGACGGGGAGTGAGCGAATGACGGCCGTGCGCATCGGCGCGCTGGCCTTCGCACTCTTTGGCATCACGCTGATGGTCGGCGCACCATGGAATCTCACCTTGCCGTGGAGCGGCGTCTGGCGCGCGCTCGCTGCAGCGGTTGTCTACGCGCTGTACATCCCACTCTTGCATCGGCTGCGCGGCCCGCTCGACCCGGCCACCGCCTCCACCTTCATTATTGCGGGCGCGGCGGCAATCTTTCTCGTCCTCGCGTGGCGCACGACCGGCCTTGTTACGAACATGACACCCTACACGTGGGCGCTGGCCGCCTTCCTCGCGGTATATAGCACGGTGGTTTCGTTCCTCACCTTTCTCCGTGGCCTCGAAGTGCTGGGGCCGGTGCGCTCGGCGATTCTCTCCACCACCGAGCCACTCTTCACCGCCATTCTTGCGCTCGTCGTGCTCTCGCAACCGCTCGGCATGCCGACGATCCTTGGCGGTGCCTGCATCCTCAGTGCGATCGTGATTCTCGAGCGGGCAAACCCGCCGACTCCCGACGCGCCCTCCCCGATCTAAGAGCCCGCTGATGTCCGCTCCCGCACGTCCTGAGAGCGCCGCACTCGGCGCCGGCACGATGTACACGCTACTCGCCGCGATGGGCTTCGCCGCCGTGTCCATCTTCACCTCGATGGCGACCGCCGCCGGGCTCTCGCTCGCCACGGTGCTCGCGTGGCGCTACACGCTCTCGGCCATCGCACTCGTGGGATGGGTTGGGGCACGCAACTACAAGCGCATTCGCCCAAACGAAATGCTGCGACTGGTTGGGCTCGGCGGATTTGGGCAGGCGCTGTTGGTGTACGTCGCTCTCTCGTCGCTCGAGTACATCCCGGCGGCGACCCTCGCCTTCTTGTTCTACACGTATCCCGCATGGGTCGCGATTGTGCAGGCCGTGCGTGGCGCCGAGAAGCTCGATGGACGTCGCGCCCTCGCCCTCGCCCTGTCATTTGGCGGCATCGGCGTGATGGTGGGGATGCCAGGCACCGCGGCCCTCGATTGGCGCGGTATTGCACTCGCACTCGGCGCGGCGGTGATCTACGGCGCGTACATCCCGATGATGCGTGTGCTTGCGAAGGATCATCCGGTTGCGCCGGTCTCGGCTTACACCAAGATCGGCTCGGCGCTCGCCTTTCTCGTGCTCGCGGTGAGCGACAAGAGCTTCACCTACCGCTTCGACATGGACACGTGGTGGGTGCTGATTGCCCTCACGATTTTCAGCACCGTGTTGCCGGGCGTGTTCTTCTTGATGGGGCTCGTGCGGCTCGGGCCGGTGCGCACGGCGATTGTGTCCACCGTCGAACCCTTTCTGACCGCGTTGCTCGGCGTGCTCGTGCTCTCGCAGTCGCTCACACTTCCTACCGTGCTCGGCGGCCTGCTGATCATTGTCGCAGTGGTGATGCTGCAGTTCAGGCGAGATCGCGTCGCTTAACTACC
>JANLTT010000298.1:0-8844 GCA_031363115.1 Gemmatimonas sp.
GGCATTGCCCGCCGTTACGGTGCCGTAGCGACGATCAAACACAGGCTTAAGCGCCGAGAGCGCTTCCAACGTGGTATCGCTCCGAATGCCGTTGTCCGAAGTCATCGCCACTTCGTACTTGGGCGGCACCGACACCGGGATGATCTCCGCCGTCAATCGACCATCAGCCGTGCCCTTCGCCGCATTCTGATGCGACGCGAACGCCAACGCATCCTGCGCCTCACGGGTAATCCCATTCAGCTTCGCCATCTTCTCGGCCGACTGTCCCATGGACTCACCCGTCGTCGCTTCAGCAATTGCCGGCGTAATCGGAATGAAGTCCTTGCCGCGAATCTTGCTGAAGGCCTGCACGCGCTGGCCGAGCGACTTGGCCTTCGACGCCGCCACGAGTGCGTCGCTGAAACCACGCGAGTGCAGAATCGGCACATTCGTCAGCGATTCCGCACCACCCGCAATCGCCACTTCCACGTGGCCGAGCGCGATCTGATCAGCCGCATCGGTGATTGCCTGATTCGCCGACGCGCAGGCCCGCGAGACGCTGTACGCATCCACGCCCTTCGGCAGCAGCGGCATCAGGGCAATCTCACGCGCGATGTTCGGCGCGAGGACATTCGGCAGCACCGTGCCGAAGACGAGAAGATTCAGCGACTTGGGGTCGAGGTCGGTGCGATGCACCAACTCACTGACCGCGAGTTTGCCGAGTTCGAGGGCGCTGAGCGCGCGGAGCGTGGTGCCGGACTTTGCGAAGGGAGTGCGGACGCCGGCGATGATCGCCACGCGCCGTCCCGGCTCATAGATGGACATCCCTAAAGGTAGGGGGGTAACCCCCGTCCTGCAGAGGCACGGGGAGGGTGCGAAGGGACTGGCAACGCGATAACCTTGGGGTGATGTCCGCCCCCACTCCTCCACGCCGCGCCGAAGGCCGTGCTGACCGCCGTGCCGACCGCCTGGCCGCGCTCGGTGACCGCCGCTTCGATCTCCTCGTGATTGGCGGGGGGATCACGGGCGCGGGCGTGGCCCGCGATGCCGCCCGCCGCGGGCTCAGTGTGGCCCTCGTGGACGCCGAGGATTTCGCCGCGGGCACCTCCAGTCGCTCCTCGCGCCTCATTCACGGCGGGGTGCGCTACCTCGAGCATGGCTATCTGCACCTGGTCTGGGAATCGAGCCACGAACGGCGTCGGCTCCTGCAGAATGCCCCCCATCTCGTGCGGCCGCTGCGCTTCACTTGGCCGGTGTATCGCGGCGCACGTGTGCGGCGATGGCAGCTCGCGGCCGCGCTCACGATGTACGACGCCCTCGCGACGTTCCGAAATGTCGGACGTCATCAGCGACTCGGCGCCACCGGGGTTTTGCAGGCTGAGCCCGGGCTCGCCGCCGACGGACTTCAGGGGGGCGCGACCTATTGGGACGCCGGCACCGACGATTCGCGCCTCACGCTCGCCAATGTGATTGATGCGGCCGCCCATGGCGCGGTCGTGATGAACCACGCGCCCGTCCGTTTTCTCACCTTTGCTTCACCCACTGGCGTGGCCAATGGCGCCGAAGTCCGTGATCTGATTGGTGGTCAAACGCTCACGGTCAAGGCGCGCCTCGTCATCAACTGCACGGGGCCGTGGAGCGATGAGATCGTTCGACTTGAAGACGCGAATGCCGGCGCGGCCGTGCGCGGCACGAAGGGTGTGCACATCGCGGTCAAGGCGTCGCGCGTCGGAAACGTGAGCGCTGTCACGATGCTTTCGCCCGATGATGGGCGAGTGCTCTTCACCCTCCCAGCGAGCGGTGGCCACACGATCATCGGCACGACCGACACGGCCACCACGGAACATCCAAGTAAGGTGCGCGCGGCCGCCGCGGACGTGCGCTACCTACTCAACGCTTGCAATCGCTTCTTCCCCGATGCCCGACTCAATGAGGAGGATGTCGTCTCCGCATGGGCGGGAATTCGTCCCCTCGTCGCGGCGAAGAACAACGGCGATCCCTCGAGTGCCTCCCGAGAGCACGCCATTCAACTCTCGCCGCGCGGTGTGCTCACGGCAACCGGCGGCAAGCTCACGACCTTTCGCGCGCAAGCCGAGCAGATCGTGAATGCCGCGGTGCAGCGACTCGGCGCGAAGGCGCGTCCCTGCGACACCGCCGACGCGGCGCTCCCGGGCCAGCGCCTGCCATCTTCGGGGGCCGATCTCCGCTGGGATGACGAACTCGAATGGCGCGAGTGCGATGTGGATCACGCCGCGGACGCCGAATACGCTGAAACACTCGCCGATGTCATGATTCGTCGCACCTTTCTTGCGTTCGAACTGCCGGACCAAGGACGGGCGATTGCCCCAAGTGTGGCCAAGCGCATGGCCGCGCGACTCGGCTGGACCGACGTTGGTGCGCAGCAGGCCGTACACGAGTACGAGCGCGCGCTTGATCGCATTTTCACCATAACGCCGTGAACGACATGACCTTGCCGCTGCGACGCTTCGCTCTGATGCTCACGGGGATGACCGTGCGCTCCCTTCGCCAGTCGCGGGGAACAGCCATCCTCGCCGTCACCCTCGCCGGTGTCGCCTCTGCCGCCTGCGCGCCGCGTGAACGCGACCTGAAACTCACGGTTGCCGACGTCGTATCGCCCACCGGCCCCGGTGCGGCAGAACCAAACCTCTTCACCGCGCGCGATGGCCGCGTGCTGATGAGTTGGCTCGAGCCCGCCGACAGCGGGGCGCACGCATTGCGTCTCGCCGTCATGGGGTCTGATGGGACGTGGAGCGCGCCTGTTGACGTGGTGCGCCGCAACGATCTCTTTGTGAATTGGGCCGACTTTCCCTCGGTCGTCGCGCTCAGCGATGGCCGCTTCCTCGCGCATTGGCTGCAGCGCAATGGCTCGGGCAAGTACGCCTACGAAGTGCGAATGGCCGAGTCGCGCGATGAAGGGGCGACGTGGAGCGAGCCCATGACGCCGCACCGCGCGGGCGTGGAAGCCGAGCATGGCTTCGTCAGCATTCTCCCCGATAGCGCGGCGGGTGCCGTGGTCTTTTTCCTCGATGGCGGCGCGAACATTCTTGCGGGCGAGGCACCGGGCGGCAACGCCGCAGATCACGAGCACGGCGTGCCAATGTCCGTCTCGGCGAATGCATGGGACGCCGCGATGACCGAGACGACCAAGTCCGTGCTCGACACCCGCGCCTGCGACTGCTGCCAAACGGCGAGTGCGATGACCGGCCGTGGCCCCGTAGTGATCTATCGCGATCGCACCGAGGCCGAGATTCGCGACATCGTGATTGTGCGTCGCGTGAATGGCGAGTGGACGTCGCCGACTCCCGTGCATGCCGACAACTGGGAGCTCAACGCCTGCCCGGTTAATGGTCCGGCCATCGTTGCGTCGGGCGATGAAGTCGCAGTGGCCTGGTTCACCGGGGCGCGCGACACGGCGAAGGTGCAGATCGCCTTCTCGCATGACGCTGGCGTGACCTTTGGCGCGCCGGTGCGCGTGGACGAGGGAAATCCCGCAGGGCGCGTCGCGCTGCAGTGGTTCAATGGCGAGGCCTACGTGAGCTGGCTCGAGCGCGGCACCGGCGATAGCGCCTTCGTGAAGGTGCGACCCGTGACGCGCGAAGGAGTCGCGCGAGCGCCGATGACTGTCACTGCGTCGAGGGGTGCGCGCTCGAGTGGCTTTCCGCGGATGGCGCGGCTCAATGACGGGCTGCTCTTTGCCTACACGCTGCCGGGCGCGCCGAGTGTGGTGAAGATGACGACGCTGCGAGCGGCACCGTGACCCTGCGAACCGCGTTCGTTGCGCTTTTGATCGCAGGAGCGGCCTGCGGTAAGGGCGCCGAGGTCGCGAAGGTGGGCGTTGGGCACCCCGCGCCAGCGTACGCGGCAACGACCATGGACGGCACGCCAATCTCCCTTGCCGACAAGAGGGGCGAAGTCGTCCTGCTCAATGTCTGGGCCACTTGGTGCAAGCCCTGTCGGCAGGAGATTCCCGCGCTCGACTCACTGCATCGCGAATTCGCCGCTCGTGGCCTGCTGGTCGCCGGCGTGAGCATTGATGTCATTGACGACACCGCACGCATCGCCGGTTTTGCGCGGGAGCTCGGCGCGTCGTACGCGCTCTGGCTCGACCCCGATGACCGCGTCTCCAACACCTTCCGCGCGATTGGGGTCCCATCGACCTATCTGATTGACCGCGAGGGGGTGCTACGCTGGCAGCACATGGGCGCGCTCACGGCGAGCGACGTGAAGTTGCGCGCTGTACTTGACTCGGCACTCGCGCAGTAAAGTCGAAAATCGGTTTTGCGACGCGCGAAGCAGCGCATGGGCTCCACGCTCGACGAGCTCTGTTACGCCGTGCGTCGCCGGGGTGACCGCTTGGGCTTCGTGACACCGATGACTCGAGCGAGGGACCTGAGCGCCTCGTTCACTGAAGCGGAGTTGGGAAAAAGCGCCGCGACATCAGGCTCAAGGACCACGATGTTTGTGCCTTGAGCGAAGCGACTCGCATACGGATTGCGGGTGGCCTTGCTCCAGTCGTACTCTGGGCGAATCTCGTCGGGGTCGACAGCGACGCGGGCGCGCCGCGCGGGCTTAGCGGAAGTCTTCTTCATATTTGCGTCGTTCACGCGGAGTGGCGAGGCGCGCGCTGATGATGCGAATCAGCCCGTCGCCGCGCTCGGTGAAGAGAACCGCAAGCAAACGGTTCTCGGACGATCGGCCAAGGAGCCTCAATCTCAACTCCCCGACAGAATGTGCTGCATCTTCCTGGAACCAACCCAGAGGGTCGCCGAAGACGGTCGTCGCTTCCTTAAACCCGACGCCGTGCTTCGTCTCATTTGCGGCGGCCTTTGGAGGGTCCCACTCGAACGTCAGCGCCATGTCCCAAACCTACACCGGAAGCCGTCAGTCCGCATAGCGTTCGCCACGGCTTCGGCGAACGCTATGCCTTCTCGTCGTGAATCGTCGACAGCTCCACCACCTTCAGCTTCCGTATCCGCGTCGGCAACTGAAGCGCCGTGATCTCTCCGACCTTTTTCCCCAGCAACGCCCGCCCGATCGGCGATGACATCGTGACCTGACCCTCATCGAAATCCTCGGCGTCGCCGAAGATCATGTGATAGGTCTCGCGGTCCTTCGTCTCCTGATCTTCCACCACGACCTTCGAGCCCATCCCGACCGCATCCCGCGCGATCTGCGATTCGTCAATGCTCGAGAGCTTCGAGAGACGCTTCGTCAGCTGCCCAAGGCGTGCCTGCACGAACTGCTGGCGTTCGAGCGCGGCCTTGTACTCCGAGTTCTCGCGGAGGTCGCCAAGCTCGACGGCCTTTCGGATCTCGTTCGGGAGCGTGACGTTCAGTTCGAAGCGTAGCTTCTCGGCTTCGTCGGTGAGCTTTTGCTTGAGCGCCTCGATCACGGGGCGGCCCTCGGAAAAAGAGGCGGGGGTAAAATGCCGACGCCCGGCCTGCGAAGGCCGGGCGTCGGGCAGGTGCTGCGACTCGGTAAAGCTATCGCCACGTTGAGGAGGCGGCAATGTGAGCGGCGTCAGGGCATCCCCGTCACCCCGTTATTGTTCGTGCATGCTTCGCCAGATCCCGCACGGGGACGTCCTCGAACTCCACTTCTCCACGTACCGCAGTCGGTCGATGCGATACGGCGTGAGCGCCTTCGTCACGCGCGACGTGCTGGTGGACTGCGGATTCCCCGGCATCGCCCACGACCTGCGTCACTGGCTCTCCGCCAACCGTCTCGACGGCGCCATCATGACGCACGGCCACGAGGATCATGCGGGCAACCTGCAGTCGCTCGCGGACCGCGGCATTCCGGTGCAGATGGCAGCCGCCACCGAGCAACTAGCGCGCGAACCTGGATACATCGGCTGGTATCGTCGCGCCGTCTGGGGACGCTACACCCCCTTTCGCGGCACCGTCAAACCATTCGAGCATCCGGCGCTCGCGCTCAAGCCCACTCTCGGCCATTCACCCGATCACCACGTCGTCTGGGACGCCGAACGCGGGACGGTCTTTGGCGGCGATCTGTTCATTGGCGTGAAAGTGCGCATCGCGCACAGTGACGAAGACATCCGCGGCCAAGTCGGCGCGTTGCGCGATGTCGCATCGTGGAACCCCGCGCGCTACTTCGATGGCCACAAGGGGCTACTCGCGAATCCCGTGAAGCTGCTTCGCGCCAAAGCCGACTGGATCGAGGAGATGATTGGCGAGATCGAGTCGCGCGTTCACCGCGGCTTTACCGACCGCGCCATCCTCTCTGAGGTCCTCGGCGGCGAGGAACGCACCGGCATCGTGAGCTTCGGCGACTACTCGCGCATCAACTTCGTGCGCAGCATTCGCAACTCAATGGCGACAACGCCCTAAGCGAAACGATGGCTTCCGCGCATCTACCGCGCAGTTAGATCGCAGCCGCCGCGCGGACGAACTCCTGAATCCGCCGCACCCCTTCAGCCACCTGCGCCTCCTCGGGCCCAAAGCTGAATCGCACATACTGCCGAAAGCGACTCGGACGCCCACTCCGTCGCTTGCCGGGATTCACATCAAAGAACTCCCCCGGCACGCAGATCACCTTGGCCTCCAACGCGCGGCGAAAGAAACTCATGCCGTCGTTGAGGCCCTCCGGCAGTGCGCTGATATCGGCCCAGCCGTAAAAGGTCCCGTCCGGCTCGACATCGAACTTCACGCCGACCTCACGCAGTCCATCGAGCAGTAGTTGCCGCTTGCGCGCAAAGACCGTCCGCATCGCACTCGCCTCGGCGAGCACAATCTCTTTCTGCACGAGCTCAATCGCCTTGCGTTGCAGCGGCTTGCTGCCGCCACCATCGAGAAAACTCCCCGTACTCGCCACCGCATCAATCACCTGGCGCGGCCCGACAATCCATGTGGTGCGCCACCCTGGGTATCGCCAATTCTTTGTGAAGCCATCAAAGAGCACCACCGGATCGGCGTTCACATCCTCAACGTACTGCGCGGCGCTCACCATCCGCGGCTCGCCGCTCCAGATGTAATGCGAGTAGAACTCATCCACGAGCAGGGTGCAGTTCAACTCGCGTGCGGTCGCGGTCCATCGAGCGAGCTCCTCGCCGCGCAGCACTTTCCCCGTGGGATTCGACGGGTTGGAGAGCAGCAACGCGGAGAGTCCGCGCCCCGTGATTTCGCGACGCAGGTCATCGGCCGAAAAGCGATATCCGTTGGCGGGATCAAGCAGAATCGGAATGGCCACAAAGGCCTTGAAGATGTCGAGCAGCTCTTCATAGGCCGTGTAGTCCGGGAGAAAGTGGCCGAGGTTGATGTCCCCGAGCGCGGCAACGGCACGCGTGAGCGACGAACGGCCACCGCCGCAGATGCAGACATTCTCCGCCGTGTACTGCGACGCCTGCCCCTGCCGATACAAGTCGTTGTAGAGCTTTGCGACCGCTTCACGCAGCTCCCAGATGCCAGGGACCGGAGCGTACTCTTGATCGTCCACCGCAATGTCCACGCTGCGCACCCGCGGCGGCGCCCCGGCAAACTCACCCGTCTCGGGCTGGCCCTGCCCCAGGTTGCACCACTCGGGGTGGCCATAGCGATAGCCCTTTTGCGAGGCCTCGGCCATCACGTAGATGACCCCCGTAAAGGGGACGGGGCGGAAACCGGGGATTGGCGGGTGCGAGCTCATCGTCGGATGCTAGCCAGTGCATCACGGATGAAACAGGGGTCCGGCCTCATTCGAACTGACACCCCGACCCTGCTCCGATATCTTTATGTGATGCGTCGATCATTCCTCGCCAAAGCCACGGCCCTCGCCCTCGCGGCTGCTGCCCTCCCCGCGTCCGCCCAGACCCGCCCTGACACCAGCGCCCTGACCGCGCGGCTCGGCGTGGACACCATCTCCATTGAACGCGTCATCCGCTCCGGTCGCACCATCACCGCGGAACTGGTCACGCGTTCCCCACGCACCTCGTTGCAGCGGCACTACGCCGAGCTCGACGCGGGCGGAATGCTCACCTACCTCGATGTCACCGTACTCGACCCCGCCACGGGCTCGGTGACTCGTCGCACGACGCACACCATGCGCGGCGATTCGCTGGAGATCGTTGATATCTCCGCCGAACGTTCGACGGTTCGTGTGGTTGCCGCCACTCGCGAATGGCTCCCGTTTGTGGACCTCGTGCATTGGCCCTTCGATGTCGCGCTCCGTCGTCTCCGCGCGAGTGGGTCAGCCAAGGTTGATGCGCCGATGCTCAGCGGCAATCGCATCTCGCCTTTTCCGCTCGCGCTAAGCGGCCGCGACTCCGCGACCGTCACGCACCCCACGCGCGGCACGATGCGGCTCACCGTGCTCGCTGACGGTGCCATTCGTACGCTCGATGCCGGCGCCACCACGCGCGCGCTGATTGTCACACGTAGCCGCGATGCCGATGTGCCTGCTTTCGCCCGCACCTACGCCGCGCGCGATGCCGCAGGCCGCGGAGTTGGTGAACTCTCCGGACGAGGCGGTGGCGACGTGCGCGTACTCGGCGCCACCATCAATCTCGATTACGGCGTGCCGATGAAGCGCGGCCGCGACATTTGGGGCGCCCTCGTCAAGTACGGACAGCTCTGGCGCACCGGCGCCAACCGCGCGACGCACTTCAAGACCGACCGCACTCTGCGATTCGGTGACCTTGTGGTGCCGCCGGGCGAATACACGCTCTACTCAATCCCGGAAGCGAATGGCGGGGTACTGATCATCAACAAGCAGACCGGACAGAACGGGCAACAGTACGACGCCGCGCGCGACCTCGGCCGTGTGCCGCTGCGTACCCGCCCGCTCACGCGTGAAGTGGAGTCGTTCACGATTCTCCCGCGCGCCGAAGGCCAGAAGGGCCTGCTTGCC
>JANLTT010000360.1:0-3710 GCA_031363115.1 Gemmatimonas sp.
ATGGCCGAATTTAAGGATTCGATCCTACACACGGGCGGGCAACTAACGATCCACAAACAAGGACAGGGATACAGCCTGTCCTATGTCCATGCGAACCAGAACCGAGTGGCTTTGGTGGAACTGGTGGCAGTTGCAGGCGAGGCCATCGACTTCGCGCCAATCTCGGGCGTCAGCCTTCGCGCCGCTTCCGCTCCGATTCCGATTCGAGTCGAATTCCCGACCGATAGCGAAGGGATGTGGGGTCGACGTTGCCCGAAGTGCGCGGCTGGTTTCATCTCGCCGGCGCGAATGACTACCTGGTACATGTCGCAGTTCGCGATGCGGAGCATCTGCGCGATTTCGTGCTCCTCGCCTTCACTGGGCGAGGAGAGGTGGCGCATCTCGAGACGAATCTGATTTTTTCACACCGACGGAATGCGGCGTTTGGTGTGATGCCGTTTGGCGATCGGCGTTAGCGCATCCTGACTTACGCCAGCACGCGTCCGAAAATCTCCACCGCCCGCTGCATCTCCGGCATCGTGCCGAAGGAAATGCGCGAGTAGTTCGTCAGCGGCGCGAAGGTGCGCCCGACCGCCACCCCCTGACGCGCGCAGGCCTCACGGAATTCCTGCGCGGGACGGCGAATGTCCACGAGCACAAAGTTCGTCTGCGACGGAATCACCTTGTAGCCGGCATCGGTGAACCACTTCGTCGTGAAGGCGCGCGCGACGCGGTTCTTCTCCTGCTCCTTCTGCATCTGCGCGGTGTCCTCGAGCGAAGCGATCGCCGCGACCTGCGCGAGCGCGCCAATGCCGTTGCCCAAGCGGAACTTGCTCATGCGGGCGAGCGTGGCCGGCTGGCCGAAGGCGTAGCCAATGCGGAGTCCGGCGAGGCCGTAGATCTTGGAGAAGGTGCGCGAGACAAAAACGCGCGGCTCCGTGGCAATGATTGGCAACGATGTTGCGTACGCCGGATCATCCACGAACTCGTGGTAAGCTTCGTCCACGAGGATCACGACTTCCGGGTCGGCGGCGAGCGCCGCGCGAATGAAGCCGTCAATCGCGGCCTTGCCGTGCACGTGGCCGGTGGGGTTGTTCGGATTGCAGAGGAATACCAAGCCAGCGCCTCGCACTTCGCGCAGCATGGCATCGAGATCAAGCCGCAGTTGTGCATCGAGTGGCACTTCGCGCACGGGGAGATTGAAGTTCTTCGCCGTGCCCGATGGCGTCTCGAAGGTCGGCGCCGCGGTGACGAGATGCTTGGTGGGCGAGCAAAACGCATGCACTGCCATGCTCAGGATCTCGCCAGAGCCGGAGCCGAGCATGACTTGATCAACCGCAACGTTGTTCACGCGCGCGAGCGCCTGCCGCACGCGCGTCTCGCCGCTCGCCGGATACCAGGCCGCTTCGTGCCACGAGGCCTGAATGGCGCGAATCGCCGACGGCACGGGGCCATACGGGTTCTCGTTGCTCATCAGGCGAATCATCGGGTTCTGCTGCTGCGCCGCAATCAGCGCGGCCTCACTCGGCAGTGCCGTCGAGGCTTCCATGCCACGGGCATGGACCCAGGAGGGGAGCGTGAGGGCCCCGGCACCACCAACGCCAAGGGCAGCAACGAACGCGCGACGCGAAACGGCCATCAGGACTCCAGAAGGGGATCTGGAGAAACTATCGCGTCCTGATCACGGCGCCAGAGAGGTCGCCCAAGCGAGTGCGAGGAGGAAGCCGGCGGCCCCGAAGGCAAAGCCTGCGGCGATGGAGCGCCAGGGGCGCTTCCACGATGCCGGACTGAGCGTGGCGGCGATGCTCGCGACAGCCCCGAAGCCGATTGCCCCCGCAAAATTGTCCACGACGCCGCGCAGGAAACCGGCGGTCTGAATGCCGCTCCATCCCGTTGGCGCATTGGACGTGCGAGCGATGATCTGCCAGCCCTGGTACTCCAGCGCGACGCTCACGACCGCCGCGACGAGCATCGTGGCGAGAATGAGTCGCGTGCCGGAGATGCGGTCGGCCGCGTGCGAGGCGTTGGCGGAAGGCGTCTCGACGATCGGGGTATCGTGCCGGCGGGGCGTCGGGGTCTCGAAGCGCGGCGGCGGCACAAGCGGGGCTTCGACGCGCGCGTCGATTCGCGCGTCGATGCGCGCGTCGGCTCGCGGCTCATTCACCGTGCGCTGGTCGAGTGGCTTCGGGTCCATGCTGTTCCGTACGGGTGCATGTCCGAATGGTTTCCGTAGCGCTGTCGCTCCGCAAAAAGGGCTTCGCCTTAGCGAAGCATCCTTGGGAGGTCTCGCCAGAGCACGAAGGCACCCGCAACCGCCATCGCGCCTGTGACCACGATGCCCGCAGCAGTAAGCCAGCGCGGGTGACGATACGTCCCGACAATCGCCCGACGATTCGCCGCAATGAGCATGCTGCCGAGCGCGAGGGGAAGAATGAGTCCATTCACGGCGCCCACCAACACGAGCGTCTTCACCGGCCGCCCGACAAAAACGAAGACAGTCGCCGAGAGCGCGATAAAAACAATCACCACGCGCGTCCACTGCGCATCAATGCTCTTGTGCAGCCCGCGCAGGAAACTCACCGAGGTGTAGGCCGCACCCACCACCGAAGTGATGGCCGCACTCCACATCACGACACCGAAGATGCGGTACCCGAGCTCCCCGGTCGCGTGGCGAAAGACGCTCGCGGGCGGGTTCGCTGGATCGAGCGCGAGCCCGCGACTCACCACGCCGAGTGCCGCAAGAAAGAGCACGATGCGCATGAGTGACGCGATGCCAATCGCCCAGAGTGCCGAGCTGGTCACCTTGCCCACCGACTCTTCGCCGCGCACGCCGGCTTCTACCAAGCGATGCGCACCGGAAAACGTGATATACCCGCCCACGGTGCCGCCGACGATGGTCACGATCGCCAAGAGATCAATGGTCTCCGGCATGAAGGTGCTGCGCACCGCCTCGCCGAGTGGCGGATTCGATGCAATGGCCACATACCAGGTCAGCGCCACGAGCAACAAGCCGAGCAGCATCGCGAAGCGGTCCATCGCCTTGCCCGCTTCCTTGACGAGAAAGAGGGCGATGGCGATGGCCGCGCTGATGACCGCCCCCGTGACAACCGGCAATCCAAAGACGACCTGCAGTCCGAGTCCTGCCCCGGCAAGATTGCCGATATTGAAGGCGAGCCCGCCGAGCGCCACGAGCACGGCGAGTGCGGTGCCGAGTCCTGGTGCCACATCATTGGCCACATCGGGGGCGCGACGTCCACTCACGGTGAGCACGCGCCAGATGTTCAGCTGCGCGACGAGATCAATCACTACGCTTACGAGAATCGCGAAGCCGAAGCTTGCGCCGAGCTTCTCGGTGAAGACCGCGGTTTGCGTCAGGAACCCCGGGCCGATCGCCGAGGTCGCCATGAGAAATGCCGCGCCTACGAGAACTCCGCGAAGCCCTTTAGGCATCAAGCACGCATCCGATTGTCCAAGTGAGCAGGGCCGCGCCGAGTGACGCGAGGAAAGGCACCGGACTCCCGAGTGCCGTGGCTCCAAGATAGACCGCCAGCGCCAGAATGAGCGTCGCGGCCGCGGTGCGCGGTGATCCCAGCGTAGTGAAGAGCGCGAAGAGCGTGGTCACAAGAACGCCGGCACTCCCGAATGCCGAGGCCTGCTCCACGAGCGCATTTATCCAATCAGTTTAAAAAAATTACCGGACTGACACCAACTTTTTTCAAGGCGCTCAAAAA
>JANLTT010000008.1:0-2378 GCA_031363115.1 Gemmatimonas sp.
AAGGCCGACAAGCGCGCCGACCGCGCCGCCTCGGAAGGCCAGATCGTCATCTGGACCTCGCCGGACGCCACGGTCTCCGCGATGATCGAACTCAACTGCGAGACCGACTTCGTGGGCCGCAACGATGAGTTCGTCGCGCTCGCCAAGCAGTGCGCTGAACACCTTGGGCACGACGCCTCGGTGGATGGTTTGGTTGCCGTTGGTTCCGAGGGCGCGTACCTGAGCACCCCCTGGAACTTCGACAAGACGCAGACGGTCGGTGACATCGTCAAGGCTGCCTCGGCCAAGACGGGCGAGAAGGTCGAGCTTCGCCGCATCGCGCGCTTCCAGAGCACCGGAATCGTTGGTTCGTATCTCCACTTCAACGGCAAGGCCGGCGTGATTGCCGAAGTCGCCGGTGGCAATGGCGAGCAGGCGAAGGAGCTCGGCAAGCATGTCGCCGAGCACATCGCGGCGGGCGTGCCGGTTGTGGCGATTGCGGTGGATAAGACGGGCGTGTCGCAGGAGTTCCTCGCCAAGGAGCGCGAGATCTTCGTGGCGCAGGCTGTCGAGAGCGGCAAGCCGCAGGCAATCGCCGAGAAGATGGTCGAGGGCCGCATCGCGAAGCTGCTGAGCGAAGTGACGCTCGTCGGCCAGCCCTGGGTCCGCGACGACAAGCAGACGATCGGTGACTTGGTTGCGTCGACGGCGAAGGCCGCTGGCCAGCCGCTCGCCGTGAAGCGCTTCGTGCGCTTCAAGATGGGCGAGTCCTGAGCGGCGTCGCCAAGATGACGCTCAAGTATCCGCGCGTCCTGCTGAAGCTCTCCGGCGAAGCACTCGCCGGAGACAAGGGCTTCGGATTCGACTTCGACACCATTCGTGAGTTCGCCCGTCAGGTGAAGGGCATCTGCGACATGGGGGCGCAGGTCGGCATGGTGATCGGCGGCGGCAACATCGTGCGCGGATCGCAGATTGCGAAGATGGGAATGGACCGCGTCTCCGCCGACTACATGGGGATGCTTGGGACGGTGATCAATGCCCTCGCGTTCCAGGATGTCATGGAACGCGAAGGGCTCGACACCCGCGTGATGACGGCGATCCGCATGGAAGAAGTCGCGGAGCCGTTCATCCGCCGGCGCGCGATGCGTCACCTCGAGAAGGGACGCGCGGTGATCTTTGCCGCCGGTACGGGCAACCCGTACTTCTCGACCGACACCGCGGCGGTGCTGCGCGCAATTCAGATGAAGGCCGACATCATCATCAAGGCGACCTCGGTGGACGGCGTGTACTCCGCCGACCCCAAGATCGATACGTCGGCCACGCGGTTCGACACCATCTCGTATTCCGAAGTGGTGTCGCAGGACTTGCGCGTGATGGATCACACTGCCATCACGCTCTGCAAGGAGAACAAGCTTCCCTTGATCGTTCTCAACATTCACACGCCGGGCGTCGTTGCCGCTGCATTGCGCGGCGAACCGGTGGGGACCCTCGTCTCATGAGCATTCCGAACATCCTGAAGGATTGCCGCACCTCGATGGAAAAGGGCGTCGAAGCCGCCAAGCGCGAGTTCTCGTCGGTACGTTCCGGCAAGGCCTCGCCCGCGATGCTCGACACCGTGAAGGTCGAGATGTACGGGCAGATGATGTCCATGAACCAGTGCGCGAATGTCTCCGCGCCGGAGCCGCGGCTACTGCTCGTGACCCCGTTCGACAAAAGCCAGGTGAAGGCGGTCGAGAAGGCAATTCGTGAATCCACGCTCGGACTCGATCCGTCGGCGCAGGGGCATCAGATTCGCGTGCCACTGCCCTCGATGAACGAGCAGCGCCGCAAGGAACTCGCGAAGATGCTGCACAAGTACGCCGAGGATGGCCGCATTGCGGTGCGTCACGCGCGCACGAATGCGCGCGACGCGCTCAAGAAGTTGAGCGGTGTCTCCGAGGACGATGTGAAGCACGCCGAGAAGGATCTGCAGAAGCTGCACGACGAGGAGATCGCAAAGATCGAGACGTTGTTGAAGGCCAAGGAAGCCGAGATCATGGAGGTCTGAGCCGTTTCGGCTCTCCTGACCTCCCACTCATGACCGCCGCCGACCTGCTCACCAAGATTCGTCTTCACGGCGTCGTACCGCGCCACGTGGCCATCATCATGGATGGCAACGGGCGTTGGGCGCGCGAGCGGATGTTGCCGCGCCCCATTGGGCATCGGAATGGCATGAAGGCGGTGCGGGAAGTGGTGGAGGGCGCACTCGAGGTGGGTGTCGAGGCGCTCTCGCTCTTTGCCTTCTCGCAGGAGAATTGGCAGCGTCCGCCGCTCGAGATTCATGCGTTGATGTCGCTGCTGGAGGAGTACATCCAGCGCGAGGCCGACGAACTCGAGGGGCAGGGCGTGCGCGTGCGCGT
>JANLTT010000051.1:0-2508 GCA_031363115.1 Gemmatimonas sp.
CAATGCCGTGGCGTTGCTCGAGGATGTCCGTGGATCGAGCATCCCGCAGTCGTGGCAGGGTGGGTTGGCCTTTCGCTATCACGCCGGCCCTGGCCCCGTGGTCGCGCGCGTGAAGGTCTTCAGCGATTCCGCCACGGCGGCATATAAGCCGATCTGGAATACGTACGGCATCATTCGCGGCACCGACTTCCCCGACGAGATGGTGATCATCGGCGCGCACCGCGATGCGTGGAGCCCGGGCGCCGTGGACAATGTCTCAGGCACGGTGAGTGTGGTGGAGGCGGCGCGCGCGGTGATGGAGCAGGTGAAGGCGGGCTGGCGTCCGCGGCGCACGTTGGTCTTCGCCACGTGGGACGCGGAGGAGTGGGGATTGGTTGGCTCCACCGAGTACGTCGAGGACGACTCGCTCCGCCTGATGCGCGGTGCCGTGGCGTATCTCAATCAGGATGTCTCGGCGAGTGGTCCGTCGTTTGGTGGTGGCGGAAGCCCGAGCCTGCGCGGCGTGCTGCGCGATATCGCGCGTACCGTGCCTGACCCGAGCGGGGCGGGGAGTGTGTACGACGTCTGGCGTCGCAACGCGCGCGTGCCGGCGGGTGAGGAGCCGGGAATGGGTGATCCCGGTGGCGGCAGCGATTTCGCCGGTTTCTACAATCACCTCGGCATTCCCCATGCCGACTGGGGCTTCGGCGGCGGCAACGGCATTTATCACTCGAATTACGACTCGTACACGTTCATGGAGCGCTTCGGTGATCCGGGATATCGGTATCACGCGGCCGCCGCGCGCGTTGGAACGGCCATGATGATGCGACTCGCGAACGCCGATGTGCTGCCGTACGACTACACCGAGTTTGCGCGCACCATGCGTCGCTATCTCGCTCCGGTGGATCGCGCGCTGGCGACGAAGGGATGGCGTGGCTCATCGGCCCCGCTGTCGAGTGCAATTGATCGCATGGAGAGTGCCGCGCAGCGCTTCGCCTCGGCGCGTGATGCGGCGTTGCAGGGTCCGTTGCCGCGGGCGCGTCAGGTGAGCACCAACGCCGCCCTGCGTGAGGTCGAACGCGCACTGACTCGACCGGAGGGCTTGCGTTCTCGCCCGTGGTATAGGAATCTCATATACGTGGCCGACGTCGATAATGGCTACGGCACGATGGTCTTCCCTTCGGTGAACGAAGCGATTCGCTACGGCAACGAAGGATTGTTCGCGGAGGAAATGCAGGATCTCGTCGCACGCTTCGATGCAGCGACGGCCGCACTTGATCGCGCGACGCGCGCGGTCAGCGGCGGGCGGTAACCGCGGGGGAGGTTCCGGGACCACTCCCGCGGTCGCGAGGGGGCAGCGCAGGCATCCACTAGGAACGCACTAGGGAGCCGCGATGCCCCCTCGCGTATATTCTCTGCCATGTCGCTCACGCCCGACGACCGTCAGCGCTACGCGCGCCATCTCACCCTGCCGCAGGTCGGCGAAGCGGGGCAGGAGCGGCTGCGCGATGCTTCCGTGCTCATCGTCGGGCTCGGCGGACTCGGCTCACCGGCCGCGCTCTATCTCGCTGCGGCAGGCGTCGGACGGCTTGGATTGGTGGATCACGACGAGGTCGCGATTCACAACCTGCAGCGGCAGATCCTACACGACACCGCGGCCGTCGGACGCTCCAAGACGGAGTCTGCGCGTGCGCGCCTCGAGGGACTCAATCCGCACGTCACGCTCGACACCTGGCAGGTGGCGCTGACGCGCGACAACGCGCGCGGCATCATCGGCGACTACGATCTCGTGATTGACGGCACGGATACCTTCACGACGCGCTATCTCCTCAACGACGCCTGCGTGCTGGAAGGACGCCCGCTGGTGCAGGCGAGTGTGCATCGCTTCGAGGGTCAGCTCTCGGTCTACGGCGTTGGCGATGGCCCGTGCTATCGTTGCGTGCATCCGGAGCCGCCGCCCGCCGGCAGCGTACCGAATTGCGCGGAAGGGGGCGTGCTCGGCGTCCTGCCCGGGTTGCTCGGGACGATGCAGGCCACCGAAGCGCTGAAGTTGATCCTTGGCATCGGTGTGCCGCTGCAGGGCCGTCTCTTGGTGGTGGATGCACTCACGATGCGGTTCCGTGAAGTCGCCGTGGATCGCGATCCCTCCTGTGCGTGGTGCGCGACGCGGACGGCGCACGAGCTCCTGTTGGACTATGCTGCGTTTTGCGGCGAGGGGCCGGCCGTGCCGACGGGTCCCGCGGCCCGGGAGATTGCTCCGCGCGCTTTGCAGGCGCGCCTCTCGGCGGGTGACGTGCTGTTGATTGATGTGCGCGAGGACTGGGAGGTCGCGACGGCGTCGATTCCCGGGGCGCGACATATCCCGATGTCGCTCATCCCGGCGCAGCACGCGCTGCTGCCGCGCGATCGGGAGATTGCCGTGTTGTGTCATCACGGCATGCGCAGTGCGATGGTTGCGGACTATCTGCGGTCGGCGGGGCACCCGCGTGTGCTCAACGTGACGGGTGGGATTGATCGCTGGAGCGTCGA
>JANLTT010000210.1:0-19423 GCA_031363115.1 Gemmatimonas sp.
GCCACGAGCCCACCCCGTCGGCCCTAGCACGCGGGCGGTCGCACGCTGTGGCGGGCCGTTGGGGCGGGCTCGTGGCCTTACTCCTACACGAATCTCTTTGAGAGCGAGTTGTGCAACCCCTGAGCGGAGCAACCGCTCGCGCGGGGCACAACCGGCTCGTGGCGCGCAGGCGACCGACTGACGAGTGGGCGAGCGAACTACGCGCTCAAGCGGTTAGCAGGCAGGGAGAGAGGCGACGCGCGTGCCCCATAGGCCCGCCACTGCGCGCGCAAGCGCGCGTGCTAGGGCCGACGGGGCATGCGCGGCGCCGAACGACCGCGCACAAAACTGAAAGCGCCCTATTCGAGCGAAAACACGTCCGACGGTTGCTTAGCGCGACGCAACAGGTCGGCTGCGCGGGTCACGACGGAGTCGGTGCGGACGAGGCGCCGCTGCGAGTATGGAATGCCGAAGCCCTGTCGCGCAATCTCGTTGCCGAGCTGGCGATCAACGAGCGCCGGGACATCGGCGAAGGTCGTGGACGACATGCGGATATTCATCCTCGTGAGCCGCGAGCGCACGCGAACCCGCCATTCCGGGCGCACGATGAAGAGCGAGTCGCGCACCAGACGCTCGGCGAGCAACGCACGCGCCTCTGCGGTGAGCGCTTCGCGCCAGCGGGGCACATCGGCGCCCAACTCGGCGAAGAATCGCCGCTCCGCCGGATCCTGCGCGCTATCGCCCGCGATCACGTCGGGGACGATGCCACCGCCGCCATACACGGCGCGGCCGGTGGAAGTGCGAAAGACCGGACGGGCCGTGTCGGCATCCGCGAGCGGGACTTCATCAGGGAGCGCCACTTCGAGACTGCGCCCCAGCGGCGTGAACCATCGCGCATGCGTGAGGATCAACGCCGCCCCGTTGTCGAGCGGATACACCGCCTGCGCACTGCCCTTCCCGAAACTCACGCGCCCCATCACGAGCGCGCGGTCGTGATCCTGCAATGCGCCCGCCACGATCTCCGCGGCACTCGCGGTGCCGCTGTTCACGAGCACTGCGATGGGCATCCCCATCCAGCGCTCGGGGGTCTCATCCACGTACGCAGCATTCGATTCCGGCGTCCGTCCCTTCGTGGTGACGATGCGCTGTCCCGGCGCGAGGAAGAGATCGGCGACGCCAACGCCCTGCGCCAGCAGCCCGCCCGGATTCCCGCGCAAATCGAGAATCAACGCACGGGCGCCCGCCGCGCGTAGCGAGTCCACCGCCTTCGTGAGCTCGGCTTCCGTGGAATCACTGAAGGTGGTCACCGCGAGATAGCCAATGCCATCGGGCAACACGGTGGCGCGCGCGATTGCACTCACGCGAATGTCGGCGCGCTCCAGCGAGACGGGAATACGCGTGCCGTTGCCGCGCTCGATCACAAGCTTCACCGACGTGCCGAGCGGACCGCGCAACTGATTGCGCGCCTCCTCGACGGTCCATCCCTGCATGGAGCGACCATCGAGTTCAACGAGACGGTCCCCCGTCTGCAGTCCCGCCCGCTCTGCGGGAGAGCCCGGACGCGGCAACGCCACGGTGATCCATCCATCGCGCACATCCACCGTGAGTCCAACGCCGCGGTACGAGTTGGACGCCGACTGCTGCAGGCGCTCCAATCGCTCGGGCGTGAGATAGGCCGAGTGCGGGTCACCGAGTTCGGCGATCATGCCTTGAATGGCGTGCTCCCAGAGTTTGTCCTCGGGCACTTCATCCACGAATCGCTCGCGCACGCTCTCCATCACGGTATCGAGCAGGCGCACCCCTTCGAGGGCCCGACGTTCGTCGCCATTCACCGCGCGCGCCACAAGCCAACCACCGGCCAGCAGCCCGAGCCCGATCAATGCCGCCGGTGGGAGCAATCGAAAGCGACTCACGCAACCACCTCAGCGTGCGTGAAAATGTCCGGGAGATGCGCCTGCAGCGCGTGCATCACACGCGACGAGACTTCCTCCACTTCACCAATCGCATCCACGGCGACAATCGGACCACACTCGCGATGCGCGTGCTGCCACGTCGGCGTCGTGAACAGGTCAAAGGCGGCGGCCACCCGATCATGAAAGTCGCGCGAGGCCCGCTCGAAGCGGTCGGCATCGCTGCGGGCATGCGCGCGCAAGAGCCCTTCGCCGACCGGCACGCGCATCAACACGGTGAGATCCGGCGCGAGCCCATCACACGCCAACTGATTCGCCGCCCGGATGTCCGACTCCGCGAGTCCGCGCCCATGAATCTGATACGCATATGTCGAGAGCAGGAACCGATCGAGCAGCACGTGCGTGCCAGCCTCAAGGGCCGGGCGCACCATCGTGGCCACGAGTTGCGCGCGCGAGGCCACAAAGAGCGCCGCCTCCGCCGCGGGCGCGAGCGGCTGCTCGCTGTGCAGGAGAATTTCGCGGATGCGATCGCCCACCGGGGTGCCCCCCGGCTCGCGAAACACGATATGCGGGATGCCGCGAATGGCCAACTGCGCAGCGAGGCGCTGGAGCTGGGTGGTCTTCCCCGCTCCCTCACCTCCCTCAAACACGAGCAGACGCCCGCGCATCGTGCGAATCAGCCGAGCGTGATGATCGAACTCGTCGCGCCCTTCTTGATGCCGTCGAGCATCCACTGATTCACCTGCATCATCACCTTGTCGAAGTTCTCGTTCGCCGAGATGAAGCGCTGGTAGAGCATGTTCGCCTGCACGACCTGCAGCAGTTGATCGAGCTCCTGTTCCATCTCGGGCGTTGGCTGCTGGCCCGCCTGCATCATTTCCTGCGCCTGCACGCGGAGTTCCTCCATCCGCTGCAGCGAGGTCATGACGCTCTTCTCTTCGTTCAGCGCTTCGTTCGCGCGCTTGACGGCCTGGTACTCGGCGCTCTGGCCAATCATCCGTCCCAATTCCACTGCCTTCTCGTTCAGCATTACCGCTCCTGTCGTCGGGCCACCACCATTCTGGGGCGGCCGGTCAAGTCGAGTCGTTGTTCCACTTCCGTAAAGCGTCCGTCGGCCGCGACGATCTCGGCGGCGAGATCGGCTCGCCGTGAATCCACCTCAAGCGCCAGCAATCCGCCAGCCACCAAGACCTCGGCGGCCTGCGGCACCAGCGCCCGAATCGCCGCCATTCCATTGTCATCGGCAAAGAGCGCGAGGTGGGGTTCCCAGTCATGCACCAGCGATGGGAGTTCGCGCGCTTCCGCCGGGGAAATATAGGGAGGGTTGCTCACCACCACCTCCACCATGCGCCCCTGAATTGGGGCGAGGAGATCGCCCTGCAGAAAGTGCACCCGCGCCCGGCGGTCCTCTGGGATTGCGGCAAGATTGGCCTCCGCGACCGCAAGCGCGTCCGCCGAGAGGTCAATGGCGATGACCTGCTCAAAGCCCGATTCGGCGGCCAATGCGAGGGCAATCGCCCCCGAGCCAGTGCCGACGTCCACCACCGTCCCCTTGCCGCCACGCTGCGCGGCGATGACGAGGTCCACGAGCAGTTCGGTCTCGGGGCGCGGAATCAGGACGCGACGATCCACCTGAAGCGTGAGATGTCGGAAGCCCGCGCGCCCGATGGCGTACTGCATGGGCATGCCTTCCGCGAGGCGCCCGGCGGCGGCGCGAATGCTCGCTTCATCAGCGGCCGTCACTTCACGCGCTTGGTGCGCGGATGGCCAGAAGCGCGGCTGTTGCAGCACGCCGGCGATGAGGTCGCGGGCCACAGCCCGCGCCGGCGGCACGCCCGGCTTGGCCAGCGTGGCCGCGAGCTCGTCGAGGAGATCACCGATGCAGACGGCAGGCATCACTGCACCTGCACGATGGAGATGTGCGCACGTGCGCGTCCGCCGCGGCCGGAATGCTTGAGCACGATGCGCGTCGGCTGGCGGACGCGGCAGCTGATGGCGTCGGCGTCGCGTGCGTCAGGGGTGCAGGTCAGCGGCGCCGCGAGTTCGAGTGGCGAGACGCCGGTGGTATCGGCGCGGTGCACGGCGATGTCATACCAGCCGGGCGCGAGTTCCCAGGCGCGCACTTCGCCGGGCGCAAGCGCGACGGAGTCGTCGGCAACGGGATGGGTGACCTGCACGCGGGCGGTGATGAGATGGCCGGAGACCACAAAGACAAGCTTTGTGTGCCCCACGCCATGTGGCACGATCGCGTCATCAATCACGCGCACCACGGACGTATCCTCGGAGCGCGCCGAGGGGATGGGCACGGTATCCATCGTGCCGTTCTTGCGCGTGATCACCGCCCGCAGCGGGCGCGGCGCCGCGCGCAGCGTCAGCGCGAACTCCTGGTCCGTTTCAATCCGCGTGACGTCGGGGTCCTTCTCAAACTTCGCGAGCCGCGGGGGCGGCGAGTCGTCGCACGCGCTGAGTACCGCGACGACGGAGAGCATCGTCGCCATGCGCGACGCGCGAGCTACCGCGCGCGCCCGATGCGCGTGTTTACCCGCCGTCACCGGCCAGCCGCTCCTCAATGTCCGCCAGATGCAGCGCATCCATCAACGGCTCGAGATTCCCATCCATCACACCCGACAAATCATGCGTCGTATACCCGATGCGATGATCCGTCACGCGGCTCTGGGGATAGTTGTACGTCCGGATCTTCGCCGAGCGATCACCCGTGGAGACCTGGCTCTTTCGCATGCGTGACCGCTCGGCTTCGGCCTCGGCGACCTTGAGATCGAGCAGGCGCGACCGGAGCACTTCCATGCCGCGCAGTTTGTTCTGCAGCTGCGACTTTTGGTCCTGTTGCGAGACCACGAGCCCGGTGGGCAGATGCGTGATGCGCACGGCGGAGTCGGTCGTGTTCACGCTCTGACCGCCTGGGCCGGAGGAGCGGAAGACGTCGATCCGGAGGTCCTTGTCCTCGATCTTGAGATCGAGTTCCTCGGCTTCGGGCAGCACGGCGACGGTCGCCGCCGAGGTGTGAATGCGTCCGGCGGCCTCGGTAGCCGGCACGCGCTGCACGCGATGCACGCCGGACTCGAACCGCAGTGCACCAAAGGCCTGCACGCCGGAGATCTTGAGAATCGCTTCCTTGATGCCGCCTAGGGTGGCATCGGCCAGCGACATGATTTCGATTTTCCAGCCGCCGTGCCGCTCGATATAGCGCGTGTACATCCGGTAGAGATCGGCCGCGAAGAGCGCGGCTTCGTCTCCCCCGGTGCCGGCGCGGATTTCGATGATTGCGTTGCGGTCGTGCAGGGGATCGGGGGGCACGAGCAACGGGCGCAACGCGAGTTCCTCATTGAGGATGCTCGCGTTCAGCCGCTCAATTTCGTGCCGGGCCTCAGTTACGATCTCGGGGTCGTCAAACGACAAGAGCTCGCGCGCCTGCGCGAGCTCCAGGTCCAACTTCTCAAGATGCACGGCACGCTCGACGACCTGTCCGAGGCGCTGATGCTCCCGACCGAGGGATGCCAAAAGTTTGGCATCCTTGACGGTCTTGGGATCGAGAAGGTCGCGCTCGACCGCGGCGGCGCGCAGAAGCGCGTCGGCGAGGCGATCGCGAATGCTCAGACGGTCGCCTTCCCGTACTTCTGACGGAAGCGCTCGACACGGCCAGCGGTGTCGATCAACTTCTGCTTGCCCGTGAAGAACGGGTGGCAAGCGGCACAGATGTCGGTATGGATGGAGTCAACCGTCGAGCGCGTCTGGAAGGTGTTGCCGCAGGCGCAGTGCACAGTCGACGTCGCGTACGTCGGGTGGATTTCGGGCTTCATTGGTGCCTCTTGGACAGGTTCGGAGGTAGCAGGGAAACATACCGAGCGCTCCGGTAAGATGCAAGGTGACAAGGGTTTGAACGTTTGACAGGGCTCGGACCGAGCGGTACCTTCGCCAGATTGGCTATAGTAAGACAACCTGTCCTCCCGCTATACCCCCGTACTGGGCCGCATGAACACCGCCGACTTTCTCCTGACCGTTCCGCTCTTCAAGTCCCTCGGCACCGCCGAGGTCGCGAACTTTGCCCAGCTGGCGCGCGAGAAGAGTTACCCCCGCGGTAGCGTCATTCTCTTCGAAGATGACCCGGGCGACTCCCTCTTTGTCGTGCGCGAGGGGCGCGTGAAGGTCGTGCTCGTCGCCGAGGACGGCCGTGAGGTCATTCTTGGAATCCTCGGAGTCGGCGAGCACTTCGGTGAACTCTCGCTGATTGACGACCAGCCCCGCTCCGCGCACGTCGTCGCGATGGAGGACAGCGTCCTGCTCGTGCTCCGCCGCGAGGATTTCCGTCGCCGCGTCGAACAGAACCCCGCGGTCGCCTGGGCCCTGCTGATCGAACTCTCCCGCCGCCTCCGCCGGGCAGACGACAAGATTGGCTCCCTGGTGCTCTTGGACGTACCCGGACGCATCGCCCGCGTGATCCTCGACGCCGCCGCTGAGCTGGGAGGGGACTTCATTGACCGCCCCCTGACTCACCAAACGATTGCGCACGTCATCGGCGCCAGCCGCGAGACCGTTTCCCGGGCGATGCGGGAGTTCGTTGAGGCGGGATGGATCAGCACCGAGCGTCGGCGCATCCGGATTTTGGATCGCGGGGCGCTCGAGAAGCGCTCGCAGCAGCGCCTGTGACCGCCGTCACCGGGAACCCGTGATGCCTCGCCTATCCACCGGCTGCACTCCGGTCGCATCTTATGCTGTGCCTTGGGGGACGCGATGAGCTTGCAGGTCCGATTCTGGGGGACCCGCGGGTCCATCCCCAGCCCTGGCGCGCAGACGGTGCGCTACGGCGGCAATACCCCGTGCGTGGAGCTTCGAACCGAGTCGGGATGGTTGGTGGTCCTCGACGCCGGGACTGGGATTCGCGAGTTGGGGCGGAAGCTGTTGGAAGGGTCAAATGGGACGGCGATTCGGGGCGACATCTTCCTGACACACGCCCACTGGGACCACATCCAAGGGATTCCGTTTTTTGCCCCAATCTTTGGGCGTGGGAATCACTTCACGATTTGGGGCTCTGAGTCGCTCGAGCGGAGCTTTGACAAGGTGTTGCGGGACCAGATGTCGCCGGTCGTATTTCCGGTGACATTCGAGGAGCTGGACGCCACGATTGACTTCCGAGGGCTGCCGGAGGGCACCCTCACCGAGGGTACCGGGTATGAAGTCACGGCCTTCGGGGTGCAGCACCCCGGGGGAGCGCTGGGATACCGTTTCAGCGCTCCGGGCGGCAATGGCGGCGCGCTGGTGTATGTGTCGGACAACGAGTTGGCCGCGCATCCGCGCTACGGATCGGCCGCGGACTGGCGGGACCAGATGGTGACGTTCGTGCGGGGTGCGGCAGTCTTAATTCACGACACCACCTACACGACCGCCGAGTACGAGAATCACAAAGGCTGGGGGCACTCGACCTATGCCGAAGCGGTGGAACTCGCGATTGAGGCGTCCGTCGGGACGTTGGTGCTCTTTCACCACGAGCCCCGTCGGTCGGATGACCAGCTGGAGCAGTGCCTGGCCGAGTGCCAGCAGTTGGTGAAGGACCGCGGCGCCAAGCTCTCTGTGGTGCTGGCGGCGGAAGGCTTGACCCTGACTCTCTAACCTCTCCGGAGGATGTGATGCTGAAGCAGATTGCTCGTGCCACCGCCCTGCTCGCGTTTGTGACGGCCCCCGTCATCGCGCAGGACGACACGCGGCCGACGGTGGCCGTGCTCCCGTTCGTCAATAGCGCCATTGGCGCGGCAAACGCGGAACTGGCCCCGCTCTCCAAGGGCATCGCCGACCTCCTCATCACCGAGCTGGCGCAGAACCAGGCCATCCGCGTGGTCGAGCGTGAGAACATCGCGGCGATTCTTGCGGAACAGAACCTGGCGCGTGATGGCCGCGTGGATGACGCGACGGCCGCCCGCATCGGCAAGCTCCTCGGCGCGCGCCACATCGTCACCGGCTCCTTCGTCACCGATCGCTCGGGCACGATGGTCATCACGATTAAGTCCGTGGACACTGAGAGCGGCCGCATTGAGTACTCCGACATGCACCGCGATCGGACCGACAACTTCCTGACGCTCGTGAGCACCGTGGGCCAGAAGGCGAATGCCGGGCTGAAGCTGCCGGCGCTCACCCCGGCCGCGCGTCAGACGAGCGAGGCGCGCACCGAGCGTCAGCGTCGCGTGCCCTTCCAGGCCGTGATGATGTACTCGCGTGCCATCAGCGCGCAGGACGCGGGCAACCGCGCCGAAGCGCTTACGCTTTTCAGCCAGACGATCGACCGCTTCCCCGACTTTGAGGATGCCAAGGTTGCAAAGGCGCGTCTCGAAGCCGCGCCGACTCGCTAATGCACGACTGGCGGTTCGCCGTCATCGCAGGATAAACTTGCACCGCCGGTCCCCACTCGGGGGCCGGCGGTTCTTGCGTCCCCGCCCGCTCGCTCCCTGAATCCCTCGGCGCTCTCCGTGCAGCCACTTCTCTTCCTCCCCGAAGGTCGCGCCCTTCCCGCCCTGCCGGCGCTCGACACCGATGCCGGCGTCGAGGCGCGTCGCGTGGCGGTGCTGCCCGATGCGGCCACGATTGCGCGGGATCGGCCGACCGTGGTCGTCGTGGATGCCGGGCTGGCGGCAACAGCTGGCGCGGCGGGACTGGCCGCGCTCGCCGAGCGCGCCGCGTTGATTGGCGTGGGTGACGCGGGTGAGAGCGGTCCGGAGGGTGCGCTCGCCGAGGCGGCATTGATTGGCTGGCTCCCGGCCGATGCGCTGCCGAGCGTGGGGCGCACGGTGCTCAAGTGTGCCCTGCGGCATGCGGCCGTGCTGGTGGGAGCGTCGCGCGCCGAACAGTTGCAGGAGTCGAGTGCGATTGACCTGCGCGAACTCTCACGCGTCGGCGCCGCGCTCGCAACGGAGCGCGACCTCGACACGCTGCTCAACATGATTCTCACGCAGGCGCGGCGGCTCGCAAGCGCCGACGCGGGGTCGCTCTACCTCGTGGAGACCGACGCGCAGGGGAATCCGGAGTCGCTGCGCTTCAAGCTCTCGCAGAACACGACCCTGACGGACCTGCCCTTCAGCGAGTTCACCGTCCCGGTGAATCACTCGAGCATCTCGGGCTACGTCGCGGCGACGGGCGAGACGCTGCTTATTGACGACGTGTATCTGCTGCCGGAGCACGTGACGTATCGGCAGAATCGATCGTTCGATGAGAAGTTCGGGTACCGCACGAAGTCGATGCTGGTGATTCCGATGTACACGCTGAAGGACGAAGTCATCGGCGTCGTGCAATTGATCAACCGCAAGCGTGAGTTCAGCGTGCCGCTGACCTCGGACGCAGTGGTGGAAGCGCAGGTGGTGCCGTTTGACCAGCGTGCGGCCGACCTCGTGGTAGCACTCGCGGCGCAGGCGGCGGTGGCCATCGAGAACTCGCAGCTCTACGAAGACATCGAGCGGCTCTTCGAGGGCTTCGTCACGGCGGCGGTCACGGCAATCGAAGCCCGTGACCCCACGACGTCGGGTCACTCGTTCCGCGTGGCGGCCTACACGACCGGGCTCGCCGAGAGCGTGGACCGGCATGGCGCTGGGCCGTATCGCGGCATCACGTTTTCGAAGGACCAGATGCGTGAGCTGCGTTACGCCGGCTTGCTGCATGACTTTGGCAAGGTCGGCGTGCGCGAGCAGGTGCTCGTGAAGCAGAAGAAGCTCTACACGCAGGACCTCGCGCTGGTGCGGGGACGCTTTCAGTTTCTGATGCAGGCGGCGGACCTGGAGTACGAGCGCGAGCGCGCGGACTACCTCGCCGAACATGGGCAGAAGGATTACGCCGAGGCTTCGGCGCGTCTCGACAAGTTCCGTCGGGAGCAGCGCGACCAGTTCGCCCGCTGGATGGACGCGGTGGTGCGGGCCAACGAGCCGACGATTCTTCCCGAGGGGACCTTCACGGAACTCGAGGAGATTCACCAGCAGACCTTCATTGACTTCGATGGCGTGGTGCGTCCCCTGCTCTCCGAGGACGAACTGCGCTTCCTGATGATCAATAAGGGGAATCTCGACCTGCGCGAGCGCCGCGAGATTGAGTCGCACGTGACGCACACGTTCCGTTTCCTCGAGCAGATCCCGTGGACGCGCGAGCTGCGTGGCATTCCGAACATCGCCTTTGGACATCACGAGAAGCTCAACGGCACGGGGTATCCGCGCGGCATCGACGCGCCGCAGATTCCGATCCAGACGCGCATGATGACGATTGCCGACATCTACGATGCGCTGACGGCGACCGATCGGCCCTACAAGCGGGCGGTGCCCACCGAGCGCGCGCTCGACATCCTTGGCCAGGAAGCGAAGGCGGGGAATGTGGACAAGGATTTGCTCGAGACCTTTGCGCAGGCAAAGGTCTATGAAATGGTGTCGCCGTCAGAGGGGACGAAGCGGCGGTCTTCGTTCTTGACGCCGACGAGTTGAACGGCGGGGTTCACAGGAAGGCGCGAAGGGAGCCGCGCTCCAGCGCAACCTACCGCGCCACTCCCCAACCGCCACCGCCAGGCGTGCGAATCTCAAGGACGTCGCCGGCCTGCAGTGCGCGGCGGCATTTAGCGGGCAGGGGCTCGCCATTCAGCACGTTCTCGCCACGCGCGCCGGGGCCGCCCCCCTTTGCACCCTGTGGCGCACGGGCGCGGCGTTCGGTGAGCAAGGTGACCGTGCACGGCGCGAGGACGCGGTAGCGGCGAATCACTCCGTCTCCGCCACGATGCAGACCCGTGCCACCAGACCCCGTGCGCAGCGCATACTGCTCAATAACAATCGGGTACGCGTGCTCCAACGCCTCGATTGGCGTGTTGCGCGTGTTGCTCATCCCGACATGCACGCCACTCGGGCCGTCGCCGATGGCGCTCGCCCCTTGGCCACCGCCGAGCGTCTCGTAGAACGTCCACCCCGCACCGCCGAAGGTGACGTTGTTCATCGTCCCCTGCCCCTGCGCCGGCACCTCGACCTTTGCATTCGCGAAGGCGGCGAAGAGCAAGTCGGTGAGGCGCTGACTCATCTCGACGTTGCCCGCCGCCACGGCCGCCGGTGCCCGCGCGGCGATGCAGCAATCGTCCGGCGTCGTGATGACAATCGGGCGTGCGATGCCCTCGTTTGTGGGGACGTCATCATCGAGTAGCGAGCGCAGCACGAAGAGCGCGGCGGCACGCGTGACCTGAATGGGACAGTTCACATTCCCGGGCACCATCGGTGACGTGCCATCGAAGTCGAGATGCAACGCCCCCGCGCGGACGCGGAGCGCCACCTTGAGCGGAATCTCGCCCTCACGGACACCATCACCCTCCAACGCGTCCTCGGCGACGCCCACGGCGCCCTCGAGCGACTGCAGCCGCGCCACCGTTCGACGTTCGGCGTAGTCGAGGAGTGCCGCGCCGGCACGCTCAACCTCGGCTCTCCCGTGCCGCGCGATAAGGGCAGTCCACCCCACCGCACCGGCAGCACAGGCTGCACGCTGCGCCGCGAGATCACCGCGCCGCTCGTCAGGGGTTCGCACGTTGGCGAGCACGAGCGAGAGAATGTCCTCGTTCATGACGCCGGCGCTCACGAGACGCACCGGGGGAAGGATCAACCCTTCCTGCACGAGTTCCGTCGCGCCCTGCGGCATCGAGCCAGGACTCATGCCGCCGACATCGGCGTGATGCGCGCGCACGACGGCGTACCCCACCACTTCACTTCCCTCGCCGATGGCCTCGACCATCGTGAGATCGGGCAGATGCGAGCCGCCATGCCACGGGCTATTGAGCAGGAAGACATCGCCCGGGCGCGGCGCATGCTCGCGCACGGCGCGCACCGATTCCGGCAGTGCGCCGAGGTGCACGGGAATGTGCGCGGCCTGCGCAACCATGCGGCCGCGTGCATCGAAGAGCGCGCAACTCGCGTCACGCCGCTCCCGAATGTTTGGCGAGAGCGCACCACGAATCAGGACGCTCCCCATCTCCTCCGCGACGGTCGCGAAAGCCGATGCCCAGACCGCAAGACCAAGCACATCACTCATGGCACACACTCATGTGCGCGCCTTCGTGCGCAGCACGTGTCGCGTGAGTCGCCAGCCGCCCGTCTCGAGCGCATCGGCGCGCCAGCCAGTGGCAACCCAGAGGGTCGCATCGGGGAGGGCAATCGCCTGCGGTCCAATGACAATGACGCCGCGCGCCGGACCGCCGGCGTCGGTGTGCGTGGCTGCATCGTACGACGGCCGTGAGGGATCGCGCACGAACTGCGCTTCGCGCGCCGGCTCGCCCGCTTCGTGACGTAGCGCCACAACCTCGGCGTCCTGCGGGAGCGTGAAGCCGTAGCGCGCGCCATGCAGCGCGGCGAAGCGCGCGGCGAGACTCGCACCGGCGTCCATCGCGTGCACCGGCACGTCGAGCTCGTGCCCCTGCCCCCTGTAGCGCATGCGCGCAAAGGTCCGGCGTTCGCTTCCTTCACTCTTCGCAGTCAGCGATGCCAGCGCTTGCTCCAGGTGCTCCGCGGTGAGTGCGGCGCAGGCCTTGAGCACACTCACGGCGACTTCGTGACGCTCTCGTGCCAGCGCGAGCCCCACGGCGCTCAGCACGCCGGCAAAGGGAGGCACGATGACCTCAGGGATGCTCAGCGCATCGGCGAGGGCACAGGCGTGGAGCGGTCCGCCGCCGCCGAAAGCCACGAGCGCGCATCCGCGCGGATCCACCCCTCGCTCGACGCTCACGCGCCGCAGCGCGCGCGCCATTTCGGCGTCGGCGATATCAATGATCGCCTGTGCCGTCTCCCGCGTCTGCCGCCCCAGCCGCAAGGCCTTTTGCTCGACGGCCCGCAGCGCGCCGTCGGCATCAAGCGAAACGCCACCGCTCATCGCGCGCGCACTGATGCGACCGAGAACGACCTGGGCATCGGTGACCGTCGGCTCCACACCGCCGCGCCCAAACGCGACCGGGCCGGGCCGTGCACCGGCGCTGCGAGGACCCACGCGCAGCGCACCACCATCATCCACCCAGGCGATGCTGCCACCGCCAGCAGAAACGGTCTCCACCAATACGCGCGGCAAGGCGATCGGCACGCCAGCAACATCCCCACCCGGCTCTACGAGTGGCTCGCCACCGAGTATGAGCCCGGCGTCAGCGCTCGTGCCACCGATGTCAATGGTGAGCGCGTCGAGGGTGCCGATTGCGCGCATCACCGCGGCGGCACCCACCACGCCACCCGCGGGCCCGCTCAACGCGAGCGAGGCCGCGCGGCGCGCCGCCGAGGACGCGGGGCGCATCCCGCCACCGGAGGTCATCACGGCGGGCGCGGGATGTCCCGCCGCGGCAAGTCGCCCGGTGAGTCGCTCGAGATACGTGAGCACGGCCGGACGCGCATAGCCCTCCGCCGTCGCGGTCGCGGTGCGCTCGTACTCGCGAATCTCCGGCAGCACATCGGCGCTCGTGACGACCTCAAGCTCCGGCTTGGCGGCACGCAGTGCATCGGCGAGGGCGCGCTCGTGCGCGTCATCGGCGTACGCGTGCAACAGCGAGATGACGACGATCTCCGGCGCAAGCGCGAGCACGGCCGTCACGGTTGCGCGGATGCTGTCCGCCGAGAGCGGACGTTCGACACCGTGCGGCGTGCGACGCTCCGGCACGGCGACGGTGCGCTCGCGCGGCACCAACGGAGCCGGATGATGCACGCTCAAGTCATAGAGCGAGGCGCGATCCTGACGTCGCAACGCCAACAGATCCGTCGCGCCCTCGGTCGCGCAGAGCACGACGCGTGCGCCGGTCCGCTCGAGCAGGAGATTCGTCACGACCGTCGTGCCATGCACAATGCGCATGGCCGTGCCATCGAGTGCCTCCATCGACTGCACGACCCCTTCGCCTTGATCGGCGGGAGTGGAGAGCACCTTCCGTGCATCCACGCGGCCGTCCTCGGCGAGCGCGGCGCGATCGGTGTAAGTGCCGCCAACGTCAATGCCGACGCGCCAGGCTTTGGTGGTCATCCCTCGTTGCTCAGGCGCTCACGGGGGCGCGCGGGCGAGTGTGCCGCCAGATGAGCACGCCGAGCCCGACATGCGCGGGCAAGACGAGGAGGAGCGGTCCGAGCAGTCGCTGATCCACGACGACACTCAGCACGAGCGCCACGAGCGCCCCGCCGAAGACGGCGAGGACGAGCCCCTTGGTGCGCGGGCCGAGTTCACCCACAAGAATGGCGCGCGCGGCGGGAATCGCCGCGAGTAGCGCGAAAGGTGAGAAAAGCAGCAGGTTGAAATTGTTGTACCAGAAGACATGAGCGGAGCCGACCCACATCCCGACGAGTAGCAAGCCGACCAAGCCGGTGAGGAGATAGAACAGCACCGCCATGATGGCCGCGGGGATGCGCGTGCGACGACGCGCCACCATGCCCACGGGGGCGAGCAGAAACATCCACGCGCCCAGCACCGGTCCCCACGCGCCAATGCTCAGCCCGCGCCGCTCCGGCAGTTCGGGCGTGCGCTTCGCCTCGTAGAGCACGATCTCTTCGGCGACCAGCTTGATGGCCGGTCCCTCGGCGGCAGGCACGGTCACGTCGCGAAGATAGTCGCGCAAACGCATGGGGATGAACATCGACTGCCATGCGGTGAGCGGTACATCGGCGCGGGGACCGAGGGCGACATCAATGCCGGCCTGCGCGAGTCCGTCCTCGTGCGTGAGGCGAACCGATTCGCTGCGATAGGTCCACGGCGTGACGATGGGTTCGAAGCGCCGCTGAAGCGAGCCGCCGAGCACGCGGTCAAGGGCATCGCGGAGCCGCGTGGAGCAGTTGTCGCGGAAGTAATCGTAGCGATAGTACTTGTTGGCCTCGCGCGCGTTGTTCGCGACGAAGTTGGCAATCTCGAGGCGCTGCGCCGGCGTGAGGGCCAGCACCTGTTCCACGGAGTGTCGATCCTGCTCGCGATACACCTGCAGGAGGAAGAGCGTGGGAAAGGCCTCGACCCAATACTGCGTGTCACCGGAGAGGAAGCGTCCGAGGAAGTTGGGCTGCTCGAATGAGAACATCCCCCAGTTGTAGGCGAGGTCGAGGCCCGTCGCGGTGTCCTGCACGCGGAGCGCGTTGTGGCCGAAGCGCTCAAAGACGGCGGGGCCCTGCCCGAAGGTCAGGACGGAGATGCGGAGCGAGGCACCTGGCTCCTGCGCGCCGAGTGTGCTCGGCGACGCCACGAGCGAAACGACAGTCGTGGCGAGCAGGACCGCAGCGACGGCGAAGCGCCCCGCGATGGCGCGGAGCGCAACGGGCAGTGCAATCACAGGCGGATCTCTTTCGCCTCGTCCGCGGCCTTGTAGATGAGGTCGAGGAGCTTGTAGACGCGGACCTGATCTTTCGGCGGCTCGTAGGGCAGCTCACCACGTACCACGGCGGCGAAGTGTGCAAGTTCCGAGCGATACGATTGAATGGTCACGGTGTCGCGCTGCGCGGCGCCAGTCGGCGAAACGTCCACGGGATTCCCGTGCATGGACTTCGTGATGCGAATCGGGGCAAGACGGGCCGAGCCTTCGGTGCCGATGGTCTCGAAGAACCAGCGATCCTCGCCGCCGATGTAGTTCCAACGCACGTCGATGGTCACCGTGAATCCACCCTGACACTCAATCATCACCATCGCGGCGTCCTCGACGGCATTGGCGCCGCGGGCCCGCTCCATCGTGGCACTCACGCGCACGATGCGCGCGAAGTCCGTGAGCCATCCGGCGAGGTCAAGCAGCGGGAGACCGAGCTCAAGGAAGGCGCCGCCGCCGGCCTCCTGCCGTCGCATGCGCCACGGTGCCGTCGGGCCCTGCCGACGATACGCGCCGGCGCGAACCGCGACGAGCTTGCCGAGCTCCCCGCCACGCAGGAAGGCATTGAGCGTCTGCGCGTCGTGACGATAGCGATGGTTGTTGGCGACCATCACGATGCGATCGGCCTTCTCCGCGGCGGCGATGATGCGCTCAACGCCACGCGACGTGAGCGCGATCGGACGTTCGCAGAGCACGTGGAATCCCTTCTTTAGCGCCGAGAGGACGTGTACTTCGTGCGCGTGATTCGGCGAGCAGATGACGACGGCATCGAGTTCGAGCTCGAGCAGGTCCTCGATGTCCATGCACCAGTTGGCGACGCCGAAGCGCTGAGCGATGCCACGGGCCTTGGCCGCGTCGTTGTCGCAGAGCGCCGCGATCTGCGCGCCACGCATCTTCGAGAGGACCGGAAGGTGTGCGGTCTGGGCGATGGCACCGAGGCCGAGCACGCCGAAGCGAAGCGGAGTGTTGGGAGGCACGAGGCTACTGGGCGAGGAGGGCGGACGGAATCGAGCCGAGGGTGGTGCCTGGGAAATACGTCTGCAGAATCATCCGGGCACTTTGCCCGGCACGCGCACGACCAATGGCGCCCCACTGACACATCCCTACCCCGTGTCCATTCCCGTTGCCACGCAGCTGCACGCGGGAAATCGCGCCATCAGGGGAGGCTTCGATCGTGACTGAAAAATAGGAGCTGGGCATCAGGTCGCCAGCACCGGACCGGAGAATCGAGCGGGCATCGTTGCCGCGTACATCGAACGTACCGCGCGCGGTGCGGAACTCAACCACTTCGGCCCGCCCGCTGGGGGTGCGCTTGGCGACCCGAACGCCGTGCACGTCGCCGGCGCCCCCTGGCGGGAGCGTGGCGTAGGTGCCGAGGTAGCGTCGCACGACGGCGTCGAGCTCGGCCCCCGTGAGGTTGCGCTCCCAGTAGAAGCGCGGCGCGATGTCGCAGTAATAGCGATCGCTCCCGGGAATTTTGTCGCTGGCGCGCTGAAGGAAAGGCTCGCCAGAGCCACCCCAGGCCTCCTGCGCCGCAGCGGTCTCGCCGCCGCACGAGGAGTGGTAGGGGGCGACAATCACGCGATTGCCGTACAGAAGGACGAGTCCCGCCGTGGCGGCCACGGCCGCGCTGGCGTTTGGGCGCTCGGCGTCGGTGCCGCCGTAGACCTGATCGGCCACGGTGGCCATGAGGTCGAAGTCCCGGCTCCGCCCGCGGCCGGCTCGCGCAGCGGTCACGCGGGTGACCGTAAAGGAGCGCGCCGCGACGGCCTGCGCCTCAAGCGCGGCCCGTTCGGCCGCGGGGCGCTCGCCGAGTTCGAGGGGGACGACGCCGCGCAGGTAGGATTCGAGCGGCACCAAGTTCAGGACGAGCACACCAGAGTCGGTCGGGACCGTGCGCAGGAGTCCGCGGTAGGGCTTCCCCTTGAACCGCACGAGGCCGTCGGTGCCCGGTTCGAGGCTCGGCGCCTCAGCGCGAGGCACCACCCCGAGGGCAATACGGATGGTGGGGCCAGCGATATCTCCCGCGCGCGGCGTGGGCGAGGGGGGGCCGCTCTCCTGGAGCGGCGGCGCAAAGCAGGCGGCGACGACAAAGGCCCCGACGACGACGGCGACCAGCCCGCGCGTCGGGGAGCGCGTCACCGACCGAAGCTCCCGATGGTCGTGGAAATCAACGGGAGCGATCTCGAACGCGGCGCGTCAACGGGGGCGACCGGTGGAAGGGCCACCACGCGAATCGCCGTGGCCTCGAAGTCGTAATCGTCGACGACGGCAGTCACTTCGACTTCCACCAAGCTCCCCGCGGGCGCATCGGTGTCGATCCAGGTGAGGCCGTCGATATCGTCGGCCTGCCACGGGAGTCGGGCGCGCGCCGGCTCTTCGTCGGTACGTGGCGCTTCGATGAGCGCTGTTGTCACCGAGCCGATGCGCGACTCATACCGTTCGGCGGTGATGTGCCGTTGCAGCTCCTGCACGATTTCCAAACGCTGGCGCTTGGTGAAGTCGGAGACGTCATCTTCGAGCTCGGCGCCCTTCGTGCCTTCCTGCGGCGAGTAGGTGAAGACACCGACGCGCTCGAACTGGATTTCCTGCAGAAAGTCGCAGAGCTGCTGAAAGTCTTCGTCCGTCTCGCCCGGGAAGCCGACGATACACGTGGTGCGCAGGGCCACGCCCGGGACGGCTTCACGGAATCGCGCGACCTTCTCGCGAATGGTGCGCTGACGTTCGGGGCGACGCATCCGCTCGAGCACCGAGTCTGACGCGTGCTGAATGGGCATGTCGAGATACGGCAGGATGCGCGGGTTCTTCGCGATGACGTCCAGCAGCCGCGGCGTGATGCCCGCGGAGTAGAGATACATGTTGCGGAACCACGGAATGGACGTTTCGGCGAGCAACGCCTCGAGCAACTCGGGGAGACGCACGCTGGTGTCCCGCAGATCGCGTCCGTAGTGCGCCAAGTCCTGCGCCACGAGATTCACTTCGCGCGCACCCTGGAGCTCAAGGAGCTGCGCTTCGCGCACGACTTCATCGAGCGAGAACGAGCGATGCTTGCCGCGCATGAGCGGAATGGCGCAGAAGGCGCAGCCATGGTCGCAGCCTTCGCTGACCTTGAGGTAGCGCACGAAGGGGGTGTCCCCCGCGTGAATGCGCACACCTGGATGCTGCGTGATGGGGTCGCCAATCAACCCGCGCTCGCGCAGCTTGGGCAGCAACTGCTCGGTCTCGGAGGCGCCGAGGAAGAAATCGACCTCGGGCAGCGCCTCCTCGAGTTCACTCTTGTGGCGTTCAACCATGCAGCCGACAGCGACCACGGCGGTGGCCGATCCCGTTTCCTTCAGGCGCCCCGCGGCGACGATGGCGTCAATCGACTCCTGCTTGGCCGCGTCAATGAAGCCACAGGTGTTTACGATGATCAACTCCGCCGTCTCGGCGTCGTCGACCTGTTCGGCGCCGTGATCGAGCAACTGCGCGAGATAGCGCTCGGAGTCGACGGTGTTCTTGTCGCAGCCAAGCGTGACGAGTTTGAATCTCACCGGTAGTTGCCGAAGTTGAGCGCGACCTTGAAGTCCTCGCCCTGGAGGAAAGCCATCACGCCCTGAAGCTCATCGCGGCTCGGGGAGACACAACGGACGGTGTCGCCCTGAATGCTCGCCTGGACCTTCTTGAACTTCTGCTCCTTGATGGCGGCGACGACCTTCTTGCAGGTGTCTGCATCGAGGGACTGCTTGAGCTTGACGTCGCGGTGCCAGGTATCGCCGCCGCCCGGGGTGGGTTCACCGGCGTCGAGATTCTGGTTGGGAATGCCGCGCTTAATGAGCTTGGACTGGAGGATGTCCCACATGGCGCGGAGGCGCATGTCGGTATCGCTCGAGAGCTTGACGATGCCATCGGCGCGCTTGAACTCGACGGTGGCGAGCTTGGCGTCCTTGAAATCGTAGCGCTGGAGGATCTCCTTGGACGCCTGGTTGACGGCGTTGTCGACTTCTTGAAGGTCGACGGAGGTTGTGATGTCGAACGAGGCGTCTTTGGCCATGTGCTTTTGTGGGTTTTCGCTGCCTAAAGCTAACTGATTTACCACGGAGACACGGAGGCACGGAGGGGGAACTTCAACGGCTTTTCACAGGAAGGCGCGAAGGGGAATGTGACGCATTTGGGCTCGCGGCGGCACTCCAGCAGCGGTGCTCCTCATGGTCTTCTCTTGGGGGGCGCGGTATTCATGGTGCGT
>JANLTT010000166.1:0-7439 GCA_031363115.1 Gemmatimonas sp.
ATTCGACCCCGTCACGTAGACGACGGAGCCGCTGGGCGACACCGCCGCCTTGGGCTGGCCGACGAGCGAGACTCGCACGTCAGGGAGCACCTCGCGCTCCAAGCCTTCCACGCGGGGCCCTCCCGCATCATAGGGCGCCGCCCACAGCGCGCCCCGCCGATAGTAGAGGAGGCGACCATCTACGACGCCCACTGGAACCCCGGCAACCGCCAATGCCGTCGCGCGGCGTTTCCGAATGTCGAACACCCGGATCGGGCTGGATACCGTAAACGTGGCCGCGAACGCGACGGTCGTTCCGCCCGGAAGCGCCACGGGATAGTACCCGAACAGGGAGTCACCACTCAGCAGCGGGGCCGGTGTCCCTCCGGCGCTCGGCACGAGCAAGAGGACGCCTCCGATTGAGACCACGATGCCGTCCGCGGTCCATGCGGCACCCTGGAAGGTCCCCGCAATCTCCGCCAACGTGGTTGGCGCGCCGCCTGAGAGCTCAACCCGCTTGAGCTGACGACTCTCGACGTCAAGGTACGCGACCGAGGCGCCATCAAGCGAGAAAATCGGAAAGAGGGCATCCTCGATGTCAGCAATCTGCGTCTGACGTAAGTCATCGAGGCGCCGCACCCACAACGAGTTGCGCCCGGTGGAGTCGGCCGTCGCGTACGCAATCGTTCGCCCATCAGGAGAGATGGCGACATTGCGCCCGGAGACCGGGCCGAGCGGCTGGGCCGGTGTGGAAGAGAACGCCAAGTGCACGCTCTCGCCGCCGCGGTCGCGCGGCGTGGCGAGTGTCCACGTCCCCAGCGCGGTGAGCGCTACCAAACCGACGGCAGCAACGCCCAGCCGCACACGGCGCTGCGGCGCGGACGCGCCGACTGTGGAGGCGCCGCCGAACGACGCCCCGAGACCAAACGCAGCATTGCCCAGCGCGTCGGCAAACTCCTTCGCGCTCGCGAAGCGATCCGCCGGGAGCTTCTCCAGCGACTTCGCCACCGCCGCCGCGACGTTCGCCGGCACCGACTTGCGATACAGCGTCACCGACTCCGCCGGCGCGGTGATGATCTTCATGATGATCTGCTGCGCACTCGACCCCGTGTGTGGCGGGTTGCCGGTGAGCATCTCGTACAGCACGGAGCCCAACGAGTACACATCGCTCCGCGCTGTGATGTCCTTTTCGGCCGTCGCCTGCTCAGGGCTCATGTAATGCGGCGTGCCGAGGCTCAAGCCCGTCTCGGTCATCCGGCCACCCGCTGCGGCTGAAACAGCCAGCGCGATTCCGAAGTCCGCCACCATCGGCCGCCCATCGTGCAACAGGATGTTCTCGGGCTTGATATCGCGATGGATCACACCGTGCGTGTGCGCGTAATTCAGCGCGCTCGCGACGTCGCTCGCGATGCGCACCGCTTCGTCCACGCCGAGCTGTGTTTCGCGGTCAAGCTTTGCACGAAGCGTCTCGCCGTCGATGAACGGCATCACGTAATAGAGAAATCCGTCGGCCTCGCCGGAATCGAACAACGGCAGGATGTGCGGATGCTGTAGCGCAGCCGTCGTCGTGATCTCCACCACGAAGCGCTCGCCGCCGAGCACGGCGGCGAGTTCGGGCTTGAGGACCTTCACCGCGACCTTGCGCTTGTGCTTGAGGTCCTCGGCGAGGAACACGGTTGCCATGCCGCCAGCGCCGAGTACCCGTTCAATGCGGTAGCGGTCGGCGAGCGCGGCAGTCAGCCGCTCGACGAGAATCACGCGTCGTCCTTCGGGACGGTGCGGCCAATCACGACGGTGACGTTGTCGCTCCCGCCGCCATCGAGTGCATCCTGCAGGAGCTGCTCGCACGCTTGCTTCGCACTGGTCATCGCGCCCAGCACTGCGGCGATGCGTTCATCGCTCACGTGCTTGATGAGTCCGTCGCTGCAGAGGAGGTGCACGTTCGCCCAATCGGATTTCAGTTTGTGCACCACCGGCATGGTGGAGTCGGCACCGATGGCGCTGGAGAGGATGTGTGCCAACGGGGTTCGCGATGCCGCGGTCTGCGAGAGCGCGCCTTGGTCCACGAGATCCTGCGCCATGGTCTGGTCGCGCGTCACCTGCCGCAGCTCGCCCTGCTTGTAGACGTAGTAGCGCGAGTCTCCCACCTGCAGGAGGTAGTACGTGGGCCACATCCCCATATAAACGGTGAGCGTTGTGGCCATCGTGCCAGTGATCTCCGCAGCGCGCCGACGTTCGCGCACCGCCTCGTGCGCGCGCATCGCGGCCTCCTGAAGCAGACGAGTGAGCTCCGCTTCATCGTCGCGCTTCGCGAGGTAGGTGGTGATGAGGCTATCGACGTACTGCATGATGGCCTGCAACGCCGTCGCGCTCGCCTCCCCTCCGCCGGCACCGCCGCCCACACCATCCGCCACCATCGCCATGTAGGCCATCCGCTGCTCTCCCTCGGGGATCAGATGATCCTCCTTGGTGAGATTGGTCCGGATGACTTCCATTCGCTTGTTGATGTTGACCATCAGGAAGTGGTCCTGATTCTCCTTGCGGACCTTTCCGGTGTGGGAGAGGCCATAGACGTCGAGCTCGTCGTTGCGCGGGCGACGGCTGGCGGAGGGGAATTCGTCGGTGGTCATGGCTTGCTCACAGAATCCGAGGTGGCCGGCACTGGCGTGGCGATCGCTGCTGGTGTTGCCGAAATTGCCGGGGTTGCTGCTGCTGCTGCCGCTGCGCGCTCCGCTGCGTGCCGCTTTTTGCTGCTGGAGACCGCGTAGACGTGAAAGAGGAGCTCGATCAATAGCACGCCGCCGAGCGCCTTCACCCCGTGCCGCGAGAACCACGCGACCAGGGGCGACATCTCGGGCGGGCGATCAGGTGAGGACGTCACCGGTGGCAATTCCGACGTGGCGGGGCGAACAGGGCCGAAAGAGCCCGGAAATGGGCTCGGCCAAATCTGGCACCCGGCTCACGTGCCTGCCAGTCGCTCTATAGTTGCGGCGGTGCTGGCGGCGACCCCGCCGCCGGGAAGTAGGCCGCGAAGAGCTGCTCCACCTCTTCCAGCTGCGCCGTGGCGATGTTCATCGACGTAAAGCTCGCGAACACGTCGAGATTCACAATCGCGTTCAGGCTCGCATCCTCGATCTGCAGGGTGTGCAGCCGCTTCACGAAGGCCTTGTTCACCTTCCGGACCTCGCCGTACACTTCCGTCAGCCCCGAGAGATCCCAGTTGGGAGTCCCGCCCCGACGCCGCACGAAGTACTGCGAAAGCAGGTACATCGACAGGGCGCGGTAGGTGGTTTCGTCGAGGGTCGAGAAGGGGATGTGCGTCCGCACCATCGGGCGGAGGCGGTCCATCACCGGACAGCCGCTGGTCACCATGATCAGTCCAATGATGCCGCTGATGCCAGCCTGGAGCGGCGCGCGCTTGAGGTAGGTGCGCGCCTCGGTCACGACGGCGATTTCTTCAGAGGCAAGTCTCCCGCTATCACAATGCGACAGCCACTGCGCTGGCCCATCGCCAAATGCGCGCCGCCGCGCCATTCTTCTGTCGCCTTCCCTTCCGAGTCCTCCCGTGAACGAACCGCCAAAACGCGATAGCTCGACGCTGCGCCCCATCGAGAGCGAACTCGAGTCGCGCCCGACCACCCAGATGCGCGTCTCCGACATCGAGAAGCTTGCGGAGCTCGACGCCGAGCGTGGACCGATTGGCGAGGCAATCCGCGATCCCTTCGTGATCCTGTTGCTGCTCATCCTGCTGGTCATCAGCGCGATCTTTCTCGTACCTCGCATCAGTTGGCGCATGATGCGGGAGCCGGCCGACCGCGTACTGCTCGTCAACTACACCGTGCCCTATGTGAGTGCGCGCGAGCACAAGGGCGCCGTCTGGCTGCTCAACCACTTTAAGTTCCGCTCCCCCGAGGGACGGAGCTGGGATTCACTCGGCACGCACGTCGGCTACAACCCGCTGCAGCGGGACGTCCAGACCACGATTGCCCACCAGGACCTCAGCAAGGTCGATTGGCTTTTCGTCACCGATGCCTACGGGGTGTACGAGGACGACCTCCTCGACATCGAGCACGAGATGGCGCATCTCGATCGTTCGAGGAAGCTCTTTGGCGGCCTCTCCGACGAGGATGCGGCGGCACTGCTCGCCCACTCCGCTCGTGGCGGGCACACGTTCCTGGAGTTCAACGCGCTCGAGGATCCGACGGGCCAAGCGGCGCGTGACACGCTTGAAACGCTCTTTGGCATCGAATGGACGGGATGGGTCGGTCGCACCTTCTCACAATTGCAGGACACCACCGATGTGCCGCACTGGCTCCCGCGGCTCTACCGGCAGCACTACGGGGACCGCCCGCTCCCCATCGGGCCGACCCTGACTCTCGTGCACACCGATGGCCGACTGCTCTTAGTCGAGGGGCCCACGCTCGCCAGCGCCGGTCCGCACGTCGCACTCACGCAGGCCGGCAAGCAGGCGCTCCCGGGCGCGGTGGGCGGCTCCGACTATCCGTTCTGGTTCCCGATCTACACGGTGAACGAAGGCACCGAACTGCTCGCCGAACTCGTCCTTCCCGATCATCCAAAGATTGCGGAGGTGCTCCAGCGCGAAGGACTCACCGGCGGCGTCCCCCTGCTCACGCGGCGCATCACGGCGTCGGGAGCGCATCAGGTCTACCTGATGGCGGATATGTCGGACACCGAGTTCACGCCGGGGCGGTGGGACCTCGCCGGCCCGCGCTGGATGCAGGCACTCTCCGACTTCCAGCCCGACCTGTTCATCGGGCACGGCGCCTTCTGGGACTTCTACGTCCCCGCGGTGTCGTCCGTCTTGAAGTCGCCCCGATAGTCGAGATACATCCGCTCGACCTTCGTGCGCGCCCACGGCGTCTTGCGCAGGAACTTGAGGCTCGACGAAATGCTGGGGTCGCTCGTGAAGCAGGCGATGTTGACACGACGGCCCATCTTGTCCCAGCCTTTGTGCTCCACGAGCTCGGTGAGCATGCGCTCAAGCGTGATGCCTTGGAGAGCGTTCGAGGGGTGAGGAGCGTGGGGCCACATGCGGGAAAGTTAGTCAGTCGGCGCGCGCGGGATACATTCCTCATCATGCTGAGCCGTCGCGCTTGCTCCTTGCTGATCGCCCTCATCGTGCCGCTCGCGCCCCTGCGGGCGCAGCGACCCGACTCCGGCACGGTGCAGGTCACCGTGCGCGAGGCCATGGGGATGGTGGACGGGATTCGCGTCCGCTCCGATTCCTTGAGTGCGACGACGGACGCCAACGGCCGCGCGCGGCTGGTACTGCCCGCCGGTAGACGCACGTTGCTCCTGACTCGGATTGGATTCGTCCCGAAACGCGTTGCGGTCTTCGTGATTGCGGACAGCACCATCTCGGTCACCATCGACATCTCTATGGCCGACATGGTCGCGGCGATGAGCGAGATCACCGTGTCGGCGTCGCGCACCGAGCGGCTCGCCGGCGAGACCCCGCTTCGCGTCGAGGTCGTCGACGAGATGGAGGTGGAAGAGGCCACACTGATGGCGCCGAGCGGCATCTCGATGCTGCTGAACGAGACGCCGGGGTTACGGGTTCAGACCGCGTCGCCATCACTCGGCACCGGCAGCGTGCGCATCCTCGGGTTGCCAGGCCAGTACACCGCGATGCTCGCCGATGGGCTTCCGCTCTACGGTGGCGCCGCGAGCGCCCTCGGCCCGCTCGACATCTCCCCGGTCGACCTCAAGCGAGTGGAGTTGATCAAAGGCGCCGCGTCGGCACTATACGGCGGGCAGGCGCTTGGCGGCGTGATCAACCTGATTTCCAAGGCGCCCACCGGCGGCAACGAGTGGCTCCTCAATCGGCGCACGATGGGGGTCACCGACGCTGCCACCTGGTTGAGCAGGCGCATCTCCGATGAGTCGGGCGTCTCGCTACTCCTGACCGGCACGACACAGCGCGCGATGGACGTGGACGACGATGGGTGGGGCGATCAGTCTCGCGCGAGTCGCTGGAGCATCCGGCCTCGGTTCTCCTCGTCCGACGCAAACGGTCGGACGCTTTTCGCGACGGCGGGCTACGGTTTTGATGATCGCCGCGGTGGCACGCTGGGGAGCGGACTCGCGCCCAATGGACAACCGATTCGTGAGGCACTGACAGGACGACGCGCCGATGCAGGGCTGACCCTGCGTCTCCCTCGGGCGGACTCCGGCCATCTCGCCGTGCGGTTTGCGCTCTCCACCAATGGCCGCGAACGCTGGCTCGGGCCGGGGCCCGCTGAGCGGGATCGCATCACCACCGGGTTCGCCGAACTCACGCGCGTGCGGCGGATCGAGCGCGGGGCGGTTGTCCTCGGCGCCGCCGTGCAGACGGACGCGTATCGCAACGAGCTCAATGCGGCGTTCGACCACCAGTGGGTCACCCCTGGACTCTTCGTGACCGGCGAGCGTGATATCGGCCGCATCACGGTCTCGGCGAGTGTTCGCGCCGACCACCAGCCAGTCAGCGGCGTGATGGTGACGGAGCGCCTCGCGCTCCTCTTTCGCCCCGCTCCCGCATGGTCGGTGCGGGTCAGTGGCGGCACCGGCTTCGCGGCCCCCGCCTCGATGACGGAAGAGGTCGAGGCCATTGGGTTGCGCAGTATCCAACCCAGCGCGTTGAACGCCGAGCGCAGCGTCGGCGGCATGGTGGATCTCAACGGCCGCCTCTTAGGTGCGGAGTTGCTCGTGACGGGCTACGCCTCGTCCATCAACGGCGCAATCCAACTCGTCGATCTCGGCACCCCCGGCCTCACGGGTGCGCTCCGCAACTCCGCCGGCCCGACTCGCGTCGGTGGCACCGAGGCCGCGGCGATCTGGCGATTCGGCGACAGCAAGTTCCTACTCACGTATGGATACGCGCGCGGAACGAGAACCGACGCAATCACCGGCCAACGCGAGCCGATGCCCCTCCTCAATCGCCATCGGCTCGGTGGCGACTTGATGCTCGAGAAGACCGGGGTGTACTTGGTCGGCATCGAGGGCGCCTACTACGGCCGGCAGGCGCTCGATGATAATCCGTATCTGAGTGTCTCGAAGCCCTACCTCTACACGATGGCCATCGTGAAGCGGCAGTTCGGCCCGGTGGAGATCGTCGCGAACTTTGAGAATCTCCTCAATGTGCGGCAGACGGACTATCAGTCGTTGGTGCGTCCCACGCCCATGGTGGGGGGGCGTTGGACCACGGATGTGTGGGCGCCGCTCGAGGGATTCATGGCAAACGTGGCGGTGCGCTATCGGTGGGCGAGCGCGAGGTAATCGTTGCGGTACGCCGTTAGACCGCAGTCGCCGCAGACACGAACGGCTTGCCGGAATGATTTCCGGCAAGCCGTTGCGCATGATCACGCGGACAAACGATAGCTGGGGCGGGACTCGAACCCGCGACCCCGGCATTATGAGTTCGGGTGTCACGAGCGAAGAAACTACGAAGCACGGGCATA
>JANLTT010000214.1:0-3587 GCA_031363115.1 Gemmatimonas sp.
GGGGACATGATGTCCATTCCCTACTATCCCGGCAAGGAACCGCTCATCGCACTCGGTGGCGGTGACGACGGCTCGATGATTCGCGCCGAAGTGGATGAACAGTCGTTGGTGCACCCGCTCGCGACGGGCTCAGAGGCGTACTACACCTTCGAGAGTGGCGACTCCGTGTTGATGACCCTTCCCGATGGCAAGCGGCTCCTGCTGCGCGAGCTACGCATCGCCGCGCGCGAGCCGAAGTGGAATCTCACCGTGGGATCGTTCTGGTTTGAGGTCGAAGGTGGGCATCTCGTGCGCGCGGTGTATCGCCTGAGCACCGACATCAACATTTGGGCGGTCGCGCAGGAAGACGACTCGACCTCGATGGACGATGTCCCGGCGTTCGTGAAGCCGTTGCTCACGCCCATGGAAGCCAACATCACGGCGATGAGTGTCGAGTACGGCCTGCAGGAGCAGCGCTTCTGGATGCCCAAGCTGCAGGCGCTCGAGGGGTACGCGCGCGTCAGCTTTATGCGCATTCCGATTCGCGTCGAGGAGCGGTATCGCTACGAATCGGTGAATGCCATCGATTCACTGCCGGCGATTGCCATCCCGCCGCGCCTTGTGGCCTCCGTCGTGCGCGACTCGCTCAAGGCGCTCGGCTACGACTCCCTCATGGTGCGTGATACGCTCCACCTGATGTACGCGCGTCGTGACACGTTGCGTCGCGAAGACCGCGAGCGGCAGTGCGCGGCGGGTGGTGTGTATATCGAACGACGGGGGCGCGGCGACGGCAATGTGCCGGTCTCGATTGCCATGCCCTGCGACACCGCCGCACTCGCGCGCTCGAGTGAGTTGCCGGCCTCCATCTATGACGAGGGCGAGGAACTCTTTGGGCAGTCCGAAGCGGCCGAGCTGATGCGCGTTCTTGATGACATGGGACTCCAGTCCGGATGGGCGCCGCAGCCGCCTAGCGCGGACTGGGGGCTCGCGCACACGCGATTCAATCGGGTCGAGGGTCTCTCGAGTGCGGTGGGCCTGACCTCGGTGCTCGGTTCCGGCTACGAAGCCGAGGCACAACTGCGAGCATCGGTGGCTGACCTGCAGTTGAATGGCGAGCTCGCCTTCTCGCGCACGAATGGTCGCAAGACCTATCGCGGTGCGGTGTATCGCCGGCTCGATGTGAGTTCCACCTTCGGCGATCCCCTCTCGTTCGGTGCCTCCCTTGGCGCGTTGCTGTATGCGCGAGACGAAGGGTTCTATCACCGTGCCTGGGGCGGGGAGGTGCGCCGCTTCACGCCGCAACAGGGCGGGCTCGACTTTCGTCTCTTCGCCGAGCAGCAGTGGAGTGCGGCGGTCGACAACCGCTGGTCCCTATTTGGCGGCGCGAACGATGACCGCTTCCTCGGCAACGTGGTGGCGACTCCTGGGTGGTACTACGGCAGCACCGCGAAGTGGACGGGAAGCCGCGGGCTGGATCCGCGTGGGTGGCGTGGTAGCGTGGACGTGCGCGCCGAGGTGGCGACGGGAGCGACGGACTATCAGCGGCTCTTCGTGGAGACGATTGTCTCGCGCGGGCTTGGGCCGGTGGCGGTGTCGCTCACGAACGCGGCTGGCACGAGCTTTGGCGATCTGCCCGCGCAGCGCCAGTTCTTCCTCGGCGGACTCCAAAGCGTCCGGGGTCAGACCCCCGGCACTGGCGTCGGCGAGAGCTTCTGGATGAGCCGGACTGAGATTGGCGGCAACTTCGCGGGCGCGCGCCCGGTGGTCTTTGCCGACCTCGGCTGGGCGGGTCCGCGGGACGGCTGGAACGCGATTGGCCGCCCCATGAGCGGGGTCGGGGTGGGGGCGAGCTTCCTCGACGGGTTGGTCCGTATCGACCTGGCCCGCGGCATTCGCCCTCGGTGGCAGACGCGGCTGGACCTGTACCTCGAGGCGCGGTTCTAGCCGGGGCAACCTGACACCCTTGCGGAAGTCACCATCTGGTTGCCCCTTTAACGGCCATCAAGACCCCGGGCCGCGGTCCTTCCCCCTCCGTTAACGCATGCCGTTGCCGTATCCAATCGCCGCCCCAACGGCCGAAGAGACTAATGCGGAAGTCCTGCTCTGGCAGGGCCGTTATCGCGCCGTCTTCTTGCCGCTGGTCGGGTTCTCGACGGTCACGTTAAAGTGGTTCGGCGTGATTTCGACGCACTCCGTGCTGGCGCCGTTGTATGTCGAGCGTGCGCTGCTCGTCGCGGCGATCGGGGTGATGTTCGCGTACCTCGTGTTTCACCGCCTTCTGGCCGTCTACCTGCAGCGCCGCAAGCGCGCTGGGATGTCGCTGGTGATTGCGGCGATTGCCTCGGACATGATGGCGCTGTTCGGCAGCGTCCTTTTGATCACGCCCCCTGAGCACTACGGCCGCGCGTTGATCGTCTCGATCTTCACCGTGCAGTTCACGCAACTCTTTTTCGGGTGGACGGCGACCATCGCCAACCTCTCAATGATTGCGCTCGGCTATACCGCGATGATTGCGTATGCCGCGGATGCCGGCCGCCTGCCGATGCCGCAAGAGGAGCTGTGGACGCTCGCCGTGTATGGCATCGGCGTGATGGTGTACGTGGGAATGCAGGGACACATCGCGAAGCGGATGTCCGATCTCGTGGGCCTCTTCGGGCGCGCGCAGGAGGGAGACTTTTCCGCGCGCTACGACGAAGGGCCGGAGCAAATCCCCGATCCCATCAGCATCATCGGGCGCGCGTACAACCGCATGCGCGATCATCTCCAGGCCATTGTCCTCACCGATCCGCTCTCGGGATGCTTCAATCGCCGCGGGCTGAACCAGCTCGCCGAGCGCGAGGTGGCGCGCGCCATTCGCGGCAAGAAGGAAATCGCGGTGCTGGCCATCGACCTCGATCACTTCAAGCGCATCAACGACGACTACGGCCATCTCACCGGCGACGAAGTGATTCGCGAAATCGGTGAGTTGCTGCGCGAGACGGCGCGCGAGGCCGATGTCGTCGCGCGCTTCGGTGGCGAGGAGTTCACGATTCTCGCGCCGGAGTCGGGTCAGGAGGGGGCGATGATTCTTGCCAACCGTGTGCTCGAGGCGTTCCGCGAGCACAAGTTCCGGTCACTGCCGCCCGACTTCACGCTCACGACGAGCATTGGCGTGGCCGCCGATGTAGCGCGTGACGATGAAGTGGCCAAGACGCTACTCGCGCGCGCGGACGAGGCGCTCTACGTGGCGAAGCGGAACGGCCGCAATCGCTCGGAGATCTGGCACGCCGGTATGCGTGCCTTCGATGGGTCGATGGGGGGCGTGGGACGCGCCTCCACTCCCGGCATGCTTCGCGAGACCAAGACCGACGCCCAGGGGCATCGGGCGATCAGCGGCTAGTTCCGCCGCGAAGATCCGCTCGCGCCGGACCGCGCGCGCTGACGGTCAGCGCGGCGGCATCCGAAGTGTCCCTTCGCCGGTGAGCACTGCCTGCCCGGCCACCTGCACCGCCGTGACCGCACCCGCCGCCTTCGTGGCGCGCACATGCAACACGCTCGGCCGGCCCATTTCGATCCCCCGGCGGATAAGCGGTACTCACCCGCGGGAGGCGCGCGGCCGCGCCCCCGCT
>JANLTT010000180.1:0-8479 GCA_031363115.1 Gemmatimonas sp.
GTGTGGGCGAACAAGTACATCGCCGGACCCGTCGGTCAGATCTTCCTGCGCATGCTGTTCATGGTCGTGATGCCGCTGGTATTCTCCAGCATCGCGCTTGGAGTGGCCGGGCTCGGCGACATTCGGAAAGTCGGGCGCGTCGGTGGCAAGGCGATCGGCTATTTCCTAGGCACGACTTTTCTCGCGGCGACCTTCGGCCTCATCATGGTCTCGGTGTTCAAGCCCGGGGCCGGCATTCCGGAGTCGATGAAGAATGAACTGATGGCGACGTACGCCGAGGATGCGTCGTCGAAGATCGATGCGCAGCAGACGGGTGGGTTCGGCATCAATACGTTCGTCGAGATTGTGACGCGTAATCCCGTGAAGTCCGCGGCAGACGGCGACATGCTTGGTATCATCTTCTTTGGCCTCATGTTTGGCGCCGCGCTGACGCAGCTCAAGCCCGAGCGCGCCAAGCCGATGCTCGATGTGCTCGAGTCGATCAATGACGTGGTGATTCACATCGTCGGCTTTGCGATGCAGCTGGCGCCGTACGGCGTGGCCTGCCTCATCTTCGGCGTGACGTCGCGCTTTGGATTTGCGCTGATGGTCCCGCTCGCGGGCTACGTGGGCGTCGTGATGGCCGCATTGATTCTGCATGTGGTGCTCAATCTCTCGCTGATCCTGCGCTTCGTGATCGGCATCAGCCCGCTGGTCTTCTTCTCGCGTATTCGCTCCGCACTGATCACGGCCTTCTCGACCAGCTCAAGCAACGCGACACTGCCGGCGGCCCTCGAGGCCGCGACTGCCGGACTCGGCGTGCCGAATCGCATCGCCGGCTTCGTGCTTCCGCTCGGCTCCACGATGTGCATGAACGGCACGAGCATCTTTGAAGGCATCACGGTGATCTTCCTTTGCCAGGTCTTCGGCATAGACCTGAGCCTCGGCGGCATGGTCGTGGTGATCGTGATGTCGGTGATCACGGCGGTCGGCGCCGCGGGCGTTCCCGGCGGGTCGATTCCGCTCCTCGTCGGCATCCTCGCGATGATGGGCGTGCCGGGCGAGGGCATCGCCATCGTGCTCGGCGTGGACCGCATCCTCGACATGACGCGCACGGTCGTGAATGTGTCGGGCGATATCTCGGCGACGGCGTTCGTGGCGAAGTCCGAAGGCCTGTGGGACGCGAGAATGGTGCCGAAGGAAGTCGTGGCTGCCGCGTAAGCTTCGGCTTGGCGCGGTTCTGAAAATCGATATTCACAGGAAGACACGAAGGGAGCCGTGACTAGGCTAGGTCACGGCTCCCTTCGTGCCTTCCTGTAAAAAGTTCAGACTTTCGCGTGCGCCAGCGCCAGCTTCACGGCACCTCGCGCCGGCACCACCTCTTCCGGATGCAGCTGCGCCCCCGGCACCGCCGTCTTCAGGCGATGCTCGACGAGGCGCCGCATGAAGGAGCCACGCGTCATGAGCCCGCCGGCGAGCGCCACCGAAAACCCCGCGCGCTCATCCACGAAGAGCTGCCGTGCCAGCGTGCGAACATGGACCACCAGCTCCTCGGCGGCCACCGTGCAAATTGAGTTCGCGCGCAGGTCGCGGTCGGCCGCGAGCATTGTCACGTGGCCCGCAATTGCCGCCAAGTCCTTGGGCGACGCCTTCGCTGCCCACGGGATGATGTCTTCGATCGTCTCGAGCTCAAGCGCCGTCATCAGCGCGCCCATGAGGCGCGTCTCGGGCTCGCGCTCGTCCGCGGATGACGTCACGACACTCAGCGCACGTCGGCCGATCCACGCGCCACTGCCTTCGTCGCCGACGTCGGGGCCCCAGCCGCCGCAGCGACGGAATGCGCCCGTGGGACCGCGGCCATAGGCCACCGAGCCCGTACCGGCAATGAGCAACACGCCGGCGCCGTCGGCACCAAAGGCGTCCACGAGCGCGATCTCCGCATCGGTCACGACCTGCACTTCATCGGCGAGTCCTTCACCCTGCAACGCGCGCAGCAGCGCCTTGCGCTCCTTCTCGCGTCCGGTGCCGGCGATGCCCGCCACAAGCAACGCCGGCTTGTCGGTGAGCTCGGCATTCGTGAGCGCATCACGCACGAGCGCGCCGATGGTCTCGGCCGAGGCAAGGGCTTCGCCCGGACGCACCGCGCTGCCGTCGCCGATCAGGGAGCCCAACTCCTTTCCCTTACCGTCTGCGATCATCACGTGGGTCTTGCTGCCACCACCATCGACACCGACGACGAGCTGTGCCATTGCAGGAATTGTGTGCGGGTGTGAACCGGAGAACTGCGCGTCAGCGGGGAGCGCGGGCCTGCCAGTGCGGGAATCGCGGTGCGGATGCGCGCCGCGAAGACCACGACGCTCGTGGTAAAGATACCCACACCCATCCCCGGGATGGCATCCCGCTAAATGGCGCGGGGCCAGAGCATGGCGAGAAAGAAGCCACCCAACAGACCGCCGGAAGTGAAGCTGACGATGCTGGTGGCAATGCTGATGCCAATGATCACCACGGACGTCCCATCGGCCTTGTGGGCAAACAAAACGGGCGCCCGTTGAGGCGCCCGTCGTTCCTACCGTCTGCGAGACTTACGCGGAGAAGCTGCTGCCGCATCCGCAGCCGCCGGTCGCATTCGGGTTCTTGAACGTGAAGCCCGAGCCCTGCATCGAGGTCGTGTAATCCACGATCACGCCGCCGAGGTACTGCATCGAGAAAGGGTCTACAAAAAGGTTGAACCCGGTCTGCGGGATCACCGTGTCGTCGTCGGCCGGCTTGTCTTCGATCAGCAGGCTGTACTTGAAGCCGGAGCACCCACCGGGCTGGACCGAGACGCGAAGACCGCCGGCTTCTGGGGTCACGTTCTCCGCCTGCATGAACTTCTGCACTTCGGTGGCCGCGGCAGAGGTGATTGTGACCAGAACTTCTGGGGTGTTCATCGTGCTCATGGAGTGCCTCCTGAGGGTTCCTGACGACCCCAACGTGGGGTGTAATGGAATAATCCGGAATATAGGGTTCGGGGTTCCGGGGACAAGAGGGAGGCGGGCTCTCCAGACGCCGAAAACGCCCCCTGACGCCCCGTCCGTGCCCGTTACGGGCTTCCGCGCGCGCCTTGCAGGGCCGCCGCGGCCGCGCGGCTCGTGACATCGGCAATCGTCGTCCGGACCGGCCCTATCCGCGAGTTGTCGCGGGTCGGGTTCACCCGGTTGGTCAAAATCAGGACAAAGAGGTCGTTCGCGGGGTCGATCCAGAGCGAGGTGCCGGTGAACCCTGTGTGCCCAAAGGCGGGCGACCGCATCACCGTGCCGGCGGAATTGGTGCCGTTCGGCGACTCCCACCCCATCGTGCGATGCGAAAGGGCAGGGGTCTGGACCCGCGAGAACTCCGCAATGCTGCGCGGCATCACGATGCGTGCGCCGCCCAGCTCGCCGCCATTGAGCATCGCCTGGGCAAAGCGCGCGACATCGGCGGCCGTGCTGAAGAGTCCCGCATGCGCGGACACCTGGCCAAAGCGATACGCGTTCTCGTCATGCACCTCGCCACGGAGATGCCGCCCGCGCCATGCGTCCACCTCAGTCGGTGCCACGCGAGCCAACCACTCGGCGGGCGGGCGATACCGCGTGTCCACCATGCGCAGCGGGCCAAAGACGTTCGCGGCGAGGTACGCATCCAGCGATTGTCCGCTCACGCGCTCAATGATCATGCCCGCGAGCATCGCGCCGAGGTCCGAGTAGAGGTAGCGGACACCCGGGAGCGTATCGAGCGGCGTCTCTAGCAACAGCTTCCGCGCGGCATCGACGGTTTCGGTTTCCTGAAAGAACGGACGCCACGCGCGCAGTCCGGAGGAGTGCGTCATCAGATGGCGCACCGTGACCAGTTCCTTCCCCGGGCCGATCCATTCGGGGAGATAGCGCTGCACCGGCGCGTCGAGATCGATCTTCCGCTTCTCGACGAGTTGCATCATGGCGGTCGTCATGCCGACGACCTTCGTGAGCGAGGCCATGTCCCAGACGGTTTGCGCATTCGGTGCGGGGGCGTCGACGGCCCAATCAATGCGACCCACCGCAACTTCCGCGAGGATGTCGGTGCGCGTGCCAATCACCGCGATGCCGCCGGGGAAAACCGAATCACGTAGCGCGCGCAGCATCACCGCGCGCACGGAGTCGGTGACGGCAGCGGTCCAGCGCGGCACGGGGCGGAAATACGCCTGCCCTCCGGCGAAGTAGCCGGGCAACGACGTGGGCGTGACACCGCGGAAGGGAACGCGCCCAGTGATGGCGCGCGCCGCTGCACGCTCCACGGCGTCGCCGCGACCATAGGCCGCGACGTAGCCACTCACGCGCGGGAACTCGCGCAGCACGTACGGGCTCGAGAAGGCGACCACCGAGACGGGTCGCGTGGCGGCGAGCGAGTCAATCCACTTGGCCACATGTTCGGCGACGGCGAAGCGCCCTTCGCCTTCGATGGTGCGCACGAAGGTGGCAATCATCACCCGCTCGTTGGCGCGCAGCAAGGAGTCGAGCCGCTGCCGTGGCGTCGCCGAGGTGATGCGTGCCGCGCGCGAGGAGAGTAGGGCGCTCCGCATCTCCGCGGTGAAGACGCGTCCCGCCTGGTTGTCTAGTTCGGGGACGTAGGTGAGTACCAGCGTCGGTTCCGCGGTGGCGAGCGGCAGCTGACGATCGGTGTCGCGGAGCAGCGTGATGGCGTCTTCGGCGATGGTCTGCGCGCGCTCGCGATGCGCGCGCTGGCCGACGATGTCGCGCAACGAGTCGAGCGGCGTGATGGGACGCTGAATCGCACCAGTGCGCAGCTTCATCTCGAGCAAGCGTCGCACCGACGCGGCGATGCGTTCGGCGGGAATCTCGCCGCGCTCGACGGCAGCAACCACCGCATCAATGGCGAGCGGCACATCCGGGGGCATCAGCAGAATGTCCGCGCCCGCCTTCACCGCCTGCACGGCACTCTCGCCGAGCCCGTAGCCGGCACCGACACCACGCATGTCCATGGCATCGGTCACAATCACGCCCTTGAAGCCAAGCGTGTCGCGCAGGAGCCCGGTCATGACGGAGGGCGCGAGGGTCGCGGGAGTCGAGTCGTGCGTGATGGCGGGGAGCGCGATGTGCGCACTCATCACGGCCTGCACCCCCGCGCCGATGGCGGCGCGAAAGGGGACGAGTTCCATTTCGTCGAGCCGCGCACGCGTCGCGCGAATGACGGGGAGCGCGAGATGCGAATCGGTGTCGGTGTCGCCGTGGCCCGGGAAGTGCTTAATGGTGGCGGCGACGCCGGCCGACTGCACCCCTTCCACGAAGGCGGTGGTCATGGCGGCCACGAGCAGCGGATCCTCGCCGAACGAGCGCACATTGATGACCGGATTCGACGGATTGTTGTTCACGTCGGCGGTCGGCGCGAAGGCGAGGTGAATGCCAATCGCTCGCGATTCCGCCCCGGTGATGCGTCCTGCTTCGCGCGCATGTTCGATCTTTCGCGTCGCACCAATCGCCATCGCCGTCGGCAACACGGTCGCGTTGCCAGCGGTCAGGGTGCCGGGGGAGAAGACGCCTCCCTCAAGTCGCCCGAGTCCGGGTTCCACGTCCATTCCCACGAGCAGGGGCAGGGCGGACTGGCGCTGGAGCGCATTCACTTTTTCCGCGACTTCGATTGGGGAGCCCAGCGACATGATGATGCCGCCGATATGATCATTCCGAATCCGATTCACCGCGAGCACGAACGACGAATCGGTGGAGCTTGTATAATCCCCGAGGACCCAGATCATCACCATCTGGCCGACTTGCGCTCGCAGTGGCATCGCGGCGATGGTGCGGTCAATCCACTGTTGCGCGTCGGCGTGCAGCGGTTCGGTGAGTGAGGGGTGGTGGTCGCGCACGGACCACGGCACGTCGATTGGGGTGATATCAGGAGCGACGTCGGTGACGGTGCGCGGATTCAGCACCGCCTGGGGCGGCATCGCGCACGAGACGAGAACGAGGCCGCAAGCGAACACGGCCGCACGGGAGAGCGAGTGACGAATCACGGCGTACGACGGATGATGGTGGGCATGCTGACGATGAGTGTGCTGGGCTGCGCCCAGGCGCCGCAGGCGCAAGGGCGACAGGCGCAAGCGAGGCGGCCCGAAGCTGAACCGGTGCGTCCAGGCATCACGGTGCTGCTCGAGGATTCACTCGATCTGATCGCCGGGCGGCGCATCGCGCTCCTGACGAACCAGACGGGAGTGAATGCGGAGGGGGTGAGCGACGTGGACCTGTTGCTCCACGATGCGCGCGTGAAGCGCGCCAATGTCTCGGTGGTGCGGCTCTTCTCGCCCGAACACGGGATTCGCGGCACCGCCGACCGTCCCGATCTGCCGGATGAAGTGGACCGCGCCTCCGGGCTCACGGTGCACTCGCTGTACCGCCGCGAGACGATTCCGCCTCCGGACAGCTTGCTTCGTGACGTGGACGCGCTCGTGTTCGATCTGCAGGACATCGGCACCCGGACGTGGACGTATGTGGGCGTGATGGTCTACGCGATGCGCGCCGCGGCGCGCGTGGGCATTCCCTTCATCGTACTCGACCGCCCGAATCCCCTCACCGGACGCGCCGAAGGACCGCTGCTTGACCCTGCGCTCGCGAATCCTGACGATCCAACAGCAGAGCGACGCGGACAGGCCTACGCATTATACCCGGCCCCGCTCAGGCATGGTATGACGATGGGCGAGCTGGCGCAGTTCTTCGCCGGCGAGCTCAACATCCCCGTGACGCTGCATGTCGTCCCGGTGACCGGCTGGCGCCGCTCGATGTGGTGGGAGGAAACCAAGCTCCCATGGATCGTCCCCTCGCCGGCGATGGTCTCCACGACGAGTGCGTTGTTGTATCCGTCGCTCGTCGCGTTTGAGAGCAGTAATGTCTCGGTGGGGCGCGGGACCGATCGCCCGTTTCAGCGGTTTGGCGCGCCGTGGATGAATGCCGACTCGGTCGCCAAGCTTCTTGAGGAACGCGGCCTCTCCGGCGTGCGATTTGCGGCGGAGCGCTTCACGCCAAATGCCCCGACCGACGGCAAATTCGCGGGGCGCAGCGTTCCCGGAGTGCGCATCATCGTCGAGGATCGTGATCGGCTGCAGGTGGGACGCATCGGGGCGGCGGTGCTGTGGGCCATTCAGCGCGCCTCCGGCGATTCACTCCGCGTCCAGGCGCGCGGCTTCGACCTGCGGTTCGGCAGCCCGGCCGGGCGCGAGGCGCTCCTCGGCACCGGCGATCCCGACGAGGTGATTGATGCCGCGCTTCCGGGAGTGGTCGCCTTCCAGCAAGCCACGCGGAAGTACCTGATTTATCGTTAGGGTGTGTCTACCGCCCCGTTTCCGCTTTCCGTTTGGCACGCGATCGTCCGCGGCTATCTCCGGCTCACCGAGCCGCTGATCGACTGGTGCGTGCGGCATCGCGTGACGCCCAACACGCTGACGGTCCTGGGCACGCTGATGTGCGTCATCACGGCGGTGATGTTCGGCGCGGGATGGATAGTCGCGGCCGGGTGGACGCTCGGGCTGACCGCGTTCTTTGACGTGATTGATGGCGCGGTCGCGCGAAAGAGCGGGATGGCCTCGGTCTTCGGCGCCTTTTTCGACTCCACGCTCGACCGCGTCGCCGACGCCTTTCTGTTCGGCGGTCTCGCCTGGTTTTTCGCGACGCCGGGGCCTTACCAGTCCACCTGGATGGTCGGGGTCGCGCTGGTCGCGGTGAGCGCGGTGCAGATCACCTCGTACACGCGGGCCAAGGCCGACGCCCTCGGAGTGGACCTCAAAGGGGTCGGGGCGCTGGAGCGCCCGGAGCGCATCACCCTCCTCGCGGCGCCGCAGGCCTTCTTCGGCCTCTCCCTCAACGGCTGGGTGCTCCGGAGTGTGGTGATCCTCCTCGCGGTGTCGGCCGTGGTGACCGTGGTGCAGCGGGTGCGGGCCGTGGCCCGGGCCACGCGCAACGCGACCCCCTAGACGGGTCACCTTGAGGGCGTCGATAGGCTATTTTTCGCCCATCTGGTTGTTCCTACCCGTTTCGGAGTCCCCCCCAATGTCCAAGCGCCTGCGTTCCAGCGTTCTGGCTCTTCTCGCGGTAGCGAGCCTCGCGGCGTCGGTCAGCTGCGGTCCGCCGCCCGATGCCGGCGTGCTGCGCGTTTGGACCGAGGACTTCGAGATTCGGCTGCTCCCCGACGTCGTGCCGCCTCGCGCCCTCGAGCGCATCACCTACACCGTGACGGTGCTCGACAAGGAGACCCGCGAGCCGGTGGTGAATGGCGAAGGCCGCATCTTTGCCACCAACGCCGATCGCAAGACGGTTTGGAATGGCCTCACCTATGGCCCCGAGGCCGGCACTTACCGCACGACCATCATGTTCGTCACCGCCGGCGATTGGGCAATGGGCATCCAGTTCCGCCGCGATTCCACTAGCGCATTGCAGCGCTCGGAAGACTGGCGGCAGACGGTGCGCAACGAACTCGCGCCGAGTGCCGAAGCACAGAT
>JANLTT010000296.1:0-3566 GCA_031363115.1 Gemmatimonas sp.
CACCTCGAAGTATTCGCGGGCCTTGGCCCCAGTGACCTTCGCCGTCAACACCGCCGGGAACTTGCGGATGTAGGCATTGTAGTCGCGCACCGCTTTGTTGTAGTCGGTGCGCGCCACCGCGATCCGATTCTCCGTGCCCGCCAGCTCGTCCTGCAACCGCAGGAAGTTCTGATCGCTCTTGAGCACCGGATAGTTCTCGGTGATCACCAGCAGGCGACCGAGCGCGCCCGTCATCGCCTGGTTCGCATCGGCCATTTCGGACATGTTCCCGCCACCAATCGAGCCAGCCAGGCGCGCGCGGGCGTTGGCGACTTCCGTGAAGATCGTCACTTCCTGCGCGGCGTAGCCCTTCACCGTGCTCACGAGATTCGGCACGAGGTCGGCACGACGCTGCAACTGCACTTCGATCTGCTGGCGCGCCGCAGCAGCCGTTTCATCCATCGTCTGGATCGTGTTGTAACCGCACGCCGAGAGCACCAGCGGCAACACGAGCAGCATCAGCTTCTTCATTCAGCAACTCCGATTGAGGGACTGTTGGATACTACGAATTTACACCGCGGAGGTGTCAGTTCACCGCAGGCGCGTCAGGATGCACCATCCCGTCCACATGCGCCACGAACTGCTTCAGGCCGTCGTGGTAGGCCGTGAGGACACCGTCAGCCTCTCCCTTCGCAATCGCTTTGGTACCCCGCGCATGGGCCACCACGGCGTGGAACGAGGCCGGCTCGAAGCCCGCCCGTGCCGCCGCCGCGGTGATGACCTGATCCGGCTCGGCAGGCACTGCCTCGCCGTGCACCCGGAGGAGGGCGCGGAACAGCACCAAGACCGTACCCTTTGAGGCCGCCATCAGCAGCAGTTCCTTGGAGGAATCGCCGCCGCAGGCGAGAATGCCCTGACGCAGGTGAATCAGCGCCCCCATGGCCTCAAACTCCAACTGGCGACGCAGGTCCGCCGTCTCAGGCGCGGCCACGTGCGGAAAGGCACCGGCCAGCACCTCGTGGCGTGCGCCAATGTCGGCGTGCTCCATCGCGAAGACGTCGCGGCTGGAGCGCCACTCGGCTTCGGTCAGAATCAACGGAGCGGGATTCCCCGTCTGTTGCCACGCGGTCGTGGCCGCAGCCGCCGATCGGAGGGCCGCGGGACGCAGTCCCTTCACGATCACCAGGATGTTGCGGTCCGAGCCGCGCTCCGGGTCCGTGCGCCCGACTGCCGAGCCGTAGAGCACCACCGCCGAGAGATCATCACCGAAGGCCTTGGTCAGCTGCCCAGTGAAATCCGCGAGAGTCAGTTTCGCCATTTAGAAGCTCCCACTCGAGCCACCGCCCGAGAATCCGCCGCCGCCGCCGAATCCACCAAAGCCACCGCCGCCACCACCACCACCGAAGCCACCGCCACCGAATCCGCCCCCACCCATCGGGAAGGGGAGAATCATTCCGCCACCTCGGCCACCGCGACCTCCACGTCCCCCTCCTCCCAACAGCGAGAGGATGATGAAGAACGCGACGATGAACACGACGGGAGGGATGCCCTTCTCACGCCGCCGGCGCTGCGGGGGCACAAGCGTCGAGTCGAGATTGAACGCGAACTCCGTCGCGTAGCGCTCAGCGAGCCGTGCCGTGATGAGCTGCAGCCCGGCGCCATAATCTCCGGCGGCGAGCAACGGCGTTGCTTCACGGCGAATATCGCCAGCCACGGCGTCGGGGATGAATCCTTCGGCCCCCTGCCCCACGCTAATTGCGATGTGCCCGTTACCATCGCTGCTTGAGGCCTTGGGCACCAAGAGCACAACGATACCCGCGTTGCGCGCACGATCACCAATGCCCGCTTTCGAGCCCACGCCCCATGCACGGCCGAGCTGCAGTGCAATGTCGCCGGCGTCGCGACCGGCGATATCGGGAAGCGTCACGATGGCGATCTCGCCCTGCGAGCCCGCTTGGACGATCTCAATGAGGCGAGTCATCGCCGCGGCTTGATCGGCGGGGATGACGCCGGCGAAATCGCTGACAAACCCCGTGGGGGCTGCGGGCAGCTGGGGCTGTTGTGCCGACAACGAACTCGGCATCAGCCCCTGCGGCACCAGGAGCGCCGCGAGGAGCAGGAGGCGACGCATCAAGTCAGGGCCGACGTTGCTGACGACGATCCTGCGAACGCGCGGTGTAGAGCATCACCACGCCATTCTGTGCCCGGTTCCCGTAGGTCGAAATGGCCTCGGTCGGGCCGATCACCGCGATGAACTCGATGTCGCGCACGTTGATCGACATGAAGTTGAACGGACCAAAGAAGAAGTCGTCAATGAAGATCGCCATGCATCCATTCGTCACGAGCGAGCGGATGCACTGTTGCGAGATCTGCACATTGGCCATGCCGAGCGAGCGGAGCAATTGGTCGAGACTGACGGCGCGTTCGCGCATTGGGGCGACGCGTTCCGGCGGGAACAGGCGCCAGCCGCGGCTACGCGCGTTCTGGAGTCGTTCCTCGATGAAGGGACTGCGCGTCGAGGTGACGCGCTGTTCCTCCAGTACCGCCGGACGCTCATCCACGAGCAAATCCAGGTCAACCGTGTCGCGACCGGCAAAACGGAGCGGGTCGGTCAGCGTCGGTTCAATACCGATGCGGCGGACGCGAATGCGGAACTCGCCATCCCCAGCAAACCGCATTTGAAACGCACCGAGCGAGTCGGTGCGCACGGCGACGACTACTCGTCGAAGACTGTCGATCGCTTCCACCGTGGCTTCGGCGATCGGGCTGCGGGATTCGGAACTGATGATCCGGCCGCGCAGCACTTGGGCTTCCAGCGCCATTGGGCGTAGGAGGCTTGCTCCGGCGATGACCAGCATCGCCAGAAAAAGCATACCGCGCGGGACCCTGAAACGAGGGCCCCGCGCGGTCTGCACATGCACTACACCAGCAAGCACGTCGCGCTTATTCCGGAACGGTGCGCGGCGGCTGACGATCGGCAACCAACGTGACGACCGGGGCCGTGAAGGCCGCGGTCTGCGGCGCCGCAGCATTTCCCCACGTCGAGCAAATGCCGGCAACGAGCGCAACCGGGCACACGGTGGAACGCGGGAAGTGGAACGCCGTGAAGAGCGTGCCGGCGATGTTGAAGCCGCCGACCGGATCTACCGCCGTCGTGCCGGCAACGCCGGCGAACGGTGTGCCCGATGCGAGCGACACGAGCGTGCCCGTCGCAGCGGTGTGAATCGTGAAGGTACCCGTGGCGCGGGCAGCGTAGGCCGACGCCGCACCCGGTGCAACGTTTGCCGCGGCCGGAGCACCAGCTGGCGCGCCAACGAAGACGTCCTGGTTGGTCAGGCCAACAATCGCGTTAACCGAACGCCAGTGCACATTGCCCGCGAGGACGGCCGGGCGCACATCTTCAATCAGCACAATCGACTGCGCCGGGGTCCCGTTGGCGGGCACGGCGAAGCCACGGTGCAGGATCGTGTAGTACGTACCGGCGACAAAATTGGTCGTACCCGAAGCGAGGACCTGCTGGGTCTCAGCGATGTTTGCCGAGTTGCGGAACACCTTCCACTCGCGGCTACCGGCGCGGACGCCCTGGT
>JANLTT010000304.1:0-7376 GCA_031363115.1 Gemmatimonas sp.
GGGCCGCGCCCTCGGTCGATGATTTGCGCAAGGAAGTCGACTTCTTGCTGGCGAATCGCAAGTCGTTCAACTTCTATGTGGTGCATGGCGGCACCAACTTCGGTTTCACCGCGGGCGCAAACTCGGGGGGCAAGGGCTACGAGCCGGATCTCACGAGCTACGACTACGACGCGCCGATTGACGAACAGGGACGTCCGACGGCGAAGTACCACATGCTCCGCGCGCAGCTCGGCGCGTCGCTGCCGCCGGGCGAATCGCTCGCCCCCATTCCGGCACCGATTCCTGCGATTGCGATTCCCGCCTTCGAGATGCGGCCCTTCGCCTCACTCTGGACAAACCTGCCGACGCCGCGGCGCGAAGTGGCACCGCGGCCCTTCGAGTACTTCGGGCAGAATCAGGGGCTCGCGTTGTATCGCACCACGCTGGTTGGGCGCACGAGTGGACGCTTGGTCGTCACCGAGCTGCATGACTTCGCCACGGTCTTTGTTGATGGCGTGATGATCGGGACCATCGACCGCCGACTCGGCGAGACCGGGCTCGACATTCCAGCAACCGTGCGCGCGAATCCCGTGCTCGAGATTCTCGTGGAGGGAATGGGCCATATCAACTTCGCGCAGGCGATGATTGATCGAAAGGGAATCACCGATCGCGTCACGCTCTCGGGAATGACGCTGTTCAACTGGGAGGTGTCGCTCGTTCCGCTCGACGACGCGTGGGTCACCTCGTTGCGGAGCGATGCATCGCGGCGAGTCGCCGCTGCCTCGGAGCCGATTCGCCCTGGGCATTTCTTCCGCGGGGAGTTCACGCTGGAGAAGCCGGCGGACACCTTCATCGATATGACGGGATATCGAAAGGGTGTGGTCTGGTTGAATGGGCACAACCTTGGGCGCTTCTGGGAGATTGGGCCGCAGTTCCGTCTCTACGCGCCGGCGTCGTTCCTCAAGGCGGGGCGCAACGAGGTGGTGGTGCTAGACTTGCTGAAGACCGAAGCCGCTCCGCTGCGGGGCTCGGCCACGTTGAAGTAGGCAGCCTCCCGAACGCGCTCGTCCCTCACCACAGGAGTGCAGTCATGTCGCTCAGTCGCCGTACGCTCTTGCAGCAACTCAGTGCAAGTGGATTTGCCATCGCAGCGGTACCGGCATCGCTCCCGGCACTCGAGCGCTTTGTGCGGACGGCTGGCGTGACCGACACGACGGCTGGCTCGGACTTCGATGTCAGCTGGACTGCGCGACTGACTGGCGCGCACAAGGCGGTCTACGACTGCCCCGATATTGGCGGGGGACTTGGCATCCTCCGCAGCGGCATCGTGGCGAGCCAGTATGTGGAGGTGCTCAAGGTGCCCGCGTCGGCGGTCTCCAACGTCATTGTGCTCCGGCATGACGGCATCATGCTTGCCATGCAGCAGGCTTTCTGGGATGCCTATGGGATTGGGGCACAGTACGGTGTGAAGCATCCGTGGACCGGCGCCGCACTCGCGAAGAACCCAGCGCTCTTGGGCCCTGCAGACGGACTGCCGCCGGGCATCGAACGGCACACGCTCGATCACCAATTGCGACGCGGCGTGATTGTGCTCGCGTGCGCGTTGGCCTTTCGCGATGTCGTCGATCTGATTGCGAGCGCCGACAAAATCACGTCTGAGGCGGCCGCGACGAAGGCCAACAGCCTCCTGATCCCGGGCATCATCATGCAGCCCTCGGGTGTGTTTGCGGCCAACGTCGCGCAGGAGCACGGCTGCGTCTTCGTGCGGGCGACGTAGCGCGCACGAAGACGCCGTATACTCGCTTGTGACCGTCACGCGGCATCCCCAACACCTTTCCCTTCGATGCGCACAGGTACGATCCTGCTCGTCCTCCTGCTCCTCGTGGCCTGCCGCGCGCCCCTCGGGACGCCACCGGAGCCGCCGCGCAAGGCCGTCTTCATACTCCTCGACGGCATCCCCGCCGATGTGATTGAGCGCGTCGCGACCCCGATCCTCGACGAGATCGCGGCCGCAGGGGGGTACACCCGCGCGCATGTCGGCGGGGAGATCGGCGGAGCCACCGAGACGCCCACGGTTTCGGCGCCGGGCTACATGAGCCTTCTCACCGGCACCTGGGCGAACAAGCACAACGTCCGCGGCAACAGCAACCAGACGCCCAATTACGACTACTGGAACATCTTTCGCGCGGTGGAGACGATGCAGCCGCAGCGCCGCACCGCACTGTTCTCGACGTGGACCGACAATCGCACCGTACTCATTGGGCTGGGCCGTCCCCGCGCGGGCGACTTCCGGATTGACCACGTCGTGGATGGCTTCGAGCTGGACACCATCGCCTTCCCGCACGACCGCCAATCGGAGTATATCCGCGCCATCGATGATCGCGTGGCATCGGAGGCAGCAGCGCACATCGCAGCCGTTGGACCGGACTTATCATGGGTGTATCTGCAGCATACGGATGACGCGGGGCACGCCAATGGCGACTCCCCGCGCTTCCACGATGCCGTGCAGCAGGCCGATGCCCGTATCGGCCGCATCTGGGAGGCCGTCAAGCGGCGGCAGGCGCTCGGTGAGGACTGGATGATTGTCATCACGACAGATCATGGCCGGGATGCAGTCACGGGGCGGGGTCATGGTGGGCAGAGCGCACGCGAACGGACAACGTGGATCGTTACCAACCAGCCCGGGTTGAGCGAACGGTTTACGCGCGGGACGCCGGCGATTGTGGACATTGCGCCGTCAATTCTCCAGCACCTCGGCGTGGTCGTGCCGGAGGGCGTGGGGAAGGGAATGGACGGCGTGTCGTTTCTGCGGGCTAGACGCTAGCCGCTTCAATCGTCTCGGAGTCCACTCCCACCAGCGGATCGCTCTCGGTGCCGAGCTCGAGCCAGAAGGTGCTGCCCACCCCCACGGTGCTGTCGACGCCAATCCGACCGTTCATGAGCTCAATAAGGCGTTTGCTCACGACCAGTCCGATGCCGGTCCCCTGCTCATGCCCCTGTTCGCGGCCAAGCCGGTTGAACGATTCGAACAGTCGCGCTTGTTGCGGCGGGGTGAGTCCCTCGCCGGTGTCCGTGACGGAGATGCGTACACGCGCGGCATTGAGCCGCTCGCAGGCGATCGTCACCGTGCCGCCCTCTCGGTTGTACTTGATGGCGTTGGAGAGGAGGTTGATGAGCACCTGCTTGAGGCGGGTGCGATCGGCGTACACCAGCAGCAGCGGATCGAGTGGCGGAGAGTGAATCGTGACCGTGCGGCGGCGCGCGAGGTCAGACATCATGTCGCGACACTCGGGAACCAGCTCGCTCAAGCGAACCGGCTCCATGAGTGGCGTGAGTTGCCCCGATTCGATGACCGCGAGGTCGAGAATCTCGTTGATCAGCGTGAGCAGGTACCAGCCGCCTTGAAGGATGAGCTTGAGGCTTTCGCGTTGCGACTCCGTTGGCGGTGGCGTGTCGGTTTCCATGAGCTGCGCGAATCCGATGACCGCGTTGAGCGGTGAGCGCAATTCATGACTCATGCGTGAGAGGAACTCCGACTTGGCGAGATTGGCCTTATCGGCCACGACGCGCGCCTGCTCCAGTTCAACATTCTTCTCACGCATCACGTTGGTCATCGCCTTCAGCGCGAGGTGATTGTGCACGCGCGCCCGCACGATGGGCGCGCTCGCCGGCTTGACGATGTAGTCCACTGCGCCGAGCTCGAGTCCCCGTCGCTCGTCCTCCTCCTCGGTGCTCGCTGTCAGGAAGACCACGGGAATGTGTGCCGTGCTTGCATCGGTCCCCAAGCGGCGACACACCTCGTAGCCGTCCATGCCCGGCAACATGATGTCGAGGAGGAACAGGTCCGCAGGTGTCGCGGAGCGGGCGATGCCCAGCGCCTGTTCGCCGCTGTTCGCGGTGCGCACGTGATACGTGTCCTTCAGCATCTCGCGCATGAGCATGAGGTTGTCGGGCGAGTCATCAACCACGAGGATGGTCGCAGTCGTCTCGGGGACCGTCGAGGGCGGCAAGGCGAGTTGAAGCGACGAGGTCTCACGCACCACGCCGCCGATCTCAAATGGTTCCAGAAGCGGCGTGGCGGGAAGTCGCCGGTCGAGCGCGGTCACGAGCGTCGCCAGTGGCGTCTGCAGGGCATCAAGACGCGCGTTCACCTCGGCGCGCGGGAGTCGCGCCCGGATTGAGGCCTCGAGCGCTTTCGCGAGGTCAGGAATCTCGGTTGCCCCGACGTTGGCAGCAACGCCTTTCAGCGTATGCGCATGACGTTCGGCCGAGTCCCAGTCAGCGGCATCCAAGGCCTGGCGGGTTTCGGTCAGGGCATCCCGTTGCCCACTGACAAACCCGCGCAACATCGAGAGGTAGAGCGCATGTTTCCCGAGTCCACGGCGGAGGCCGAGGACGGTATCGAGTCCGGCAATCTCCGTGGGGAGATCGTCATCGCCGGACGCGCCGCGGCTGGTCTTGTCGGGGAGCGGGTCGGGCAGCGGGTCGAGTACGAGCGTTTTCGGTGCAGTCCAAGCCAGTAGCGCCGTCCAGAGATCCTCGGGCTCGATTGGCTTCGCGACATGCGCGTTCATCCCCGCGGCGATACAGCGCTCGCGATCCGCCTGCATCGCGTTCGCGGTCATCGCAATCACCGGCAGGGTGGCGTACCGCGCATCTTTGCGCAGTTCGATGGTGGCGGTCACGCCGTCCATCACCGGCATCTGCATGTCCATGAGCACGACATCGTATGGAGCACTCCCAATGCGGTCGAGTGCGATGCGTCCATTCTCGGCAAGATCAACCACGAAGCCCGCGTCGCGGAGCAGCTCGGTCGCGACCAGCTGGTTCACTTCGTTGTCCTCCACGAGGAGGATGCGTGCGCCCTTGATTGTGGAAAGCCGGTCGAGCGTGTCGAGGCGAATCTCGCCGGTCGTTCGTGGCCCAGCTGGCGCGCCGCCCAAGAGTCGTGAGATGCTGTCGAAGAGGGCCGACGCGCTCACCGGCTTGATCAGCACGCCCTCAATCCCCACTTCCTCAGCGCCTTCGAGGACTTCTGCGAAGCCGTACGCGGTCACCATCAACAAATGCGGCATCGGCCGCAGCGGCAACTCGTGCAGTTGGCGGGCCGTCTCGATGCCGTCGATGCCGGGCATCTGCCAGTCGAGCAGCACAATCGCATACGGCTTCCCCTGTTGGTCCGCGCGCGTGACGGCCGCGATTGCCTCCGTTCCGCTCTCGACCTGATCGGCCACGAAGGTCAGCGATACGAGCAGGTCACTGAGGACCGCTCGAGCGCTCGCGTTGTCGTCCACCACGAGGACGCGAAGCCCGCGTTGCTCGACGGAGAGCGCGGCGGGCAGGACATGGCCCGCGCCGATGCCGAAGTGCGCCGTGAACCAGAACGTGCTTCCCGCGCCGACGACGCTCTCGACGCCAACGGCTCCGCCCATGAGCTCCGCGAGCTTCTTCGAGATCACGAGCCCGAGCCCCGTGCCGCCGAAGCGGCGCGTTGTGGAGGCGTCTGCTTGGGAGAAGTTCTGGAAGAGGCGCTCCATCTCCGCTCGGCTCAGCCCAATTCCGGTATCGCGCACGGTGAAGTGGAGAACAACCCCGTCTTCAGTCCGCTCAAGCACACGGATGGCGATGGCAATTTCTCCGCGCTCAGTGAACTTGACCGCGTTGTTGCCGAAGTTGATCAGGACTTGGCCCAACCGCAGCGGATCGCCGACGAGGTTCGCCGGGACGTCCGGGTCCACCGCAAAGACCAACTCGAGCCCTTTGCCGCTCGCCTTCGTGGCAATCATCGCGGCCACGTTCTCCAGCACCTTTTCGAGCGTGAACTCCGTGGACTCCACCGTAAGCTTCCCCGCCTCGATCTTGGAGATGTCCAGGATATCGTTGATGATGCCCAGGAGGTGGCGTCCTGAGTCCTGAATCACGCGGAGGTGCTCGCGCACGCGTGGCGAGAGGTCGGACTTGAGCGCGAGATACGACATGCCGATAATCGCGTTCATCGGCGTCCGAATCTCGTGGCTCATGTTGGAGAGAAAGTCCGACTTCGCGAGGTTGGCGCGGACGGCTTCAGCGCGCGCAACCTCGAGTGCTAGATTCGTGTCGCGCAGGGCCTGCTGCGCCGCGTACTCCTCGGTCACGTCGCGGAACACGAGTACGGCGCCCACGACGCGGCCCTGGCGGTCGCGGATGGGAGCGCAGCTGTCGGCAATCGGGCATTCGCCACCGTCTCGTGCAATCAGCACGGTGTGGTTGGCGAGGCCCTGCAACGTGCCCTTGGCGAGTGTCTCCGCCACGGGGATTGTGGCCGGCAGCCGCGTATCGGCGTTCACGAGCGTGATGATTTCGTCCACTGGGCGCCCCATCGCGAGCGCGTGCGTCCAGCCCGTGAGGCGCTCCGCGAGCGGATTGAGCTGCGTCACCCGACCGAGTTCGTCCGTGGCGACGACCGCGTCGCCAATCGAGTTGAGCGTCACCGCGAGCCGCTCTTCGCTGATCTGCAATGTGCTGTTGGCCATTTGCAGTTGGCGCCCCGTCTCCTCCTGCAGCGCGAGGAGGCGTTGCGTCTCAACGAGCACCGCGTTCCGCTCCCGTTGCTTCGCGGCACGCGAGAACATGACCGCGAAGGCGGCCGCGCTCAGTATCGCAAGCACACAGATTGCGAGGAGCAGCGCCGCGAGCCGGCGCATCTGTTGCTGGAAGGCGGCGTCGTGCTCCAACTGCGCCGCTTCTTCGATCTCCATGAAGCCGCGCATCTCCTCGCGCATCGCCGCCATGAGGCGGTCACCCGTGCCGTCGCGCACCAGTTCCGACGCCGCGACGAGCCCCCGCGTGCGACGCACCTCGACCACGCTCTTGAGATGCGCGAGCCGGGCCTCCATAAGCGGCTTGAACATCGCGAGGTGCGCGTCCGCTGCCGGGATGGCCGTCAGGGCGCGCAACGCCACCAAGTCCGGTGAGAGTTCGTCGCGGACGGCCAAGTACGGCTTCAGGAACTGGTCATCGCCCGTCAGTGCGAAGCCGCGACTGGCGGTTTCCGCGTCCTTGACCTTCGAGAGGAGTCGTTCAGCTCCGGTGAGGACGAGCCGAGTGTGTTGCCGCTCAGCTGCCGCGGACTCGATCCTCCGGAACGTCCCAAGGGCGATGCCGGAGCCCAGCACGACGAGCGTGGCTGCACCCGCAATCCAACTGGCCTGGCGATAAGTAGACTTCACGGGGGCGGTCTGCACCGCGAGTGAGTGGTACGCAGATAATGATTGTGACCACACGCCTCCGGCTGGTATCGCACAAGAGGATTAGCCCCGGTTTGCTCGGCCTGCCTGGCTTCGAGCCTACTGCGTCCGGTGCGAGTAGGCGGCGACCTGCAGACGTGAATGCAGCGCGAGCTTCTCCATCACGTTGCG
>JANLTT010000228.1:0-3970 GCA_031363115.1 Gemmatimonas sp.
GCCACGACTTGAATAGGTCGCGGCTCCCTTCGTGCCTTCCTGTGAATACGCTGTTCAAAATGTTTGAACTGCGACTGATTCCTAGTCCTGCAGCTCCAGCGTCCACTCGATCGGCATGTTCGGATCGAGCGTGTCGCGCACCGAGCAGTACTTGGTCACGGCGAGCTCAATCGCGCGGTCGGCGTGCACCCGCTCGATGCCCTTGCCGCGAATTCGGAATTCCAGCAGCACCTTCGTGACGCGCGACGGCGTGGCGTTCGCGCGCTCGCCAATCACGCTGATGGACATCTCCTCCACCGGTGTGCGACGCTTGGCGAGGATGTCCTCGACATCCACGCCGGTGCAGGCCGCGAGCGAGCCTAGCAGGGTATCCACCGGACTCGGCCCTGCGTCGCGATTGCCGTCGATGCGCACCGTCTCCTTCTTGCCCGTCACGCCCACGTCAAAGCGCTGTTCACCGTCCCAGCGTGCGGTCACTTTGGAGGGGGGCTTCCCCTGCGTCGTATCAGCCACGTTCATGCTCTCCGATTAGTCAGCACTACAATCTTGTCTTTGAGTAATCCGACCAATCGCGCGTCAGTTCCGCGGCAGGCCGAACGGCGTCCGATTCAGCGCGATGCGACCATTGGTCATCACCAGCAGGGGGTCCTGCAACGTCATGATCCGCTCGAGCGGGTCGTGCTCCAGCAGAATCAGGTCGGCCTCGTAACCCACCGCGAGACGCCCGGTCGTGCTGCCGACGCCAATCAACTCGGCGGCACCCGACGTTGCCGTTGCGAAGGCATCCACGGTCGTCATGCCGAGTCCAACGAAGCGCATCACTTCGTGCGCGATGCGCGTCGTGCTCTCGCGGTGGTAGTCCGTGTCGGCACCCGCGGCGATGCGAATCCCCATCGCATGCGCGCGACGAATCACATCTTCGATCTGCGGCGCCATGTGCTGGCCGCGCAGCTGCAACTCAGGGGCGTCGTAGTCACCGCCCGGCGTCGTGAGATCCACGATCGTGGAAAGGGTCGGGACGAGCCAGACGCCCTTCTCCTTCATCAGGCGCAGCGTGGAATCGGAGAGATAGGTGCCGTGCTCGATGCTCCGCACGCCCGCGGCAACGGCGGCATAGCCCCCCTCGTCGCCGTGCGCGTGCGCCATCACCGGAATGCCGCGCTTGGCGGCTTCCTCCACCACGATGCGCAGCTGCGCCTCGGTGTAGGTCTGCTGACGGGGGTCGGTCTCCACCAATCCCGCGCGCTCCGTGCCGCGCGTCTTGATCCAGTTTACGCCGCGATCCGCATTCACATTCACCACGAGGCGCAGCGCTTCCGGCGTACGCACGCCGCCGCTGAGCGCACCGAGGCGCGCATCGGCGAGGAGTGTTTCGCTGAGGTCGGGCGAAATGAACACGCCGGTGGCGAGGACATCGGGGGCCCAAATCTGCCCGGCCTTCGCCTCCTCGCGCATCGCGACATCCTGGAAGGCTCCGACACTCGCCGAGCGCACCGTGGTCACGCCGGAGTTGAGCGCGCGCCGCGCATTCGCGAGGGTGCTGATGTGCGTGTGCGCGTCAATCATTCCGGGCGCGGCCCAGCGTCCCGCCGCATCAATCACCCGCGCCCCGGCCGGCACCGCGCCGCGCTCGGTGATGCTCGCAATCTTCCCGTTCCGGACGACAATCGTCGCGTTTCGCAGGCGCGTCGCGTTGATGCCATTCACGACATTTACGTTGGTGATGGCAATGACGCCCGATTCCGCCCCCTGCGCGTGAACGCCGAGCGGGACGAGGGAAAGCGCAACCCAAGCGAGGGCACGACGAAGCATCGAGACCATCCGGTATGAGGGAAAAGGGAAGCTAATCCGGACAGACGAGGAATGATGATAGAATTGGGGAACGAGAGCCCGTCCGCCCCCGTTCAAGTGAGTTGACCTTCATCCTCCCTCCTTCATCCTAGAGAAATGGGCCAGTACCAGAAGCACGTGTTCGTCTGCACTTCCGGAAAGACCTGCAAGGCCGCCGGCTCCGCCGACACTTTTGAGTTCCTCAAGAGTGCCGCGCGCGACGCGGGCATCGCCCAGCAGGTTCGCGTGAACCACGGGGGATGCATGGGACAGTGCGGCCACGGCCCGATGGTGTTGGTCTATCCCGAGGATGTCTGGTACGGTGCCGTAAACGTGGACAATGCGCAGCGGATCTTCACCGAACACCTCGTTGGTGGCGCGCCGGTTGAGGCGCTGCGCTACGTGGCGCCGCCGGGCGACAACAAGGTGCCCACGGAATGACGGTGCTTCCGACGGCGCGCCTGCGGGGATTGATGGAGCCCTACTCGCGCCACGTACTGGTCTGCACGGGCGGGTACTGCAGCAAGGATCGCGGCGGGCGGATGATTTACTCGCAGCTCGCGCGGCTCCTTGAGCGCGAAGGGTTGCTCTTTGGCCCCACGCGCGTGAAGCGGAGCGAGGCCCCCTGCCTCGGCGTCTGCGAGGGCGGGCCGATTGTCGTGGTGTATCCCGAGGGGACCTGGTACGCGAACGTCACCCCAGAACTGCTCGAGCGGATTGTTGTTGAGCACCTGAAGGGCGGGCGCGAGATCACTGAGTCGATTTTCCACCGGCTCGAGGCCCCGAAGGCGCCATAAGCCTCGGCGGAACGGGGGCGTCCGAGAGGCCGGCAAAAGGGCGCCGCACGCCGGACCGGGCTCCGCGGCCCGTTAGACGCACGTCAGGGGACGGCTTACGGACTTCTGGACAGGACGCGAGATTTACCGTTCATGACGGACACCACCAACGACATTCTCTTTGAGCGAACCACGAACCGCGGGCCGGTCGTGCGTATTCGCCGTGTCGAGTCCGCGACGCCGGGCATGATTTGCGCGGTGCTCGAGGTGGATCGACGTGCGGGGACCCCCCGCGCTGCCGATGGCGGGATTCCGCCGGCCATCATGGCCGTGGAGGGGGAGACTGAGGCCGCGGTGCTCGCCTCGTTGCTGCCGTTCGCCGAGGATGATTCGGCGATTGCGCGGTTGCTGTCGACGCGCGGGATTCGTTGAACCGAGGATGAATGATGGAGGATGAAGGATGAAAGATTCCATCCTCCATCCTTCATCCTCCATCCGCCTTTCGATTAACCTTCCCGAATGGCTCCCGAGTCCGACGCCCGCCGCAAGCTCCTCGGCGTGGCCAAACAATTCCTTCTCGAATCGCCCGAGTCGAAGCCCGGACGCCCGCCCGCGCGCGAGCCCGCACCCTTCGTCCCGCCGCGTCTCACTTTTGCTGCCCTCCAGGAGATTTCGATGTCCCGTTCCCGCGACCGCATCCTCGCCAATCTCGAGGAGATGTACACCGAGGCCTTCAAGCGTGCGAAGGAATCGGAAGACCCGGCGCAGATGGCGTCGCTCGACTTCGCGTATCGTCGCGAGCAGCTGTATTTCGAGATTTTGCTTGACGTGCGCGACGCCGTCGAAAAGCGTGGGTGATGCTGCAGGGCTGCGGTTGATCGTGAACGCGCGGATCGAGACGGGCGATCCCCGCCGACCTTGGGCTGATGCGATGCTGCTCGAAGGCACTACCGTGCTGGAAACGGGACAGAGCGCCGCGCTTCGCAAACGTGCCGCGGACGCGGAAATCATTGACGCAAAAGGCGCCGTCGTATCACCCGACGGCGCCCCATTTATCTCTCACCGCTAGCGCGCGAACCACCAGCGTACCACGCGCCTTGCCGCGTGCGAACGGTCAACGCGGCTCAAACCGCGCCTGGAAGAACCGCAGATAGGTCGGCTCGTACACCATATCGAGCCCACGCACCTGGTCGCGCTGGTCATAGATCGCCTTCACCGACTCTGCCACGACATCCATGTGCGCCTGCGTATAGACGCGGCGCGGAATCGTGAGGCGTGTGAGTTCCAACCTCGGGCGATGGTGATCCCCCGTCTTCGGGTCGCGCCCCGCTGAGACAATCCCGCGCTCCATCGCGCGGATCCCG
>JANLTT010000323.1:0-9283 GCA_031363115.1 Gemmatimonas sp.
CGTAGCAGTTGCGTACGTCACGATGCAGCTACGCTCGCAGGTGCATCGCGAACTCCGAGCAGATGGATTCGTGTATCCCGTGTCTGCCGGCTCGGCACAGGCGTTGGCTTGTGGAAGTACGAACAGCCAATCCAACTATTCGATGAACGTACAATGTTATCCCAACTCCAAGCCATTCCTGGCGTATACGGGAGCAACGTGGACTCATGAGGACTCGCACATTGCTGCGGCCTTGGACGCCGCACGCACGAGCGGCGGAGACTTGCATCAAATGTTCATGGACATCCAGCCGAGTCTGCCCCACGTCGTTCTGAATGCCGCCGACGACGATTACAACAGGGCGCAGGGTGTCATTCGCGCGGCATCCCTCGCTGTGCACACTGCGGGCACCGATAGTGTGCAGATGTGGATGTATGATGCGCCGACCTGGAAGCAAATGTGGCTTCGCAAACCCTACCTCTAGGTGATCGCCGTGAACCTACGAATCGCATTGTCTTGTTCACTCCTCATTGTGGCCTCGGCGGTCAACGGTCAAGTTCCCCAGGCCCGTGCGTCCACTCCCGCGGAGGTGATGGCTCGTCTGCGAAATTCGCGGGGCGTCGAAGAAGCCGTTCAACTCCTTCGCGATGCGGGGACGACCACATCACGGCAGTTTAAGTCCGACCTCGCTGACTCGCTGATGCAAGCGATGCTCGGGGTCGAGGATGCGCGGGCGGCAAACATGGACGCGCGAGTTGCCGGCTTGGCGCTTGGCTTATCGGGTATTTCCGACGGGGGCGGCGTACCGTTCGCCGGTGCGGCAACTCGACTACGAGCGGTTGCTCTGATGGGCAACGCATCTGAGTCAGCGAGCGCTACAGGATGGCTCAGTCGCTTCTATGACAAGGCCGCTGCCGTGAGACATCTGGGAGAAGTAATGAGGCTTCCAAATTACCGTGCTTATGACGCGACGCAGGTGCTACTCCACAGAATGGGACCGGAGGGCATCGGAGAGGTTAAGCGAGCATTCCAAGCCGGTGCGATTCGGGATCCGGGTGCGCGCGGCTCAGCCGCCGAGAGCGCACGGAACGGATGGAAGGTACCCGCCGAGGTTCCTCCGGGATCGGGGTCGTCCTTGCGTGAGTTCTTGATTTGGTAGCCCCCCGAGACATGCAATTGGCGCACGACAGGTTGCCTCGGTCAGCCGCGGGGCTGCGTCGATTCTATGACGACTCGCCGAGATACTTCCGGTGGATGCGACCTTCGCGTCGCTAGCTGCTCGAGCTGACGCGTCGTGATCGCGACAGAAAGTGGTAGTCGCCAATCACATCGCGGCTCTCGCCGAGTGGCGGTTCGCGCTGGGAATGCAAAGCGAGTGTTTCTAGAATTGACTGCCGCAATCGATTCCACCACCGTCGAGCGACACGGAGGTCGGTGTGCGAGTCGTTGCCGTCTTTGCCAAGTTCCACGTTGTCATTCTTCGCGAAGTTCGGGAGTGCCTCGAGCTCGAACCCGGCCAGACGGCCCAGATCTTCGACTACGACGGCCACTTGGAGATCATCCCCGTGCGGCCCGCAGAGCATGTGCGCGGGCTGCCCCTGGATTTGGCAGCAGCGTGCCGTGCGAGAACGACCGTCCGTGAGCGGGGCGATGGGCCGAGGCACCACGAACGCGGTGGACTTCGCCGGCTGGCTCGAAGACCTCGCCGATGGCCCGAGAGCGAGTTGCTTCGCGGCCGCGATCCTGAACACCGAGCCGCTCGTGCTCCCGCCGCCGAGACTCGTCCAGATCAGTATGCGTTCTTCAGCAGAGGGACGAAGGCGCGGCGTTGCAGACGATCGCCGTGATGCAGCTGGCGCGGATTGACGCTCGGCTCGCTCTCGCGGCTGCCTCGCTGGCGCCCAGCGCAAAGTCCCTTTGGCGGACAGTGTGAGCTACGCCGCGGCTCGCGCCCACGAGGCTGTCCCTGGGAAACCAGGTGCGGCCGCCGAAGGCCCCCCGAACCCCCGGTTTTGCCCCCGCCAAATCCCGCCCAGACCCGCCCCTTTACAGCCCCGCGTAAAACCCCTAAGTTTCTGTGCTACAACGGAATCGGCATTTCAATCGCACTGCGTTCCGCAGGCAAGGATTTTAGGATGGCGTTCGTCAAGACGGCGGTTATCGAAAAGCACCGCCAGCATGAAACCGATACAGGCTCCACCCAGGTGCAGGTCGCGGTGCTCACTGAGCGTATCAACTACCTCACGGAGCACTTCCGCGCCCACCACAAGGATCACCACGGCCGCCGTGGTCTCCTCAAGATGGTCGGCCAGCGTCGCCGCCTCCTGGACTACCTCAAGCGGACCAATGTCGAGGAATACCGCCGCATCGTCGCGGAACTCGGCCTGCGCTACTAAAGCGCATCACCTCCACGAGCGCGCGACCGCACTGACGCGGATCGCGCGCTTCGTGCACAGCAGAGAGAAAAAACAGAAATGATGCAACGTATCGAGCGGACCTTCGCCGGCCGCCCCCTCATCATCGAGACCGGGCGCATGGCCAAGCAGGCCGCCGGGTCCGCACTCGTGACCTACGGCGAGACCGTGCTCCTGGCCGCCGTCACCGTCTCCGAGAAGAAGAGCCCCTTGCCCTTCTTCCCGCTGACCGTCGAGTACAAGGAAAAGACCTACGCCGCGGGCAAGATCCCCGGTGGCTTCATCAAGCGCGAAGGACGTCCGCGCGATGAGGAAATTCTTTCCTGCCGTATCATCGACCGCTCCATCCGTCCGCTCTTCCCGGAAGGCTTCCAGAACGAAGTGCAGGTCGTGATCTACGTCCTCTCCGCTGACCAGGAGAACGATCACGATGTGCTCGGTCTGCTCGCCACCTCGTTCGCGCTCAGCGCGAGCAAGATTCCGTGGGCGGGCCCGATCGCCGGCGTCCGCGTCGGCCGCGTCGAGGGGAAGTGGGTCCTGAATCCGACCTTCCAGGCGCTCGAGTTCTCCGACATCGACATGATCGTCGCCGGCTCGGCCGATTCGATCATGATGGTCGAAGGCGGCGCGCTTGAAGTCTCCGAAGAAGACATCGTGGACGCGCTCAAGATCGCCCAGAAGGGCATCGGCGAGCTCGTCACGATGCAGGAAGAGCTCATCAAGAAGATCGACCTCCCGGAAGAGATGAAGTGGTCCGCCACGGAAATCCCGGCTGACGTCAAGAAGACGGTCACGAAGGCTGCTGAAAAGTGCATCGAGGCCGCAATCAACCAGAAGGACAAGGCGACCCGCATCCAGGCCGTCGAAAGGGTGAAGGAAGAAGTGAAGGCGGAGATGATGACCGTCCTCGACGCCGCGCATCAGGGCCTCGTCGGCTCGATTGTCGGCGACATCGAGTACACCGTCCTTCGCTCGCAGGTGCTCGAGACGGGCCTCCGCGTTGACGGCCGCAAGCCGAACGTGGTGCGCGACATCTCGGTCGACACCTCGCTCCTCCCGCGCGCGCATGGTTCGGCGCTCTTCACCCGCGGCCAGACGCAGGCGCTTGTCGTCGCGACCCTCGGCACGGCGAATGATGTCCAGCGCATGGACAACATCGACGACCCGAAGGAGACGACGAAGTCGTTCATGCTGCACTACAACTTCCCGCCGTTCTCCACGGGCGAAGCGAAGCCGATGCGTGGCACCGGTCGTCGCGAAATCGGACATGGCATGCTCGCCGAGCGCGCCATTCAGGCGGTGCTGCCGCCGTTCGAGGAGTTCCCGTACACGATTCGCATCGTCTCGGAAATCCTTGAGTCCAATGGTTCTTCCTCGATGGCGTCAGTCTGCGGCGGCTCGCTCGCTTGCTTCGACGCAGGCATCCCGCTCAAGGCCCCGGTGGCCGGTGTGGCGATGGGCCTGATCAAGGAAGGCAAGAAGTACGCGATCCTCACGGACATCCTTGGCACCGAAGACCACCTCGGCGACATGGACTTCAAGGTCGCGGGCACGGCCACTGGCATCACGTCCATCCAGATGGACATCAAGATCCAGGGGCTCGACCTCAAGATCATGATCGAGGCATTGGCGCAGGCGAAGGAAGGCCGCCTGCACATCCTCGGCGAAATGAACAAGGCGCTTCCGACGGTCCGCCCGGACCTCTCGAAGTACGCCCCGCGCATCGTCACGATGATGATCAACCCCGAGAAGATCGGCGATCTCATTGGCCCGAAGGGCAAGACGATTCGTGGCATTCAGGACGAGACGGGCGCCGAGCTCTCCGTGGACGACAGCGGCTTGGTCACGATCGCAGCCGTTGGCGGCGATGCGATGGAGCGCGCGCGTCAGATGGTTGCTGCAATCACGGCCGAGGCGGTGGTGGGCGAGACGTACCAGGGCACGGTGAAGTCGGTGACGGCGTTCGGCGCCTTCATCGAGATCATGCCTGGGACCGAAGCGCTCCTGCACGTCTCCGAGATGCGCCACACGCGCGTCGAGAAGCCTGAGGATGTCGTGAAGAAGGGCGAGACGGTCACCGTCAAGCTCATCGATCGCGACGAGCGCGGCCGTTTGCGCCTCTCGATGAAGGCGTTGTTGCCGAAGCCGGAAGGCTTTGTCGAGCCGGCGCCGTCTGAGCGTAGCAGCGAAGGTGGTGAGCGTAGCGAGCGTCCGCGTAGCGATCGTCCCCGGAGCGGTGATCGGGGCGGGCGTGGAGGTCGCGGCCGCGAGTGACCGACTTGTCCGTCGCAATCGTCGCTGAACGCGGCGTGCAGCGGACCGTCCTGCCGAACGGACTGACCGTACTCTCCGAGCATATGCCGGGAGTACGGTCAGTTTCATTTGGGGCCTGGGTCTGCGCCGCGTCGCTGCATGAAACGCGCTCGAGCATGGGGATTTCGCACCTGCTCGAGCACATGGTATTCAAAGGCTCCGAACGTCGTTCGGCGCGTGAGATCGCGCTGGCGCTGGAGTCGCTTGGTGGTTCGCTCGACGCCTACACGGGGCGTGAGCAGACGGCGTATCAGGCGCGCGTGCTCGATGAGCATCTGCCGCAGGCCGCCGATGTCATTTTCGATTTGATGTTCCGACCCGCGCTGCGCGACAGCGACCTGGAGTTGGAGCGTGGCGTGATTCTCGAAGAGATCTCAATGGTGGAGGACACGCCGGACGACATCATCTTCGAAGTGCATGGTGAGGCGATGTGGGGGGATCATCCCTACGGTTATTCGATTCTTGGCACGCCGGAAACGGTCGAGTCGTTCACGACGGCTGACCTGCGCGCGTTGCACAAGCAAGCGTATCGCCCGGAGCGCGTGGTGATTGCCGCCGCTGGCAACGTGACGCACGAGCAACTGCTCGCGGTGCTCACCGCGACCGGCTGGGCGGACTTGAAGGGCGAAGGGCCGCTTGAGCCGATGATCATTCCGCCGATCGTCGGCGCGGCGCCCTCGGAGCGCACGGTGGAGCGCGACATCCAGCAGATGCATTTGGTGATGGGAAACATCACCGTGCCGCATGGCGACCCGCGTCGTCACGCGCTGCAGTTGGTGAACGCGCTCTTTGGCGGCGGGATGAGCTCGCGCCTCTTCCAGAAGGTGCGCGAGGAGCTCGGGCTGGCGTACTCGGTCCATTCGTTCCAGAGTTATCACGCCAGCGCGGGGCAGCAGGGGATCTACCTGGGCTGCGCACCGGACCGGCTGGACGAAGCGCTCGGCGCGGTGCGGTCGGAACTGGCGTTGCTGCAGCTGACTGGGCTGACCGCCGAGGAGCTGGCGATGGGCAAACAGCAACTGAAGGGACAGATTACACTCTCCATGGAGAGCGTCTCGGCGCGGATGTACCGCGCGGCGGCGGTGGAGCTGTACGGGGAGCCGTACCGGCCGCTCGACGAAGTACTGGCTCGGGTTGATGCTATTACTTCAGGGGATGTGCAGTCGGTGTGTGAGACGTTTTATGGGCTGGATCAGCAGACTGTTGTGAGGCTTGGGCCGGTTTGACCGAGAGCGATGAAGGTTGGAGGATGAAGGTGGAAGGATCCACATCCCCCTGTTCGCCCCTCGAGAGTTTCCATCCTTCATCCTTCTACCTACATCCGCAATTATGAAAATCGGAATCCCGAAGGAAATCAAAACAAACGAGAACCGCATCTCGCTTGTCCCCGCCGGCGCCGAGGCCCTCGTGGCTGCCGGTCACACCGTGTATGTCGAGCAGGGCGGTGGGCTTGGCTCTGGCTTTGACGACGCGCAATACACGGCCGTCGGTGCGACGATTCTCAAGACGGCGGACGAAGTGTGGGCCGCGGCCGAGATGATCATCAAGGTGAAGGAGCCGATCAAGGTCGAGTGGCCGCGGATGAAGAAGGGCCAGACGATCTTCACGTACTTTCACTTCGCGGCCGATGAAGAGCTGACGAAGGCGCACCTTGAGTCCGGCGCCACGTGTATCGCGTATGAGACGGTGGAGCTCGCCAATCGCGACCTCCCGCTGCTGATTCCGATGTCCGAGGTCGCTGGCCGCATGGCGGTGCAGGAAGGGGCCAAGTACCTCGAGAAGCTCTACGGCGGTCGTGGCGTGCTCCTAGGCGGCGTCCCGGGTGTGGTGCCGGCGAAGGTCGTGATCCTCGGCGGCGGCATCGTCGGCGTGAACTCGGCCAAGATGGCGGCGGGCATGGGGGCCAAGGTGATCATCCTTGACACCTCGCTCCCGCGCCTGCGCTACCTGAGCGACGTGATGCCGGCGAATGTCCAGTTGATCTACTCCAACCGCCAGAACATCCTCGAGGCGATTTCGACCGCCGACCTGGTGATTGGCGGCGTGCTGCTCCCGGGTGCCAAGGCCCCGAAGCTCATCCGCCGCGAAGACCTGAAGATCATGCGCCCCGGCGCCGTGATCGTGGACGTGGCAATCGACCAGGGCGGCTGCGTCGAGACCATCAAGGCGACCACCCACGAGAACCCGGTCTACACGGTGGACGGCATCATCCACTACGGCGTGGCCAACATGCCGGGCGGCGTGCCGCGCACCTCGACGCTGGCGCTGACCAACGCGACCCTCCCGTATGCCCTCAAGCTGGCGAACAAGGGCTGGAAGCAGGCGCTCAAGGAAGACCCGGCGCTGCTGAAGGGGCTGAATGTGGTGGACGGGAAGGTGACGTACCAGGGCGTGGCGGAGGCGTTCGGGATGGAGTACCACGAGGCGTCAAAGTTTATCAAGTAGGCCCGGCGTGTTCGACAGGCGGATGAAGGTGGGAGGATGAAGGATGAAAGAGGGGCGCTCCGACCAACTGGGGCGCCCTTTCTTTCATCCTCCAACCTCCATCCTCCATCGTAGTGGCCTCGCCGATGTAACTCCGCTATTATCATAGTGTTGCCTGATCCGCCCTCAGTCCTTTTCCACCCCTCCGGGCGCACGAGATTCCTATCCGATGAAGTGGCCGTTTTTTAGCAGTGGTGGTTTCCTCGCCGCGAACGCAATTGCGGTGGATCTCGGAACGGCGAACACGCTCATCTATGTGAAGGGTGAAGGCATCGTGTTGAACGAGCCTTCGGTTGTCGCGATTGATCGCGAGACGAAGCGCATCAAGGGTGTCGGACTCGAAGCGAAGCGCATGTTGGGTCGCACGCCGGAAGGCGTGATTGCGGTGCGCCCGATGAAGGACGGCGTGATTGCCGACTTCGATGTCACCGAGAAGATGCTGCGCTTCTTCCTCGAGTTGATCATCAAGAACCATGTGTTCAAGGTGAAGCCGCGCGTGATCGTGTGCGTGCCGTCCGGCATCACCGAAGTCGAGAAGCGTGCGGTGCGTGACTCCGCACTCGGCGCGGGCGCGAAGGAAGTCTTCATGGTCGCGGAGCCGATGGCAGCGGCGATCGGTGTGGGTCTTCCGGTGGAGACGCCGACCGGCAACATGGTGATTGATATCGGTGGTGGCACGACGGAGATCGCGGTCATCGCGCTCAGCGGCATCGTGTCCGATACCTCCATTCGCATCGGTGGCGACGAACTCGATGCGAGCATCGTGCAGTTCATGCGCAAGAGCTACAACCTGCTGATCGGCGAGCCGACGGCGGAGCAGATCAAGATTCAGATTGGCAGTGCGGCGCCGCTCGCTGAAGAGCGTGAGATGGAAGTGAAGGGACGTGATCTCGTGTCGGGCATTCCGAAGACCGTGCGCGTGCACTCCGCCGAGATTCGCGAAGCCTGTCAGGAGCCGATTCAGCAGATCGTGAATGCGGTGCGTCGCGCGCTCGAGATCACGCCACCGGAGTTGGCGTCGGACATCGTGGACCGCGGCATCGTGATGACGGGAGGCGGCGCGTTGATTCGCGGCCTCGACGTCCTGCTGACGCAGGAGACGGGACTGCCGATCCACGTGGACGAAGATCCGCTGACCTGCGTCGTGCGCGGGTGCGGGCGCATCCTCGATGACGAGGAGAAGTACTGGTCGGTGTTGAGCACCTGAGGCTGCGCTAGCCGTGGCGCGCGGTGCTGCTCGGTCCGATTCCGGCGTCGATACGCTCGTCGCCGCCGCGTGCGCGCTCATCGCCATTGTCCTGCTGATTCTTCCCGATGCGCCGCGCAATCGTGTGGCGGGCGTCATTCGTGGCAACCTGATTGGGCCGCTCGCGGCGATGCAGGAGCGTGCCGTCGTGGCCGGGCGCGCCTTCGCGGTGAACGATTCGCTGCAGCAAGTCGGCGACAGCGTGCTCGAGCGCTCCATGCGGCTCGCCGCGGTCGAAGCGGAGAACGAACGGTTGCGCAGCTTGCTCGGACTCGGACGCGCCCTCGAGTGGGGCTACACGCCGGCAGAGGCGCTCGTTGGCCGCAACGATGGCGCGCAGCACACGCTGCTGCTCTCGGCGGGCGCATCACAGGGCGTGGCGCGATTGAGCGCCGTGGTGGCCGCCGATGGGCTCGTGGGGATGGTGGAGCAGGTGGACCCGCGCACGAGTGTGGCGATCATCTGGCCGCACCCGGACTTTCGCGTGAGCGCCACGACGATTGATGGCAGCGCCTTCGGCATCGTCACCGCGCATCGTGGCGATGGCGTGGAGGACTGGCTTCTCGAGATGCATGGCGTGCCGTATCGCGCGGTGTTGCGCGCCGGCACCCCGGTGGTGAGCTCGGGGCTCGGCGGCATCTTCCCGCGCGGTGTGATGGTCGGCACCGTGCTGCGCGAGCTCCGCACCGGACGCGGTTGGGCGCGGAGCTATCTGCTGCGGCCAGCGGTGCGGCCCTCGGACATTTCGTCGGTGATGATCCTCTCGCCGAATCGAGCGACCGATGGCGTGGAGAGTGTATGGCGCCCGCAGGCGGAGGCGGCGATGCGGCGTGTGCGCGCCGCGGCG
>JANLTT010000335.1:0-6335 GCA_031363115.1 Gemmatimonas sp.
GTTTTCGTATTAACGCGCCGCCCCGCTCTCCTTTCGCGCGCGGGGCGCCTCTTCTTTCATCCTTCATCCTCCTTCCTTCATCCTAGTTGTGCGGTAGGAGTTCCTCGGCCTTGGCTTCAGAATCAACCTGTTCGACGACCGCATGAATCAACCCATTCGAGATGTCGTATACCCACCCGTGCAGCATCGGCCGCTTGCCCCGCGCCCATGCATCGCGAATCAACGGGGTCCGCGACAGAATCCCCACCTGCTGCAGCACATTCAGGTCGGCGAGTCGCGCGAGGCGCACCTTGGGGTCGTCAATCGCGTTGAGTTCATCGCTGTGCCAACGAATGGTGCTGCGGATGTCACTCAGCCAGTGATCCACCACGCCATTGGTCTCGGGGCCCATTGAGGCCTTGAGCGCGCCGCAGTTGGAATGGCCGCACACAATCACATGTGGCACGTCGAGCACATTCACGGCATACGCCAACACAGAGAGCATGTTGAGGTCGGTGCTCCACACCTGGTTGCCGATATTGCGGTGCACGAACATCTCGCCAGGGAGCGCGCCCGTCATCTTCTCGAGGGGGACGCGGCTGTCCGAGCAGCCAATCATCAGAAAGTGCGGCTCCTGTCCTCCTTCCGTGCGGCTGAAGAAGTCGGGGTCGGCCGCACGCATCTGCTCTGCCCACTGCCGATTGTTCGCCATCAGGACCTTGAACGTTTCCATCGTCGCTCCTCTGTCTTGTAGGCTCAGCGCTTCGCGGCGGTCCCGATTTCCGGGACCCCCACGAGGCGATAGTCGATGCCGCGCTCGCGAGCGGTCTCGCGGAAGCGGTGAATCACTTCCAGCACATCGGGATCGATGCGGCGTGTCTGCCGCGCGTCAATCTCGATGCGACTGCCTTCCGGCATCTTGTCCAGTACCTGATTCAACGCCGACTTGTGCAGAAAGTTCACGTTCTCATGCAGTTGCAGCCGCTTCAGCACGGCGCCCTTGCCACTCACTTCCGTAAAGGGCGGGCTCTCCAACTGATCACGCAGGATCACCGTGATGCCGACCGCCAAACCAATCAGGATGCCTCGCAGCAGGTCGGTGAGGAGAATGGCCACGACCGTTGTGAAGAAGGGAATCGCGTAGACTTTTCCCTTCTTCACCACCGACTTGAAGAGCGCGGGCGTTGCGAGCTTGTACCCCACGTGAATGAGCACCGCCGCGAGTGCGGCCAGCGGAATCGCGTTGAGGAACCGCGTCAACGCGAGGGCCGCCACCAGCAACAGTACGCCGTGGAGAATCGCCGACCAACGCGTCCGCGCGCCGGCATCGATGTTTGTCGCCGACCGCACGATGACCCCGGTGACCGGCAATCCGCCAATCAACCCCGAGAGCACGTTGCCCGCACCCTGCGCGAGCAGTTCGCGATCCGTTGACGCCTCGCGACGGAGCGGGTCCATCTCGTCCGTCGCCTGCAGTGAGAGCAAGCTTTCCAGCGAGGCCACCACCGCGAGGACCACGGCCACCTGCCACACAGCCGGGCGCAGCATCGCGGAAAAATCCGGCAGCGTGAACCCGTTGAAGAAGTCCGCGAGTCCGTTCGGGACCGGCAGATTCACCAGATGCGTGTCCGCAATCACCAACGCGGGCGCGACGGCGGCGAACAGCACGTTGAGCAGCACGCCGATCGCCACCACCGCGAGCTGTGCGGGAATCTGCTTCACTCCCTTCAACGGTCCCTTGCCCCAGACAAAGAGCAAGGGCAGGGTGATGGCGGCGACAATCACCGCGCCCCACTGCACCTGCGCCAGCGCGGTGGAAATCGCCGACAGGCTCGACTCACCCGTCGATTGCATGAAGGCATCGTCGCCCATCGCCTCCACGTCATACCCAATCGCGTGCGGGATCTGCTTGATGATCAGCAACAAGCCAATCGCCGCCAGCATTCCCTTGATCACGGCCGTGGGGAAGTAGTAGCCGATTACGCCCGCGCGCAGCACACTCAACAAAACTTGCAGCAGGCCCGCGAGCACCACGGCGGCGAGAAACGTCTCGAAGGCGCCGAGTTCCGTGATGGCGCCCAGCACGATGACCGTGAGGCCGGCCGCGGGGCCACTCACCATCAGCTCGGAATCGGAGAGGGCACCAACCACGATGCCGCCCACTATCCCCGCAATGATGCCGGAGAAGAGCGGGGCCCCGGAGGCCAGCGCGATGCCGAGGCAAAGCGGGACCGCGATCAGAAATACGACAAGAGCCGCGGGCGCGTCGTGACGCCAAGAGATGGGGTGGTGCATCCAGACAATTTCACCCGCGGAACTGCGTGAGGGAAGCGTCGTGCCGCGGCAACTGTTTCGCGGGCGTTTCCGCGCGCGGCGTTCCCGGCGGCTAAAGCGCCAGCGCAAACTGCGCCGGGCCACGCGTTGCGCCCTGCGCGCTCACCGCGCCGAGCGCGTCCGGCGCTCGCCCGGCCGCGGCGCGCACGGGCGCGCGTGAACCAGCACGACGCAGTTGCGCCGTCACGGTTTCCGCCGCCAGCGCGGGGGTGTTGTTCGTTTCGCTCAAATGGAGCAGCGCCACCATCCGAAGGTTCGGATGCGACAGCGACGCGATGAGCGCCCCCGCCTGCGCGTTATCGATGTGCCCGCGTCCACCGCGGATGCGTGTCTTAAGCGCGGGCGCGTACGGCCCCGTGCGCAGCATCTCGGCGTCATGATTCGCCTCAATCAACAGCGCGTCGCATCGTGCAAACAGCGGTGGCAGCGCCTCCGGCACGGCACCGAGATCGTGCGCGATGCCAACACGCGCACCGCTCGCCGTTGCCGTGATGGCGTAGGCCAGCGGCGCGGCCGCATCATGGGGGACTGCCACTCCCTCGAGGAGAAAGTCCCCGGCCTGCACCGGCTCGCCTGGCGTCACGGGGCGGCGCCAACGCGCGGCAACCTCCGGCAAGCGCGCGAGCGTGCCTGCGCTCGCGTACACGGGCCACCGGAACTTGTGCTGCGCCCGCTCCGCGCCCTGCGCATGATCCTGATGCTCGTGCGTGAGGACGAGTCCCTCGATTTGCTCCGGCGCGATGCCAATCGCCTTCAGGCGCGTCACCAACGCACGCGGACCGAATCCGCAGTCCACTAACAACGCGCGATCGCCCGACAGCAGGACGAGCCCATTGCCGCGGCTCCCGCTGCCGAGCGACCAGATCTTCACGCGTGACGAGCGACTAGGGGTGGTCGCGACGCGCGAAGATCGCCGCCCAATAGGCCGCGGCCGCGGGGCCTGGCACCACGCCGCGTCGCTGCATCACGCGCGCTGCCACAATGAGGAAGCGCTCGAGATCGAAGGTCTCCCACGGCTCACCATCGCCCCACGCAAAGGGCAACACCACCTTCGGCGGCATCCGCGTGCCAAAGACATTTGAACCCGCCCCGAGCACGCTCCCCGTGGGGAGCCGCGTGCCAATTCCCGTCTTCGCGTGATCGCCGACGAGCGCGCCGAGAAACTGGAGCCCAGTGCGCCGCTGGCCACCCGGCGCCCACATCGTGACCTCACCATACGAGTTTTTGAGATTGCTCGTGATGGTCCCAGCGCCGAAGTTCGCCCACCGTCCAATCACGCTGTGGCCCACGAAGCCATCGTGGCCCTTGTTCGCGTGGCCAATCATGATGGTCACACTCATCTCACCGCAGACCTTCACCTTCGGGCCAATGGAACAGGACGCGATGCGCCCACCCATGACGGTGCTCTCTTCGCCAATGACGCATGGGCCGACGAGGCGACTGAAGGCCTGGATGTGCGCCCCCGTACGGACCAGGACCGGTCCGGCCGTCGTGTCGGCAATCACCATCGGTTCGATGTGCGCGCCTGTTTCGGCATGCGCCGCGTGCGCCCCCACGACGGTCATGCCGCCGGCATCAGGAACTTCGGGCAGCAACGCCTGCGTGTCCGCGAGTAACATCGCCGGGAGATGGCCCACCAGATCCCACGCGGCGCGCATCCACCAGCCAGTGACGGTCACCGACGCGCCAGCGGCGAGCGATTCGCCGGCGAGCAGTTCAAGGGCGAGCGTGCCGTCGGCCAAGCGCGCCACGTCCATCGCGCGTTCGAGTCGGACGGCCGCCACCACGCCATCACACACAATGAGGCGCACATCGGGGGCGATCACGAGCGGCGCCAAGGCCGGCGCACAGCGCGCATTCACCACCCAACTCTGCGCCGGCACTTTGCCCACCGTGGCGTGCGGCGCTTCAAACTCCACAAAATCACGCAGGTGCGGCGCGCCAATAAAGCCGGTCGCCAATTCGCCCAGCGCGCGCACCCAGCGCTCGCGAATCAGTGCGGCACCCGCGCGGAGCTCTCCCGCCGGACGCGTCAGCGCAAATGGCGCAAAGCCTCGCGCCACGCCGTCATCGTAGAGAACGAAGCCGCTCACCGACCCTCCACCACGTGCGGCGGCAATGCGTCGAGCATCGTCTTGAGTGCATCCGACTTCTCGACCGTCGTCACGAGCGTGAGACCGTCGCGCATGACCACCACAAGATCCTGCACGCCGTACAACACCACGCGCCCATGCTCCGCGTGCACGACGTTGTTTTCGGCCTGCACAAAATGAACATCGCCATGCGTCGCGTTGCCCGCCGCGTCGCGGGCTCGCACGCGCCGCAGCGCGGCCCAAGTGCCGACATCGTCCCAGCCGAAGTCGCCCGCGACCACCGACACTTTGGCGCTGCGCTCGAGCACGCCGACGTCGACGCTCACCCCGCTCTTCACGGCGGCGAAGAAGGCGGCGATGCCCTGCGGTGCGGCCGCGAGGGCAGGGCCGAGTTCCGGCGTCAGCGCCGCCACCTCAGCGAGATAGTCTGCGGCACGCCACGCAAAGATCCCCGAATTCCAGAGGCAGCCTGCGGCGACGAGTTCCTCCGCGCGCGCACGGCTCGGCTTCTCGAGGAAGCGCGCCACGCGGCGGCACTCGGCGTCCAGCCTCTCTCCAGGTTCGATGTAGCCCAGCCCCGGATTCGCGTCCACCGGCACGATGCCCACGGTCGTGAGCGTCCCATGCGTAAGTGCGGCCTCAACGGCGGCGGCAAGAATCTGACGGAAGCGCGCGTCATCGCCAATGGCGGCATCGGCGTGTACGGAGAGCATTGCCGCATCCGGGCCACCCCGGCGCCGAACCTCGAGTGCCGCCCACGCGAGCGCCGCGGCCGTACCAGCGGGGCGCGGCTCCTCCAGCACTTGATCGGCCGCCAACCAGGGAATCGCGGCGCGAATCGCGGGGGCCAGCTGCGCGCTCGTGAGCACGAGGATGCGCGAACGGTCCACGAGCGGTTCGAGTCGGGCAATCGTGTCCTCGAGCATGGATTGCCCGCCCACGAGGGGGAGCAGCTGCTTGGGACGCGCCGGCGTGGAGAGGGGCCAGAACCGCGAGCCGATGCCCCCGGCGAGGACCACGGCGTAGAGAGTGCTGGTGTTCATGCTGTTTTTTGGCTGTTCATCTGGCCGCCGCGCCTTCCACGAGCTCGGTCACCCGCGCGAGGAGCCGCTTGGGACTAAACGGCTTGGTCATGAATTCGTCGGCGCCACGGCGGCGCGCGTCTTGTTCTTGGTGGTCCTGACCGGTCGCGGTCAGGATAAGACAGGGGAGATGCCGCCAGCGCGCATCGGCCCGGATGCGGTCGAGCACCTCGAGCCCAGTCAGGCGGGGCATCATCAAATCGAGAACGATGAGGCCAACGGCCGGCGGCGCCTCGAGTGCGTCGAGGGCCTCCTGCCCATCGTAGACGAGATCGACGAGAAAGGGCCCCTGCTCAAGCTTTGTCTTTATGATGCGGCCGATGTGCGGCTCGTCGTCGGCGACGAGGATGCGCGTGCGCGGCGCAAGAGTCGGGTCGGCGTCGGACACCAAGTGCCCGCTCAAACCAGCGAGGCGAGGCCCGCGCGATGGCGCCGGATGTCGTACAGAAGCGCCCCGATGTTCGCGTCCGGCCGTACGATGACCAGCAGCACGACGTCGGTGGACATCGCGGCCAACACGACCGTGGACTCCTGATGCTCGAGCACGGCGGTCTGCAGTCCGCCAATCGCCGCGGCGTGGCCAAGTTCATCGCAAAACTGGAGAATGCTGGGCACGTGGGCGGCAATGGACTCGCCGTCCAGGCCAGCATCTGCCTCGTTATCGATCAGCAGGCCGTCACGGCCGAGCACGGCCGCCGCCTGAACGCCGTCGAAGCGGCGAAGGGTCGCAACGAGGTCGCGGATGGTCGGCACCGGGGCTCCGGAAAGGGGTACGCGAAGCATACGTCCGGGGGGACTCAAGTCAAGCGTTCTTGCCTTGTTGTCCCGACCGCGCTCCCGTTAGCTT
>JANLTT010000343.1:0-4587 GCA_031363115.1 Gemmatimonas sp.
ACTCCTTTACCTGCTTTTGTGTGTTGGTATTTGTATGTTTCAAGTAAAAAACGGCGGCGAACAGATATTTCTCTGCCCCGCCTTTATAAAAAATACAAACTACCAACTCACATCTTCTATTGCCGTTACCGCCGGCCAGGAGTCCAGGGCGCACCCTGAGCCTCTGCTTCACGTTCAAGCTTGGCCAAGTCGGTAGCAATGAACGCATCTAGCGCCTGCTTGATAGCCGGGTACTGCTGCGCCACCAACTCCAGCTGCTCCTTCTGTGTCCCCGTCGGTGCCGCGAGTGAGCCACCAATGCTCGTTGCGCGGCCGAGTCGGCCGAGGAGGGAAGTGGGGACGGGCTCGGAGTAGCGGCCCGGGGTGTTATCGCCGTTCAGCTGCTCGCGAATCGCGCGCAGCTTGGCGCTCGCGGCGCGGACATCGGCATCGAGCGTGGTCGGACGGGTGATGCGCTGCACGGCCTGCTGGAGGGCGTCGAGTCGGGTGCTCACTTCCGCCATGACGGCGTTGGTGCCGAGCACGTTGCGCTGGAGTTCCTGCGCGCGACGCTGGAAGGTGACGGCAGCTTCACGCTCGGCGACCGTGATGGTCGCGTTCGGGAGAAGGGCGACCTCGAAGGGCGAGGGCTGCGTGAGGGCAGTGCGCACACCGGCGACGCGCTTGAAGAACTGCACGTTGTATGTGCCTGGCACGACATACGGACCGTTCCCGCCCTGCGCGCCGGCTGCTCCGGGGCCACCAGCGCCGCCTGCGCCGCCGGCAGCACCCGCACCGCCACCAAAGCCACCAGCCGCCTGACCACCAACCGGCGTCATGCTCGGCCAACGGAGATTCCACGTCACGCGGCTTGTGCCTGCGGTTGCCGGGGCATTGAAGCGCGAGACCACCGCACCGCTCGCATCGGTGATCTGCACTTCCACCGTCGGCGCCTCTTCTTCCTGCTCGGCCTTCAGTGCTTCCCAACCAGGGAATGGCACATCAGCACCGGAGCGATTCAGCGCGCCTTCACGCGTCTCGCGCTGCTGACGCTGCGAACGCAACGCGCTGCGGAGGTGATACGTGAAGGTCGCTCCGATGGTCGGGTTGGCCGTGTAGAAGTGCGCAGCACCCTGGAAGCTCACGCCTTCGCCACCGAGCGGTGAATCCTCGAGGTAGAGGTGCGCGGCCCGCATCGGCAGCAACGTGGCCTCGGCACGCGGGACATTCTGCGCGACGGTGCGAAGCGCGGAATAGTCGTCGAGCACATAGATACCGCGTCCGAAGGTCGCGAGAACCATGTCATCCATCTGCTTCTGGAAAGCGATGTCGCGGACGGGAATGGGCGGGAGCCCGCCGCGCATCTGCGACCAGCGCGTGCCATCATCACCGGAGACGTAGAGCCCAAACTCCGTGCCCACGAAGAGCAGCCCCTTCTGCTTGGGGTCTTCCTGTACCACATGGACCGAGCCACGCGCCGGAAGGCCCGTGCTGATCATGCTCCACGTGCGGCCACGATCCGCCGTGCGCAACACATACGGCTTGAAGTCGCCGCGCTGATAGTTCACGATGCTCGCGTACGCGACATCGGCCTCATGCGCCGAGACGGTGATGTACGAGACATACGACGTGTCGGGAATGCCAGCGAAGCGCTCAATCTTCCGCCAGTTCTTGCCGCCGTCCTCGGTGACCTGAATCAGGCCATCATCCGTGCCCACATAGATCAGCCCCTCAACCTTCGGCGACTCGGCGACCGCTGAGAGATTGCCGTAGAAGGCGGTGGAAGTGTTGCGCGAGACCGCATCCACGCTCCAGAGACGTCCCTGGAACTTGAGGGTCGGGCGCGAGATGTTGCGCGTGAGGTCGGGGGAGATGGCCGTCCACGAGTCGCCGCGATCGTCCGAGCGATACAAGCGCTGCGAGCCAAAGTACAAACGCGTGCGCTGATGCGGAGAGATCATCACCGGCGAGTCCCAGTTCCAGCGCGCGGCATCTTCGCCAACGGCCGGCTCAGGAACGATGCGCACCGACTCACCCGTGCGGCGGTCAAAGCGCACGAGCCCGCCATTCTGCGACTCGGCGTAGATGATGTGCGTGTCGACTGGATCAATGCGGCTCTGGAATCCATCGCCGCCATTGGTGACGAACCAGTTGGAGTTCTGGATGCCGTTCTCGCTGTTGTTGCGCGTCGGGCCGCAGAACGAATAGTTGTCCTGCGTGCCGCCGCAGACGATCGCGAAGGGCGCGTCGGTGGAGACATCAATCTTGTACATCTGCGCCAGCGGGAGATTCTCCATGAAGCGGTAGGTGCGCCCCGCATCGAAGGTCTCGTAGAGTCCACCATCGGAACCAATCAGCAAGTGATCAGGATCATCGGGATCGGCCCAGAGCGCGTGATTGTCCACATGCTTGCCGGCCTCGCCGAGTGCGGCGAAGGTGCGGCCGGCATCATTGGAGACCTGGACGCGCACGTCCATCGAGTAGACGCGGTCGGCGTTCTTGGGGTCTACGAAAATCTCCTGATAGTAGAGTCCGACGTTGCTGTAGCTGCCCTGACGACGCCAGCTCGCGCCACCATCGTCGGAGCGGAAGGTGCCACCACGATTTTGCGTGGCCTCGGCAACCGCGTAGACGACGTTGGGCTCAGAGGCAGAACGTGCGAGCCCGATGCGTCCTTCGCCTGAGGGCACGGTGCTCGCGGCCTTCCATGTCTTGCCGCCGTCGGTGGAACGGTGGAGTCCGCTCTCCGGGCCACCGGCGAGATAGCCAAAGAAGTGGCGATGGCGTTGCCACGTTGCGGCGAGGATGATGTCGGGATTGCGCGTATCGAGATCAACGTCAGTCACACCAGCCCAGCGTGCGCCCGAGAGAATCTTGCTCCAGGTCTCACCACCATCGGTGGACTTGTAGAGGCCGCGCTCGCCCCCTTCACTGAAGAGCGGGCCCTGCGCGGCGACGTAGATGACCTTCGAATCGCGCGGGTCAATCACGATCCTGCCGATGTGCTCGGACTCCTTGAGTCCCATGTTGCGCCAGGTGCGGCCACCATCTTCCGACTTGTAGACGCCATCGCCATAGCTGACGGAGCGCTGCGCATTGTTCTCGCCCGTGCCCACCCAAATGGTGTTGGGATCGTTGGGGTCGAGCGTGATGGAGCCAATCGAGTAGCTCGCTTGGCTGTCGAAGATCGGCGCCCAGGTGACGCCGGCGTTTTCGGTCTTCCAGACGCCGCCTGAGGCGACGGCGACGTACCAGGTCTTCTTATTAGGATGCACGGCGATGTCGCCAATGCGTCCCGAGTAGGTCGCGGGTCCGATGGAGCGGAAACGGAAGGCGCCGAGCGCGGAGGAGGGGATGCCTCCCGTGGTGGCGGAGTCGGTGCCCGCGGTTCCCGTGGTTCCAGCGGCGGCCGCGGCGGGGGCTCCGCCAGCGGGGCGACCGGTGCGGCCCTGCGCGCGGAGCGCGGAGGGGTCCAGCGCGAGGGCGGGGAGGGCGAGGAGCAGGGCGAGAGTGGTGGTCGCGCGCATCGTCTCAATTGGTGAAAGTGGGGCCCGGTTTGGAAGCTGGCGGGCCTTGGGGCATGAGGATTCTACGTCCTCGGGCAACCATCCGCTGGGTGGGGGTGACCGAGAGGGCAGACCCTGGCTTTGCTGGACTCCTGATGACCCGACACCCGAGACTCCCAATGACTCGCTCTGTGTTCCGTACGGCGGCCCTGCTCGCCGCCCTCCCGATGGCCGCCTCCGCTCAGGAGGTGCGCATCACACGAGGGGAGCCCCTCATCCGCGCTGTGATTACGAACGTGGATCGCCCGATGTTGGGGATCACGACCGCGACGGAAAGCGTGCGCGGCGACACGCTCGGGTTGCGCATTGAGGATGTGCGCGAGGGATCACCGGCGGCGCAGGCGGGGCTCAAGGAAGGAGATCGCCTGCAGAGCATCAATGGCGTCTCGTTGCGTGCGGACCGCGCCGACGCGGGCGAGGATGAATACGAGGGCGTGCTGATGCGTCGCTTGGTGCGTGAGATGGAGAAGGTGAAGGAGGGGGATGAAGTGGAGCTGCGTGTGTACGCTGATGGCCGCACGCGCACGGTAAAGGTGAAGCCCGTCAAGATGATGGAGCTCTATTCGTCCACGATGCCCTCGATGATGATGCGTCAGAGCAATCGCGCGGTGGTAGGCTTCATGATTGGCAGCACGGGAAGTGCGCGCGACACGCTCGGCGTGTTCGTCTCGGCGGTGACGTCTGATGGGCCCGCGGAGAAGGCGGGGATTGTGGAGGGGGATCGCATTGCGGCGATCAATGGCGTGAATCTCCGCGTGGCGCGCGAGGATGCGGAGGATCCCGCGGTGGGGAATGCGAAGGCGGAGCGGCTGCGGCGGGAGATTAGTGAACTGACTGCGGGAGATACGGTATCGCTGACGGTGATCTCGGCGGGGCGGTCGCGAACGGTGCGCGTGGTGACGGCGAAGGCGAGTGAGATGCCGGGTGGAGTGATGGCGCCGACCTATGAGCGTCGGACGCCGGAGCCGTTGATGCGAGAGGAGTTTGAGCGGACGATGACGACGCGGCCGAGGGTACGGATTGTGACGCCTGATGGTGGGGA
>JANLTT010000004.1:0-5885 GCA_031363115.1 Gemmatimonas sp.
CGGCTCACCGCGCGCATGGCGGTGAACATCCTCGGCAGCGTGGCGGAGAACCCGATCGACGAAATCTTCTACGAGAATCGCGGCCGCGCACGCGTGGTCAACACGACCCAGGGTACCATCGGGTCCAATGACTTCGAACGCCTGCGCATCTACTCCTCCAGCGTCACGTGGGACGAGCGCACCTTCCGCCTCGAGGCCTTCAACCGCGTCGGGCATTACCACTGGGGATACGAAGGCGACTTCTTCGGCATCTATCGCGAAGCGAATTACGGCAAGAACATTGACATCTACAACGGTGAAGCACCCCTTGGCATGGAGTTCACCGGCAAGCGCAGCCTCGAAGGGTTGAAGGTCGCGATCGGCCCGGAACTCTGGTGGGGCGCTAACCCCGCGGCACTCGTGAAGTACCGCACGACCCTATTCGGCACACAGGTAACGGGACTCTTCCAAGAGGACCTCGCGCCAGCGGGCGCGGCGCAGAGCTCCTTCGCGATTCCGATCCCTCTTGCCCGTCGCGCCACGATTCACATGGCGCGTCCAGTCGGCCCCTTTGGCGTCGAAGTCGGCGGCATCTGGGCGGGTGGCTCACGCGTGGGGCAGGAGTTCCAGATTGTCGAAGGCGCGCCGGGCAGCTACTCAGTACTGCTCGACGAAATCGCTCCGACCGATGGGCTCGGCGCGAAGGCGAAGGTGACCTTCACCCGCGGGCGCCTGAACTGGTATGTGCAGGGCGCTTCCATGGGCCTCATCGCCGACGGCGGTCCGACCAGCGTGCAGACCTTCGCCGGCTGGACGCTGCGCGACACGGGCCTGAACAATCAGTACAACATCATCTCTGGCTTCACCTGGATGATGGGGAACCTGCAGATTGCGCCGAACTTCCTGTATCAGGCGCCGATCATTGGCCCGATTCCGGCGGGTGCCCCCGCGCCGGCGCGCAAGCGCAACGTGATCAGTGATCCGTTTGCCGTTCGCGCGAACCGCGAGACGGTGGGCGGCGAACTCCTGCTCACGTGGGACCCGACCCCCGCGACGTGGATGTATCAGTGGGATAATGACATGCGCGAGGACGCGAAGTTCGCCGGCAGCATTGGCTATGTGTTCCGGCATCTCCCGACCACGCAGGACGCCTCCATTGGTATCCTTGGCGACGGCCGCACGACCTTCGCCTTCCCCGGCGCCACGCCAGCGCGCGACCTGTGGGAGCTTCGCGGGCGCTTCATTGTGAAGACCGGCGAGAACTCGCGCGCGATCATCAACGCGTACAAGGGCACGGCAGAGCCGAACGGCGACAGCCAGCGCTTGGTCAGCCGCTCGGGTGTGGATCTCCGCTACATCCAGGGACAGTTCAAGTTCGTCGGCGCGGCCAAGTACAACGACTTCGGCCCCTACGACTACCATCGCGACTTCAATCTCACCTTCCCGACGCAGTACATGGCGGATTTCTCGTGGGTGTTTGGGAAGCCGCAGTGGTGGGACGTGCCGGAGACGCGCTTCGGCATTCGCAACACCTGGCGTACGCTGGACCGCTACTCGCCGCGCTACTGCCCGGCGCAGGCCGCGGGTCCTCTTGGCCCCGTGTGCGACCCGCTCGCACCGGGACTCGCCGACGGCCGCGAGTGGGAAATCCGTACCTACCTCACCGTGGCGTGGTAAGCAACGGATGACGACGGTGGCAGACGCGTCGATAGCGACGCGGGTAAAGGCACTCCTCGAGCAGATGACGCTCGAGGAGAAGATTGGCCAGCTCCAGATGGTGCAGGCTGGGGGATGGCATGTGCCGGATCACACGCGTGATGCGCTGCGCGCCGGACGTATTGGATCGGTGCTAAACGAGGTGAATGTCGAGACGGTCAACGAGTTGCAGCGGATTGCCGTCCACGAAAGCCGGCTTGGCATTCCGCTACTCGTTGGTCGCGATGTGATTCATGGCTTCAAGACCGTCTTCCCGATTCCCCTCGGGCAGGCGGCCAGCTGGAACCCGAAGCTCGTCGAGGAGGGCGCGCGCATCTCGGCGCTCGAGGCGGCATCGACTGGTGTCAACTGGACCTTCGCGCCGATGCTCGACATTGGGCGCGATCCCCGTTGGGGTCGCGTGGCGGAAGGCTATGGTGAAGACCCCTTCCTCACGAGCATGCTGGGCGCGGCCGCGGTGCGCGGCTATCAGGGTGCGGACCTCTCCAAGCCCGGAAGCCTTGCCGCCTGCGCCAAGCACTTTGCGGGCTACGGCGCATCCGAAAGCGGTCGCGATTACAACACGACCAACATTCCCGAGAACGAACTGCGCAACGTGCATCTGCCGCCGTTTCAGGCGGCCATTGATGCCGGATGCGCGTCGGTGATGACCTCCTTCAGCGACATCGATGGAGTCCCCGCGACGGCCAACAGCTTTCTGCTCCGCACGGTGTTGCGCGAAGAGTGGGGATTCGATGGCATCGTGGTCAGCGACTGGGAATCCATTCGCCAACTCGAAGTGCATGGACTCACCAGCGGTGATCGCGATTCCGCGTACGAGTCCGCGATGGCCGGCGTGGATGTGGAGATGGCGAGCACCGCATACGCCGACCACTTGGCTGCACTCATCGACGAGGGCCGCGTGCCGTTGGCGACCGTTGATGCTCTCGTCGAGAATATCCTCACGCTCAAGTTCCGCATGGGGCTCTTTGAGCGGCACCAGACGCAGCCGTCCGACTTCCCCGCGCATGGCGCGCCCGCGCACCTTCGCGCGGCGCGCGAGGCGGCGCGCGCGAGTGTCGTACTCCTGAAGAATGCGCACGGCATGCTCCCGCTCGCCGCGGACCACGTTGATCGCGTCGCCGTCATTGGCCCGCTCGCCGACGACGCGCACGAGCAGCTCGGCACCTGGATCTTTGACGGCGATGCGCATCTGAGCGTGCCCTTCGTCCCCGCCCTGCGCGAGCTGCTGGGTTCCAAGATCGAAGTCACGTACGCACGCGGTCTCGCCACGACGCGCAGCCTCGACCACGCGATGTTCGCCGAGGCGGTCGCGGCGGCTCAGCACAGCGACGTGGTGATCCTGATGCTTGGCGAGGAAGCGATTCTCTCCGGCGAGGCCCACTGCCGCGCGGACATCACCCTTCCGGGGGCGCAGCAGCAGTTGATCGAGGCCGTCGCCGCGACAGGAAAGCCGGTCGTGCTCGTGGTCATGGCAGGGCGGGCGCTCGCGCTCGAGGCGGTCGTGCCGCATGTGCATGCCCTGCTCTACGCGTGGCACCCCGGCGCGATGGGCGGGCCCGCGCTTGCCGACCTGCTCTTCGGCATCGCCTCCCCCTCAGGGAAATTGCCGGTCACGCTCCCGCGAGTGACGGGACAGATTCCGATATACTACGCACACAAGCGCACCGGAAAGCCGGCCACGCCGGAGTCGGTGGTGCGCATGCACGACATTCCCGCACGCGCGGCACAGCTCTCGGTGGGGAATACGTCGTTCCACTTGGATGTGGACCCTTCCCCGCTCTTCGCCTTTGGGCACGGCCTCTCGTACACGAGTATCCGGTACGACGATATCCGCACGAGCGACTCGAGTCTGCCCCGCGATGGCACCATCACGATTCTCGCCGATGTCTTCAACACGGGCCCGCGGGCGGCGGACGAAGTCGTGCAGCTCTACGTGCGCGACCTCGTGGGAAGCGTCACCCGCCCGGTGCGTGAACTGAAGGGCTTTCAGACCGTCCATCTCAGCCCGGGGGAGCGGCGAACCGTTTCCTTCACGCTGCGCTTCGACGACCTCTCCTTTGCCGGCCGCACCATGCAACGCGTGGTAGAGCCCGGGCACTTCCACGCGTGGATCGGTGGCAGTAGCGAGTGCGACCTTCGTACCGAATTTTCCCTCGTGGATTGATTTTCCCTCCAATGCCTGCGACCCCGACTCCCATGGATGCCAAGACGCACGCCGAGCAACTGCTCGGCCGCATGCGCCTCGAACACAAGCTCGGACAGATGATTCAGTCCGAGCGCGCCTCGACCACTCCCGACGATGTGGCCCGCTACCACCTCGGCTCCGTGCTCAGCGGCGGCGGCTCCGTGCCCGGCAGCAATCGCGTGAACGATTGGGTCGAGATGCATGACGCGTATTGGCAGGCCTCCATGCGCACGGACGACGGACGCCTGCCGATTCCCGTGCTGTATGCCATCGATGCGATTCACGGCAATGCCAATGTGCTCGGCGCCGTGGTCCTGCCGCACAACATCGGACTCGGCGCGGCGCGCGATCCGGAGTTGATTGAGCGCTTGGCACGGGTCTGTGCGGAGGAGGTGCTCGCGACCGGCCTCGACTGGACTTTCGCGCCGACGCTCGCCGTGGTGCGCAACATCAAGTGGGGGCGCACCTACGAGAGCTTCTCCGAGGACCCGGCCGTCGTGGCGTCGTACGCCGCACAGTACGTGCGCGGCTTGCAGGGTGCACTCGATGACCACGGCGTGATTGCCTGCGCCAAGCACTGGATCGGCGATGGTGGCACGGCCGGCGGCGTGGACCAGGGCAACACCGCGATCAGCGAAGACGAACTGATGCGCACGCACGCCGCACCATACCTCCCGGCACTTGAGGCCGGGGCCCTGACGGTGATGGCGTCGTTCAACAGCTGGAACAACGAGAAGTGCCACGGGAGCCGCTTTCTCCTGACGGACGTCCTGAAGGGGCGCTTCGGCTTTGACGGCTTCGTGATTTCCGACTGGGACGGCGTGGATCAGCTCGCCGATGACCTTGCCACGTCGCTCGAAACGGCCATCAACGCCGGCGTGGACATGGTGATGGTCTCGTTGCATTGGAAGCAGATGCTCGACACGTTGCGGATGCTCGTCGAGAGCGGCCGCATCCCGATGTCGCGCATTGATGATGCGGTGCGTCGCATTCTCGAGGTGAAAGCGCGGGCCGGTTTGTTTGAGCGGGTGCGTCCGGCGGAGCGCCCGTGGGCGAACAGCCCATCGTTCGGCGGCGCCGCCCACCGAGAGATTGCACGCGAGGCCGTGCGGAAGTCACTGGTGCTGCTGAAGAACGAGGCGAACGTCCTCCCGATCTCCCGCGACGCGCGCATTCTCGTGGCGGGCAAGAACGCCGACGACCGCGGCCACCAGTGTGGTGGCTTCACCGTGGATTGGCAGGGAACGCACGGCAACGACCGGATCATCGGCGGCACGTCGATCTGGGAAGGGATCCGCGCGGCCGCGCCGCAGGCGGAGTTGAGCCGCGACGGCATGGCAGCCGACGCGGGCAGGCATGACGTCGCCATCGTGGTCATCGGCGAGGAGCCTTACGCCGAAGGCATGGGCGACATACGCGAGGGCGGGGCGGTGGCGCGAGGATCGGGCATGCAGACCATGACGAACCTCGCGCCATATGGACACAGCCTTGAGCTGGCGAAGCGGCACCCGGAGGATCTGGCGACGATCCAGCGCATTCGTGCGCTCGGGATTCCCGTGGTGACGGTGTTGATCTGCGGGCGGCCGTTGCTGACGAATGCGGAGTTGGCGGCGTCTCCGGCCTTTGTGGTCGCGTGGTTGCCGGGGTCGGAAGGGGCCGGCGTGGCTGATGTGTTGCTCGGCGACTACGACTTTGTGGGGACGCTGCCGTTTACGTGGCCGTCGACGGACGAGGGGGCGTATGGCAAGGTCGTGGCTGCCTATTCGCGCGGGCATGGGTTGAGGCATACGCACATTTCCGCGTAGGGCTTTTTTCACAGGAAGGCACGAAGGGGGCCGTGACTCTACTTGGTCACGGCCCCCTTCTTGCCTTCGTGTGGATTTTGCCTCTTCTAAACGGCTTTACCACGGAGAGGCTGTGTTGGAAGTCAAGCGGTGGCGGGCGTGGATGCCTGCCACCGTTCGTTCTTGCGGACCATGGCGTTGACGATGACGAGCAGCCG
>JANLTT010000237.1:0-7418 GCA_031363115.1 Gemmatimonas sp.
CGGGCTGCTGCGCGAAGGGCACGCCGCTCGCCGCGGTCGCATTCGGCAACGTGACAATGCGCAGAGCATTCGGCGCGGCCGGCGTCACGGTGAGCGGCGCGCTCGAGACATTCGCGAGCCCCGCAGCCGTCACGAGGAGCGTGAGATCAGCACCCGCGCGCTCGATGCGCACATCGCTGAAGGTCGCGACACCCGCGACGGCCGCCACGGTCGTGGTGCCCAGGAGCTGCGCATCCACGCCATTGGGCGCCAGCGCAATCGTAATGTTCCCAGTGAAGCCCGTCGCCACGTTGCCGAGCGCGTCACGCACCGTCACCTGCAAGGCCGGCGCGAAGGTCGTGCCCGCGACAATCGTCGTCGGCACCGCACCGAGCTCCATGCGATCCGCAGCCGACGACGTAATCGCAAAGCTCGCCGACGAACGCTCCAGCAGGCCCACAGTTGCGCGCAGCGTGTAGCCCGCGGCGACCTTATCGAGCGAGAGATCCGTGAAGCTCGCGATGCCCGAGACCGCCGTGACGGTCTTGGTTCCGCTCAGCGTCGCGCCCGATGGGTTCGCCGCAAGGGCAATCGTCACCGCTCCATTGAAGCTCGCGAGCGTGTTGCCATTGAGATCCTGCACCGCCACGCGCACGGCCGGCGTGAGCGCCGCACCCGCGTTGGCATTCGTGGGCTCCTGCGCAAAGGCGAGCGTTGCCGGCGGAATCGCGGTGCGGAAGTGCGCGCCCGTGCCTCCGAGCGAGACCCAGGCGCTCGCACGTCCGGTTTGATCCACGGCGCGCGCCTGCCAGCGATACTGCCCGTTGTCCACGAGTCCAGCCACCGAGGTCAACACCGCCGTCCCCGACGGATTCGGCGCGCTCGACTGAGTCGCGACATTCGTGAACGGCGTGCCCACGGTGCGCACTTCGAACTCGAGACGAATCTGATCGGACGGATCGGGATCGCTCACCGTCGCGCCAAGTCGCACAATCGGCTCGTTCGTCGTCGCGCCCACCGCGATTGGCGTGACACCATCGCTGCGGCGCTGCACGAGCAAGGTCGGCGCGCTCGGCGCTTCGGCCACACCAATCGAGAAGTCCGTCGTGCCCGTGCCGAACGGCACCCAGGCGCTGGCGCGTCCCGTTTGATCAACCGTGCGCGCCTGCCAGCGATACTGCGTATTGTCGAGCAGCCCCGTGACGGTGTTCGCAATGGTCGCGGCGCGTGTCAGAGCGGTCGTGCTCGTTGCCACGTTGCTGAACGGCGTGGCCAACGGGCGCAACTCAATCTGCAAACGAAGCGAATCACGATCGGCATCGGCAATCGCGCCCTGCAGTGCGATGCGATCGGTGCCAATGGAGGCGCCAGCGGCAATCACGCTCGTGAGATCGGTCGCCGAGCGCTGCGAAAGGGTCGTGGGCGCAGAGGGCGCACGCGGACGCGTCACGCTCAACTCAAAGGTGCCGGTGACGCGCGGCGATGCCGACGTCACTTCGACTTCATACGCACCAGTCTCTGTTAGCCGCACATACCGCACGCAGGCGCCATCGCCCACGCTCGGGCACACATCGCTCGTCGCCAGCGCAGTCGCCGCACCTTCACGACGCAGCGACACGCGCGCCGCAAAGGCACTCGGCCCAACGCGTGCGGAGATTGAATCACCCGCAGTGCCGGTAAAACGAAACCGCTTCGCAAAGCGATCGGTCTGCCCAGTGGCCGCGCAATCTTCGGCCGTCAGTACGCCTGAGGCAGTTGCCGGAACGGAGGCGAGCTCGGTCACGGCGCAGGGAAGGATCTTGAGCGTCACCGGCACGCGCACGAGGCGCGCATCGGGACCGTCGTTGGTGAAGCGCAGCGTGTCGGAGTACTCACCGACCGCGAGACCAGCAGGATTCAGCGTAATCGTGAGATCGTTCGGCGCGGTCCCAACACCCAGCCCACCGGTGATCCACGCGCTCCCCAACTCCGCGGTGACGCCGAACTTCAGCGTCGGAACGGTGCCGGTGATGGTGAGTGCAACCGTCGTGGTGCGCGGCGAGGTGCTGCCGACGCGGGCCGAGTCCACCAGTCCCAGCGGGGCGATGTTGAGGGTGCCCAGGGCGGTCGGCGAAAGCAGCTCATCGAGGCTGCAATTCGTCAAAAACGCCGACGCGGCCACCACCAGGAGGCTGGGGAGGCGGCGACGCAGGAAAGCGGGGACGGTCATCATACGCGGGACCCGGAGAAGAACGGGGGGGTCGCCGCGCCAACGATAACGAGGTAAATCAAAGCAGTACCAAGACTTAGGGCGGTTTGACCCGCCGATTTTTGGGGCACCCGGACAGAGTATGCTGTACGGGAGACGATGCCCATGAACTACTGCAACATGGATGCCGCGCGCGCGCGGGTGTGCGGATATCACTAATGATAGGCAAAACGGCTAGGTTTCCGCCCCATGTGGCTCTACCGCGCAATGCCCCTCATCGGCGAGTTGGCCGTCCGCTCCTACTACCGGATTACGGTGGCGGGGGGGCGGATTCCCCCCGAGGGGGCAGTTTTGCTGGTGGCAAACCACAATAACTCGTTGGTAGACCCCGCTTTAGTCGCTGCCACCGCGGGCCGAAACGTCCGTTTCCTGGCCAAGGCCCCCCTGTTCAGCCACCCGTTAATCGGCTGGTTGGTCCGCGGGGTGGGGTCGGTACCGGTCTACCGGCAGCAGGACGACCCGACCCTGGTCTCCCAGAATCTCGATTCCTTCCGCGAGGTCCATCGGGTGCTGGCCGATGGGGACATGGTCGGACTCTTTCCCGAAGGGATCTCCCACTCGGCCTCCCGCCTCGCTCCGCTCAAGACCGGGGCGGCCCGCATGGCGATTGGCGCCTCGGCTCAGCTCCAGCACGATTTTCCGATCATCGCGGTGGGGCTCGTCTTTCGCGATCGCGATGCCTTTCGGTCCGAGGCGCATGTGATCATCGGCGAGCCGTTCCGGTGGAATGATCTCGTGCGCGATGTGAATGACCGCACCACGGTGCGGGCGTTGACGGATCGGATTGAGCAGGCGATGCGGCGCGTCTCGGTGAATCTCGAGCAATGGGAAGATGAACCGCTGGTGCGCACCGCTGAGGCGGTGTGGCGCGCCGAATTCGGTGCGGAGAATTCGCCGGCGGCTGAAGTCGAGCGACTACGTGTGATCACGGACGCGTTGAGCGAATTGCGCGAGGGGAAGGAGCATCCCTGGCGCGAGACGGCGATGGAGTTGCGTGCGCATGGTCGTGCGTTGCAGAAGCTCGATCTCACGCCGGAAGATCTTGTCACGACCATCACGACTGGAGAAGCGGCGCGTTGGATGCTTCGCAAGTTGCCGCTCGTGCCGTTGTTGCCGATCTCATTCGTGGGTGCCGTCTTCTTCTGGCCGCCAAAGCAACTTGCGGTGTGGGGCGCCGACTACACCGCGCGTCGCGAGGGCGATGACACCGTCGTGACGCATCGCATTCTCGTGGGCGGCGTGGCTTTCCCGATCTGGATTCTGATTACGTCGATTGTGATGGGGATCTGGGCGGGGTGGACTGCGGGCGTGCTCTTTGCGCTCGCGCAGCCGTTCTGGGCGTTCGCTGCGCTCGCGGTTGGCGAGCGTCGGCAGTCCATGTGGACCGCGATTCGTCGCTACATGCTGCGGCGATTCATTGGGGATCGGCTGGATCCGTTGCGTGCGTCGCAGCGCGCGCTCGCCGAACAGTTGCGTGCGTTGCTTGAGCGTACTTCTGGTGAGCCGGTCGCGTCCAGCGAAGAAACCGTCTAGCGGTACGACTCGCCGTCGAGTCCCGCGGGAATGGCGAGCCCGAGCGCCGCGAGCGCACTCGGAAACACGTCAGTGGTGCGCCGCGGCGTTGTACGTGGCGCACTCGACATCACCAACGGCACCAGCATCTGTTCGCGGTGCAGCGCGCCATGCCCCGATGCATGCACAATTGGCTCCCATCGCGTGCGCAGGTCCCACCCTGGTGACGCCGAGAGAATGATGTCGCCCGCGCGCGGGGCGTCGCTGATTGCCAATACCTGCACGAGCGCATCGGGATAATCAGTGGCGATGGTTGCCTCCCACGATTCGTTCGCGGTGAGCGAATTGAGGTCCATGCCGAGGCGAAGTGGGTCACCACTCTCGCGATGGTACGACAAGCGCCTGTCGTGCGAGGGCGCACCAGCACCCATCTCCGCGCGTACCACGGCATGTCCGCGCCCGCGTCCATGCACTTCGCACAGACCTGGCGACACGGGCACCACCGCGAGATCCACCGACTCGCGCGCCAGCAATTGATTGAGCATCGGGGTCCAGCGCGCACGCAGTGAATCCCACCCTGGCCTCACCGTGCGATCCAACTCCAAGTACAGGTGCGCCATCGCATTTCCGCTCACCATCACCGCGACATCGCGCCCGCCAATCACCCAGGGATGCACACGCACGGCATGTCCCCACGAGGCAATGAGGCCCGAGAGATCCTCGTGCCCATGCAGATCAGCGTGGCCGTGATCGCTCACAATCCAGATCTCGAGCTCATCTGCGCGCCCGGCGCGGGCGAACTGAGCTCTCAACTGCGCCACCGTGGAATCCACCGTGCGCATGGAGTCGACCACCGCCGGATGCGCGGCGCCAAAGCGGTGCGATTGTTTGTCGATTCCTGGATGCGCAATGAACGCCACCCGCGGTCGCTGCCGCATGATTCGTGCGATGGACTCCTCGCCAATCCATCGATCAAAGCGCATCCACGACGCCAAGTCGCCGCGAAAGTGCGTCCACGCCATCTTCGCGCCAAAGGGAATCCATCCCGCGCCAACGCGTCGTTCGTAGTCGAGCCCACGCCCCACGTAGGTGAAGGCGCCCAGTGAGCGCGGCTCGTGCTCAAAGAGGGTGCGGTACTCCGTCGTGAGATCGGCGTCGGCGCGCACCGCCCCTGCTCCCACATAGCTCCGTGAGTAGGCGGGCCACTTCGTAGCCGACCGCGTGCGATCGTACCAGCGGAGCCCCGGCAATCCCGCGCGCCCAGGGTGCAGCCCCATCAAAAACGGGGTGTAGGCACTCCCCGTCACCGAGGGAAAGACCGAGCTCACCGTGTGCGCGCTCCCCTCCGCGCGCAGCTGCGCGAGGGCGGGGAGGTGGCCGGCGTCCATCGCCCCAAAGAGGGTATCGGGGCGGGCGCCGTCGGCGACGATGATGCAGAGAGTCACGTGTCAACGTAAACTTCATTCCACATGGCATCCAAACGGACACCCAAGAAGAAGGCCGCGACGAAGCCGGCCGCGAAGAAGGCGACGCCAAAGCCGGCCGCGAAGAAAGCGCCGCCCAAGCGGGCTGCGAAGAAGTCCGCCGAGGCGGCGAGCGCCGTCCCTGGCCCCGAGTCGCCGACGCGCGCGCGCACCGCCTCCGGCAAGCCGGCGAACGCCGAGCGGATGGACGCCGCCGCCAAGGATTCCCTTGCCGGACTCAAGGCGCGCATGGACGAGGGCTTCCGCGCGTCAAAGGCAATGCCCGCAATCACGGACGAAGTGCTGCAGCGCGGCGCCAACGACGACTCGATCGGCGACTTCTCCTGGGCCCTGACTGAAGATCAACGCCTCCTCCAGTACGGCGGCCCGAAGAGCGATTTCCGCTCGACCGATCCCTGGCGCGTCATGCGCATCACGTCGGAGTTCATTGAAGGCTTCGATAAACTCGCGGCGATCGAGAAGGGCGTTTCCATCTTCGGCTCGGCGCGCACGCATCCCGACGATCCGCAGTATCTCGCCGCCGTCGAGACGGCGCGTCTGCTCGGCGAGAAGGGCTTCAGCATCATCACCGGTGCGGGCCCAGGCATCATGGAAGCGGCCAACAAGGGAGCGAAGCTCGCAGGCGCGCCCTCGTATGGCTGCAACATCGAGTTGCCATTCGAGCAGGGCTCGAATCCGTATGTCGATACCCTCGTGGGCTTCCGCTATTTTGCGGTGCGCAAGACGATGTTCATCAAGTACTCGAGCGCGTTCATCATTTTCCCGGGCGGATTCGGGACCTTCGATGAACTCTTCGAGGCGCTGACGCTGATTCAGACCGGCAAGATCTCGCAGTTCCCCGTCGTGCTTTTTGGCAAGCAGTACTGGGCGGGATTGGTGCGCTGGATTCAATCGCGTGTGTTAGCCGAGCGAAAGATTTCGCCCGGGGATATGGACCTGATGGTGGTAACTGACGATCCCAAGGAAGCCGCGCGCGTCGTGGCCGAAGCCTATGAACTGCAGCTCAAGACGGCCCGTCATCGGGCAAGGATAAAAAAGGATGGCGAGTAAGAAGACGGCTCCGGCGCGCGAGCGTGGCGGGTTCAAGGCTTCGCGGCATGGTGCGAAGTCGGCAGCGAAGCCCGCAGCGTCCACGAGCGCGTCGAAGGCCGCGGGCTCCAAGGCGAGTGCCGGTGGCAACAAAGCCGAGCAGAAGAAGGCCGCCGAACAGCGCGAGTTCAAGAGCCCCAAGGTCGGGACCAAGGCGCAGAGCAGCTTCCTGCGTGGCAAGAAGATTGACCCGCGCAAGATTGATGGCACCGAGACCGTGGTGCAACTCGTGGACGGCGCCTTCCAGAGCTACAACTCCGGGCGTCTCCGCGAAGGGTGCCAACTCTTCACCGAGCTGATGCTCGAGAAGAACGTGACCGTCGGCATGACGCTGACTGGTGCGCTCACGCCGGCCGGGCTCGGCATGAGCACGATCATCCCGCTGATGGAAGCGGGTTTCGTGGATTGGATTATTTCCACGGGCGCGAATCTGTATCACGACACGCACTTCGGGCTCGGCCTTTCGATGCACCGCGGCAATCCGAACGCGAGTGATACTGTGCTGCGCGAAGAAGGAGTCGTGCGCATCTACGACGTGTTCTTCGACTACGATGTGTTGCTCAGCACCGATGCCTTCTTCCGCAAGATCATCCGTGCGCCGGAGTTCCAGCGCACGATGTCCTCGGCGGAGTTCCATCATCTCTGTGGCAAGTACCTCGTGGAGCGCGAGAAGGCGCTCGGCATTCCGCAGAAGTCGTTGCTCGCGGCGGCGTATCGCTGCGGTGTGCCGATCTACACGTCGTCACCGGGCGATTCGAGCATCGGCATGAATGTCGCGGCGCTCGCGCTTGAGGGCGGGACCTGCGTCATTGATCCGAACAAGGACGTGAACGAGACGGCTTCGATTGTGTTGCACGCGAAGCGGAATGGTGGCGAGAGTGGGATTCTCATCGCTGGCGGTGGATCGCCGAAGAACTTTGCGCTGCAGACGGAGCCGCAGATTCAGGAAGTGCTCGGTATTGATGAGAAGGGGCACGACTACTTTCTGCAGATTACGGATGCGCGTCCGGACACTGGCGGCTTGTCGGGTGCGACTCCCGCGGAGGCGGTGTCGTGGGGGAAGATTGATCCGGATAAGTTGCCGGACGCGGTCGTTTGCTATCTCG
>JANLTT010000007.1:0-10198 GCA_031363115.1 Gemmatimonas sp.
CTCGATGACGTCTGCGCGCCACTCGCGCCGGGAACGTACACGCGAATCGAGGACCGTCGCGCGGCCATCGCCCATGCAATTGGGCTTGCTGATCCGCAGCGCGATCTGGTGCTGCTCGCGGGGAAGGGGCACGAGACCTACCAGATTCGCGGCACGACCTCGCATCCCTTTGACGAAGCCGAGATTGTGAAGGCGCTTCTGGCTGGACCGGGACGATGAGCCAAGCGCCTTTCTGGACCCTCGCGCGCGTCGCGCGCGCCCTCGGCATTCCTGGCGCCTACGACGCGCGTCCAATTAGCGGCGTCTCCACCGATACGCGCTCCCTGCGCGCGGGGGAGTGCTTCGTGGCGCTCCAGGGCGAACGCTTTGACGGACACGATCACCTCGAGGCGGCGATTGCTGCGGGGGCGGCAGCGCTCGTGGTGCAAGACATCACGCGCGCGCCACTGCGCGGCGTGCCCATCTTCGCAGTGTCGGACACCCTCGTCGCGCTCGGTGCGCTGGGGCGGTATCGTCGCGAGGCGTGGGCACGTCCGGTGATTGCCGTCGGTGGCAGCAATGGCAAGACCAGCACCAAGGAGCTGCTGAAGGCCGCGCTCGGGAGCCGGTTCACGGTGCACGCCACCACGGGCAATCTCAACAATCGCATCGGCGTGCCGATGACCTTGCTCGCGCTCGATGACGCCGCCGATGTCGCGGTCATCGAGGCGGGCACCAACGAGCCTGGCGAGATTGCCATTCTGCGCGAGATCATCCGCCCCGACGTCGCGTTGGTTACGACGGTGCAGGAAGAGCATCTCGAAGGGTTTGGTGACCTGCTTGGCGTGATGGCTGAGGAACTCTCGCTTTGCGACGACGCCCCGATCGCGGTCGTGCCTGCCTCCGAAGCCGATGTGGTCGCGCTCGCTCGCGCAAAGGCGATGCGCATCGTGACCGCCGGACTCGGCGAGGGCATGCGTCAGGCGACGTCGTATGGGCTCAACGCTGATGGACGTGGATGGCTCGAATGGGAAGGGCGCCGCGTCGAGGTGCCGCTGCCGGGGACGCACAACCTGCGCAACGCCGCGCTGGCGTTGGCGGTGGCCAGCGAGTTCGGCGTGAACCCGGCGGATGCTGCGGCGGGAATCGCGCGCATGCCGCAGCCGCCAATGCGCTCCGACGTCGGAGCGCTCGGCGCCGCGTTGCTCGTGACCGACTGCTACAACAGCAATCCGGGGTCGGCGCGGGCGGCGATTGAGCTGTTGCGCGAGGTCGCGCACGGGCGTCAACGAGTGGCAGTGCTGGGCACGATGCGCGAGCTCGGGGACGCGAGCGAACGGGCGCACCGCGAGGTAGCGGAAGCGGCATTGGCGAGCGGGGCCGAGCTGGTGTGCGGCATTGGGGAGTTTGGGCCTGCGTTGCAAGGGTTGCAGGGGCTCGGCGCCGCCGAGGGCCGCGTGCTTATCGCGAACGATGTGGATGATCTCTGGCCGCTATTGGTGCCGCGCTTGGCACCGGATGCGGCGATTCTGCTCAAGGCATCGCGCGGGGTCCGCCTCGAACGACTCCTGCCGCTCCTTACTTCCTGGGCGACGACCTAATGCTCTTCGAGTTCCTGCTTCCGCTGACCGAATTCGAAAGCGGATTCAACATTTTCCGCTACATCTCGTTCCGCGCGGCGGGAGCGGCGATCACGTCGTTGCTCCTGTGCTTCATCGTCGGCCCCTGGTTTCTCGGGCGGCTGCGCACGATGCAGGTGCACCAGGTCGTGCGTGCCGGCACGCCTGACTCGCATGCCGGCAAAGGCAAGACGCCGACGATGGGCGGGCTGATCATCATCGCGGCGGTCGTTGGCTCGACGCTGCTCTGGATGCAATTCCGCAGCATCTACGTCTGGCTCGCGCTCGCCGTGACGGTGCTCATGGGTGCGATTGGTTTTCTCGATGACTATCTCAAGCTGAAGCAGAAGCGGGAAGGGAAGGAGAATCGCGGCTTGGTGGAGCGCTACAAGCTCGCCGGGCAGATCTCCATCGGTCTCGCGCTCGGCTATTTCCTGTGGCAGTTCCCGGTGAACAATCTCCCGGGTGCCGCGACGACGTTGCCATTTTATAAGTACGTACTCGTCGAGCCGATCTGGCCGTGGCTGTATTTGCCGTTCGTCACCTTCGTGATGACGGGAACAAGCAATGCGGTGAATCTCACCGACGGGCTCGACGGACTCGCGGCCGGGCTGATGGCCATCGCCATGCTCACCTTCGCGGTCTTTGCCTACGTGATGGGACGCGTGGATGCCTCCGAGTATCTCGGACTCATCTATCTGCGCGGCGCCGGCGAACTCACGATCTTCTGCTCCGCGGTGTTTGGTGCGGCGGGTGGCTTTCTCTGGTACAACGCGCACCCAGCCGAAGTCTTCATGGGAGACACGGGCTCGCTGGCGCTCGGCGGCGCACTTGGTTCGGTGGCGATTCTGCTCAAGAGCGAGTTCCTCGTGCTGATCCTCGGTGGCGTCTTTGTCGCCGAGACGATGTCGGTGATCATTCAGCGCTCGGCGTTCAAGTATCGGAAGGCCCGTTTCGGCATGGAGTACGCGAAGGCCAATCGCGTCTTTCTTCGCGCGCCCATTCACCATCACTTCGAGCTGAAGGGCTGGCCGGAGACACAGGTGGTGGTGCGCTTCTGGATTTTGGGCATCCTCTGTGCCTTCGTGGCGCTCTCGACGCTGAAGATCCGGTGACGCAGACGCTCCCGTCGCTCGCGGAGACCATCGCGGCCGGCGAAGTCGCGGTCATCGGAATTGGGCGCAGCGGGGCGTCGGTGGCGCGATTGCTGCGCGCGGCGGGCGGTGCGGTGTACCTCTCCGATCGCGGGACTGGCGCCGCGCTTGAATCCGTCGCGGAGTCACTGCGTGCGCTCGGCATCAGCGTGCAGCTTGGCGCGCACGATCTCGAACGCATCGCGCGTTGCGCCCTCGTGGTGGTGAGTCCTGGCGTGCCGCCGGGCGTTCCCGCGTTGGCGGCGGCCCGCGCGGCGGGCGTGCCGATCGTGAGTGAGATCGAGATTGGCCTCCGCGGGCTGCAAGGCGTGCCTTACGTCGGCACCACGGGCACGAATGGCAAGACGACCGTGACGTCAATGGTGGCGCACCTCGGGCACGCGTTGGGCGTCGCTGTGGTTGAGGCGGGGAACATCGGGACGCCGCTCGCGGAGATTGCGAAGGGGACGCCGCCCGCTCTGCTGGCGCTTGAGCTGAGCTCGTTCCAGCTGCACGACACGCCGTCGGTGGCCCCAACAGTGGCGGTGCTGACCAATCTCGCGCCGGACCATTTGGATCGGTACGACTCGCTCGATGCCTACTACCGGGACAAGGAGTTGCTCTTTTGCAATGCGGAGAGCCATTCGGTGCGCATCGTGAATGCGGATGACACGGAAGTGATGCGCCGCACGGCGATGGTGCCGGGTATCGCGCGGACCTTCTCGCTCACCGATGCCACGGCTGACGCATACTACGATGCGGCCACGCGTCTGCTCATGCTGCATGGCGCCCCGCTGTTGGAGCGTGACCTCCTGCCGTTGCTGGGGGCGCACAACGTGGCGAATGCGCTTTGTGCCTCCCTTGCGGTGTGGGAGGCGCTACCGGCGCACCGGACGGCGATGGGGCGCGCGAAGCTCGCGGTGGGACTGCAGAGCTTCCGGGCGCCGTCGCATCGGCTTGAGCCAGTTGGCGAGCGCGATGGCGTGCTCTGGGTGAATGACTCCAAGGCAACCAATGTTGGTGCGTCACGCGTGGCCATCGCGGCCATGGAGCGTCCGACCATCCTCCTGTTGGGTGGACGGCACAAGGGCGAACCGTACAGCGCATTGCTCGACGTGATGCGCGGTCGAGTGCGGCAGGTCATTGCCTACGGCGAGTCCGAAGACATCGTCATGCGGGATCTTGAGGGGCACGTGGCGGTAGAGCGGGGTGGATCGTCATTTGAACACGTGGTGGCTCGCGCTCGCGCACTCGCGCGTCCGGGGGACACCGTTCTGCTGGCCCCCGCCTGTTCGAGCTACGACATGTTTACGAACTTCGAGGAGCGAGGCGCCACCTTCCGCGCGCTCGCCCTGGGACTGTGAGCGCCGTGGGTGATGTCTGGGGCCCGGACTCCGCGCTTCAGACGCCATATGCCGGTCAGCGTGCGGTGGCCGCCACCGGCACCCGTGTGCGTTGGCGCCTGAGCGGTGAGGCGAAGGGGCTCGTCGTCCTCACGGCGGCGCTGCTCGTCTTCGGACTCACCACGCTCTACTCTGCCAGCTCAATTGTCGCCGTGCAGCTCGGTCAGGAAAGCTGGTACTTTCTCGCGCGTCAGATGATGGGCGTCGGCGTGGGCCTCGTGGCCTTCGCCGTGCTCGCGAAGGTGGACGCGGAGCGCTGGAAGGATTTCGCCTGGCCAATGATGTGGCTGGCGATTTTCACTATGCTGATCATCGTGATTCCCGGCATGCCGTCGCAGATCGCGCCGCGCATCAATGGTTCCAAGCGCTTCCTGCTCGGTGGCTCCATGCAGCCCTCCGAGTTCGGCAAGTTGGCGATTGTGATCTGGACCGCGATGCTCATCGTAAAGAAGGGGGGGCAGGAGGGCCTGCGTCGCCTCACGAAGGGTCTCATGCCGTTCGGCGTCATCCTGATTGCGCTGAGCATTCTCTGCGCGCTGCAGCCCGACTTCTCGGTCATCCTCTTCTACGCGCTCGTCATGGGGGCGATGCTCTTCGCCGCCGGCGCGCGCATTGGGCACTTTGTCTTTCTCGGCGCGCTGTCGCTGCCAATTGTGTGGAGTGAGATCAATCGCCTTGAGTACATCATGCGTCGTCTGCTCGGCTTTGCCGGTGCGTCGGGAGCCGAAGCCGAAGTGAACTATCAGCTCACGCAGTCGCTGATTGCGGTGGGCTCGGGCGGCATGTTCGGCGTGGGCTTTGGGCAGGGGCGTCAGCAGTATGGATTTCTCCCGCTCCCATACAATGACTTCATCGGCAGCAACATCGGTGAGGAATGGGGCTTTGTCGGGATCGTGGGGCTGATCAGCGTCTTCGCGCTCTGGGGCTGGCTTGGCTTCCGCATCGCGAAGCAGGCACGCACGCCCTTCACGCAGTTCGTGGCCATTGGGCTCACCGTGACGATGGTCATCACCGCCTTCCTGCACATCGGGGTGGTGATTGGGCTGCTGCCGACGACGGGCCTCACGTTGCCGTTCGTGTCCTATGGGCGCTCCAACATCCTCCTCTCGCTCGTGATGACGGGAATGCTCGTGAACATCGGGAGCACGCAGGAGCGCGTGATGGGCGCCAACGCGTCAGATCCGCTCCGCATGCGTCGCTAGGCGATCATGGCTCCCGTGCACGTCTGGTTCAGTGGTGGCGGGACGGGTGGGCATCTGTATCCGGGACTCGCGATTGCGCGGGCGATGGTGCGCGCGCGCGCTGACGTGCAGCCGTTCTTCGTGGGCGCGATGCGCGGCATCGAGCGCGATGTGCTGCCGACGACCGAGTTCCCGCACCTCCTGCTCGATCTGCATCCGTTGTATCGCCCGCAGCTCTGGAAGAACTGGCGCACGATTCGTGGTGCCGCCGCGAGTTGGTCGCGGCTCGATGCGGCGGCGCGCGAGCGGCCGCCGCAGATGGTGGTTGGCACGGGTGGCTACGCCGCCGGACTCGCGTTGCTGTGGGCGTCGCGTCGCGGCATTCCGTCGGTGCAGCACATTGGCGACGCCATTCCGGGCATCACCGCACGGTGGGGCGCGCGCTTCACGCGTGAGAACTACCTCGGCTTTCCCGAGGCCCAGCGCTTTTTACCACAAGGGCGCGGTGCCTTTGTGGATACCGGCAATCCGATTGAGCCTCCTCCGGACATCCGGCCGGCTCGCGCCGAGGCGCGGGCACGCTGGGGATTTCCCGCCTCGGCGCAGGTGCTCTTGGTGTTCGGGGGCTCTGGCGGTGCGCGCGCGATCAACCAGGCCGTCGCGGCGTGGGTGGAGCGGGGCATTCCCGCGGGCATGTGCCTGCTCTGGGCGACGGGTAAGGCGCAGTTCGACGCCTATTCGCATCTTGATCGCGCCGATGTGCGCGTGGTCCCGTATCTCTCGCCCATCAGCGAAGCCTACGCCGTGGCAGATGTCGCTCTCGTGCGCGGCGGGATGATGGGGACGAGCGAGCTCTGCGCGTGGGGCGTGCCGATGGTCATCGTGCCGTTGCCGAGCGCGGCGAACGACCACCAGTCGGCCAACGCAAAGGTCCTCGAGGCAGCAGGGGCGGCGGTGCATCTCCCGCAGTCGCGGCTCACCCCCCAGCACCTCGAGGACGAAGTCTGCGCGCTCCTCGGCGACCCAAAACGCATCACAAATATGAGTGCGGCCGCCAAGGGACGTGGACGGCCGCAGGCAGCCGAGGAGATTGCGCGGCATATCGCCGCATATCTTTCACGGTAATGCCACTACTTGATTCTTCCGATCCGCGCCCTGTGCACTTCATGGGGATTGCCGGTGCGGGCATGAGCGCGCTCGCCGAGCTGTGTCATCGGCGCGGCGCGGTTGTCACTGGTTGCGACCAGAACCCTGCGGGTGCCGCTGACGTGGCCGCGCTTGGCGTTGCGGTGCACACCGGCCATGATCCCGCGCATGTCGCGGGACATCGCGCAATCGTGGTCACGAGTGCGGTGCCGAAAGATCATCCGGAGTTGGCTGCCGCGCGCGCCGCGGGTGTCCCCGTGATTCGTCGCGCCGAAGCATTGGCCGAAGCGACCGCCGGCGGCATGCTCATTGGCATCGCGGGCACGCATGGCAAGAGCACCACGACCGTGATGACCACCGAGGCGCTCGCCGCCGCGGGGAAGGCACCAACCGGTGTGGTGGGCGCGCGCGTGCGTGCGTGGGGCGGCAATCTCTCGCAGGGCGATCACGATGTCTTCGTGGTGGAAGCCGACGAGTACGATCGTTCCTTTCTCGCGCTCTGGCCCACGGTGGCGGTGGTCACCAATGTCGAAGCCGATCACCTCGACATCTACGCCGACCTCGCCGACATCACCGCGACCTTTAGCGAGTATGTGAAGCGTGCGCGGTACGTGGTGCTGTGCGCCGATGACCCGGGCGCGAATGCGTTGCCGAGTCCGGCGACGGCGGAAGTGATTCGCTATGGCATCACGAGCCCCGACGCGCGGCTCGTCGCGTACGACGTGCGCCATGTGGATGGCGGCACGGTGTTTCATGTGCGCTACGACGGCAAGGAGATGGGCGAGGTGAAGCTCGCCGTGCCGGGGCTGCACAATGTGCGCAACGCACTCGCGGCGTTAGCCTGCGGCATTGGTCCGTGGGGACTCACCGTCCAGCAGATGGCGCCCGGGCTCGAGAAGTTCGTGGGAGCCGAGCGACGCTTTGAGCGGCTGGGCAACGCGAAGGGCATTGAGATGGTGGACGACTATGCGCATCATCCCACGGAAGTGCGCGCCACGCTGGCGGCGGCGCGCGAAGCCTTCCCGGGGCGGCGCATCGTGGCCTGCTTTCAGCCGCATCTCTTCAGCCGCACGCGCGACTTCGCACGGGAGTTCGGCGAGGCGCTCGCGTTGGCCGATGTCGCATTCCTGACGGACATCTATCCGGCGCGCGAGCAGCCGATCGCCGGAGTGACCAGCGCGTTGATCAGCGATGCCATGACGGAGCTCGGCCGCACGCCGCAGTGGACGGGACCGCGCAGTGCCGCGGCCGCTGCGCTCGCCGGCTTTGTGCGCGAGGGCGATGTGGTATTCAGCATTGGCGCAGGCGACGTCACGAAGACCGGGCCGGAACTGCTCACGTTGCTGAGGGGCTGAGCGGGTGCGCGGTCGCCCGGACCTGCGGAGAGGCTAGCCCGGTGGACGACGCACGCGTCGGTTCGTCGGAGCCCGCACCGCTGCCCACATGGAAGCGACGCCTGCGGACGCTGTCGCGGCTCACGCTGCTGCTCGGCGTGCTCGCCTCCCCGTGGTGGGGGCGCGCCCTCCTGCAGCAGATGGATTTCTTCCGCGTGCGACGCGTCGAGCTCGAGGGGGTCCGTTACGCGGCCCCCGACGAAATCGTTTCGAGGTTGAGGGTCGACACGACCGCGTCCGTCTGGGACGACGTGTCGCCGCTCGAGGCGCGAGTGCAGGCGCATCCGCAGGTGCGTACGGTGCACATCAAGCGGAAGCTGCCGGGTACCCTGGTTGTGGTCGTGACGGAGAAGCCCCCCGTGGCGTTGGTCAGTACGCCGCGCGGATTGGTGGTCACGGATGCAGCAGGGGACTCGTTGCCGGTGGATCCGACGTCAATTGACGTGGACCTGCCGGTGCTCGCATCGCGGGACACGTTGCTGCTTCGCCTGCTCGGCGAGACGCAGCTGGCGGAGCCGGCGCTCTTTGCTCGGGTGAGTGAGGTGCGGCGGGCGGAGCGGGGAGGCATTGTCTTTGTCCTCACGGGCTTCCGCATCCTGGCAGACTCGACGGTCACGACCCAACGGCTGGCCGATGTGATTCCCGTGGAGCTCGATGCCACGCGACGCAACTGGCAGCCACGCGAATATGATGTGCGTTTCCGTGATCAAATGATCGTCCGACTCCAGGCCCCATGAATCTCGACCGTCTCGTTGCAGGGCTCGACATTGGTTCTGCCAAGACCACCGCGGTGATCGCGGAGGTCGTGGGGGATCTGCCCAAGCATCCCACCGTGAACATCCTCGGCGTCGGTCAGGCCCGCACCACTGGCCTGCGCAAAGGCGTCGTCGCCGACATCGAGGAAACGCAGCGCTCCATCACCAAGGCGATGCAGGACGCCGAGCGGATGGCGGGTGCGCGCGTGGAAACAGTCTATGCGGGCATCGCCGGCGAGCATGTGCAGGCGATGACGTCCACTGGCATTGCCAGCGTCACCGGGCACGAGATCACGCGCGCCGATGTGGATCGCGCGAATGCCGTGGCGCGCGCGCAGGCGATTCCGCAGGACCGCGAGCTCATTCACGCGATCCCGCAGGAATACACCGTCGATAAGAACCAGGGTGTGCGTGATCCGGTTGGCATGGTCGGCACGCGTCTCGAGACGGAGATGTATCTCGTCACGATTGGGTCATCCCCGGCGATGAACCTGCGCAAGGCGGTTGAGCGCGCGGGCTACAAGGTGGGCGAGCTGGTGCTCGAGCCCTTGGCGAGCGCGCTCTCGGTGCTCACCGATGACGAAAAGGAACTCGGCGTGGCGTTGATCGAGATGGGCGCCGGCACGACTGACGTCGCCGTCTTCCACGAAGGCAAGATCCGTCACTTGGGCACGGTCGCCTTTGGCGGCCTCAACGTGACCAGCGACATCGTGCATGGCTTGGGCGTCACGCAGATCGACGCCGAGCGCCTGAAGGAGCAGTACGGCGCCGCGTACGAGCCGCTGGTGAAGCACACGGGCGAGATCATCAAGTTGCCGAGCACCGTTGCGCAGGGGGATCGCGAGATTCCGCGCGAACTGCTCGCACACATCATCCATCAGCGCACGCAGGAAATCTTTGAGATGGTCCTGCGCGATGTCGAGGAGGCAGGCTTGCTCTCGCGTCTGGCGGCTGGCGTGGTGGTGACGGGCGGGGCGGCGGCGCAGCCGGGCATGGACAACCTCGCGAGCGAGATCTTCGGCACCGGCGCGCGCATCGGCATTCCTGGTGAGTACCTCGGCGGCCTTGCTGACTCGGTGCAGAGCCCGCGCTTCTCGACCGTGACGGGGCTGGTGCAGTACGGCGCGCACCGCGTGTCGCTGGGGACGTCGCAGGGGAAGAGCCGCCGGCTCACGCTCTCTGGGGCGACGCCGAGCATGGATAACATGGCGAATCGGTTTAAGACCTGGTTGCAGGATTGGTTTTAGAAGGGCGGATGTAGGTTGAAGGATGGAGGATGAAAGTGAACGGCGGCGCGCTCAACTCGCCTTCATCCTTGAGCCTCCATCCCGCCGGGACCTCACAAATCGTATTTTCCGCTATCCGGCTGGTGGACAACCCGTTGTCCCCCAGCCGTTTGCGTTTCTTCGATTTAATCGTCAAGCGGGATGTAAGGCGGGCCCCGGCGAGGCTATATTTCGGCCCGGTCCACCGCCCTGTCACGTCCCATCTGGAGCACCACGCGCGATGAGCATCTTCGAGTTCGAGGAGACCAACGCCCAGAACGCCCGAATGAAGGTTGTCGGGGTCGGCGGCGGCGGCGGAAATG
>JANLTT010000033.1:0-3301 GCA_031363115.1 Gemmatimonas sp.
CGAAGCCATCCGGGCGCATGTGCCTGGGGTCGAGTCGGTCAGTGCCGAAGTGGTGTTGAACACCTCGATCACGCGCGAAGGGCGGCGGCGTTCGGGAAAGGTGGTGGGAATCGACAGCACCTATTTTCGGCTGCTGAACATGCAGCTCGACGAGGGCACGTACTTCTCGCTGGAGCAGATGGCGAAGGGGCGGCCGGTGGCGATCATCGGGCACGGCATCAAGTCGCGCTTCTTCACGAGTGAGGATCCCATTGGCAAGGCGATCAAGGTCGGGGATATCTGGCTGACGGTTGTCGGCGTGCTTGAGGACCGGCAGGTGGCGGGGGAGAACACGGAGCGGCTCGGGCTGCGTGATGTCGGGATGGATGTATTCGTGCCGCTCAACACGATGCTGCTGCGGTTCCGGAACCGCGCACAAGTGACGGCCGCGGCCATCGAGATTGCCAGCCGCGACAACGATGGTCCGCAGCAGCAGGAGGAGCCGACGGCGGAAGTGAAGGCGGAGCGCGAGAACTATCACCAACTCGATCGTATCGTCGTGCGCGTGGCGGATTCCAAGCAGGTGCCGCAGGTCGCCGATGTGGTGCGCCGCATGCTCACGCGTCGTCACAACACCGTCGTGGATTTTGAAGTCACGGTGCCGGAGTTACTGCTCAAGCAAGAGCAGCGGGCGAAGACGATTTTCAATGTCGTGCTCGGTGCGATTGCGAGCATCTCGCTGATCGTAGGCGGGATCGGCATCATGAACATCATGCTCGCGTCCATTCTCGAGCGCATTCGCGAGATTGGCGTGCGTCGGGCCCTCGGTGCCACGCAGAAGGACATTCTCGGGCAGTTTCTCGCTGAGGCGGTCTTGATCAGCGTGGCGGGCGGCGTCGCCGGCATTCTGGTGGGCACCGGGCTCAGCGTTGGGATCGAGAAGTTTGCCGGCATTCGCACGATGGTCTCGGCGATGAGCATCATCGTCGCCTTTGGTGTGTCACTGACCGTGGGATTGGTGTTTGGGATCGTGCCCGCGTGGCGCGCGGCCAAGCAGGATCCGGTCGTCTGCCTGCGCTACGAATGAGGAATCCGATGCGTCGTTTGATGTCCGCACTCGCGGTCGTGGTAGTCGCTGCGCTCACGCTTGCCGTGCTCTCGCTCCCGCTCGCGGCGCAACAGGCGCCGATGCGCCTGACCTTGCAGGAGGCCATTGCACGGGCGCACGCGCGCGGCCCAGTGGCACTCGCGGCCAAGGCCTCGCGTGATGCCGCGCGAGCGCGCGACCGGGCCTTTGGGGCGAACCTGATGCCCCAAGTGTCGCTCAGCGGGAATCTGCCGTCGTACAATCGCTCGATCATCCCGGTGTTGCAGCAGGACGGCAGCACCGTGTTTCGCCCGCAGGAGCAGAGTCAGTCGGATCTGAACATGGCGATCTCGCAGCGAATTCCATTCACGGGCGGCGATCTCTTCATCAACTCCGGGCTGTCGCGCATTGACCGTGTCGGCACCTTCTCGAGCCGCACCTTTCAGACGACGCCCGTGTTGGTGGGCATTCGGCAGGACTTGATGCGCCCGAACCGCCAGCGCTGGGACAATCGCGAGCAGGCATTGCGGGCGGATGTGGCAGAGCGCGCGTACAAGGAGGCGCTGGAGGACGTGGCGATTGCCACCGCCAACGCGTTCTTTGACTTCTACACGGCCAAGCTCGGGCTTGAGAATGCTGCGGCAAACGCCTCGGTGAACGACACGCTCTACACGTTGAACAAGGGACGTTTTGAGGTCGGGAAGATTGGCGAAAACGACCTGCTGCAGAGCGAGCTGGCCCTGTTGCGTTCGCAGGTCTCGCTCGATGGTGCCCGCCTTGAACATGACCGCACGCTGGCGGCGCTGCGTCTGCAGCTGGATCTTCCCAACGGCGCTCCGCTCGAGATCGTCGTGCCCAACGACATCCCGGTGTTCGTGGCCGATACGCTCGTCGCGGTGCAGATGGCGCAACGGCATCGTGCGCAGATGCTTGAGTTGGAGTTGCAGGAAGTGCAGGCCGATCGCCGCATCGCCGAGGCGCGTTTCGCGAATGGGTTTGGTGGGACGCTGACCGCCTCGATGGGTCTCAATCAGTCCGCCGGCACAATCGACTCGGCGTATCGCGACCTCCGCGAGGCACAGCGCTTCACGGTGGGCGTCTCCATTCCGATCGTGCAGTGGGGGGCGCGGAGCAGCAACATCCAGGCGGCGCGACTCGATAGCGACCGCGTGGACTATCTCGGGCGGCAGACGCGTGAGCAGACGGCGCAGGAAGCGCACTTCGCGGCGCTTGGGCTGTCGCAGGCGCGTCGCCAGTTGAGTATTGCGGCCAAGGCGGACACCGTGGGCGCAAAGCGCTTCGATGTCGCGAAGAATCGCTATGTGATTGGGCGCATCGGCATTGACAACCTGTATCAGGCGCAGGCCGAGAAGGATGCCGCGCTGGTGCAGTACCTGCAGTCACTGCGCGGGTACTGGGTGGCGTATTATCGGTTGCGGCGGGTCACGATGTTTGACTTTGCGACCGGCGCGGTGATTCGCTAGTTACAGCCGCGTTCCCATCGTGAAGCGGCAGGCGGAGTCGCCGCGGGCTTCACAGGTGATCTCGTCGGCATAGCCGCGCGGGCCAAGCAGCGCCTGCGCGAGCCGATGGAATGTCCCGACGTAGAAGTCGCAGATTGGAGTGTCGCTCTTGATGCCCGCGCACATCGGACAGCTGGAGATCGAGATCACCGCCGGCATGCCGAAAAGAATCTCCACCTTCGCGCTGCCGGCGAAGGTCCAGGTGTGCCGGGAGATGGCCGCGAGCAGGATGCGCAGGGCGAAGCGCGTCGGCAGGGCTGGGAGCGTAAGGCGCGCGAGTGCGGGTATGCGATTGGCGAGGAGGTAGTTGCCGGTGCGCTCGCCCGCATCTCGCATGACCGTGCGGGCGAAGGGCAACCCAAAGCTCTCCACCAAGTGCCGCATCAACGCGTTCGCTGTCGCTTCGTACACCATCTCGGTGGGGAGGGTGTCGAAGGTGTGGTGCGTGCTCACCTGCAGGACGCGGCTGGCCGTGTCGCGGCCCAAACGGTGCGCGAGGGCATGCGCCGTCTGAATCAGGACATTGGGCCCGATGCGTCCCACGGGGTGCGCGGGCATGACCATTACGCTCACACGGTGCGACTGAAGACGCGATCGGCGGTGCGTGCCGGGAGGTACGCATCGAAGGGCAGGCAGAGATTTCGCAGGAAGAAGCGACCGAGCGTGGTCACGCGCACCTTCTTCGCGTCCCGCGTGATGAGGCCGTCGTCCT
>JANLTT010000241.1:0-24670 GCA_031363115.1 Gemmatimonas sp.
AAGAACAGAGGATTGCCCGCCGAAGTTCGGACGACGTCAGCTGCTTGCTCAATGTTGAGCGCAAGCGTATGGGCCTCTGCCGTCTTTCGGACCAGCTCGCTTGAAGCATCGTTTGTGAGCGGCGTGACCCGGAGCAAGGTCGAGGACGGCGGCAGATCCTCGCTCTGTTCGGCGCTATGGCCACGCGATCTCGTCGTGCTCACCCATCCCACGCGCCGCCGCTGGGACTGCCGCATAAGCGAGTTGAGCGAAGTAATCGAAGAAGGGTCGGCATTGTGAAGGTCGTCAATGATTATCAGAATGCGCCGTTCGTGTTGGCAAGCGTCAAGCAGGGCGCCGAGTGCCTTCGTGAGGTGTTCGGAGATCGGTCGAACGAGAGGCCCATCTTCGAGAGTGGGGCGTTCGCGAGATTCCAGCACGCGCCGAATCAGAGCGAGAGCGTCAGGGTCACACCCGGCAGCTCCCTCCATCTCGAAGAGTGCGGCGGCGAGCTCGGACGCGACTGCAAGCGGCCGCTCCATCATTCCCGCCTCCGCCCGCACCACCACCGTCCGCATCCCCTTCAACTCCGCATACGCCCGCGTCTCCATCGCCAACCGCGTCTTCCCGATCCCCGGCGCCCCCACCAACACCACCGCACTCCCATCCCCCTTCCACGCCGCATCAACCAACCCCGTCAGCCGACTCATCAAATCCGTCCGCCCAATCAGCGCCACCTCCTTCGGCCCACGGAACGACCAGTCCGGCCGCCGCTCCGCCAGCCGCTTCCGCAGCGCCAGCGCCGGCCGACCCAAATCATCCGAGATCTCCCCGACCTCCATCAAATAGGTGTCGAGGATTTCCATCGCGATGGTCTTCGACCCCGCCATCGCCGCGCTCTCGGCGCGCGCGAGGGTCGCCTCTTCGTTCAACGGGTCGGTGCGCAAAACCGACTGCGCCCATCGCTCGAGGTCGGCCCAGCGCCCCTCACGGCGCGCCACAACGATCTGCCGGTGCGCCGCCTTCCGGTGCTGTGAGCTCAACAGCTCGCGGATCTCGTCGAGCCAGGCGACAAAATTGGGCGCCACTTTCCGGCTGAAGATCGGCATGAACTTCGATGCCGCATCCACCTGCGCTGCCGTCGCCTGATCAATCCACTCAGCGCTCAACGCCGTCCGCAGGTCGCTGTCTACCCGCGCGGCCTCGAGGCGCACCCAGTCGCCCTCCTCGTCCAGCGTGCACCCCTTCTGGCGCAGGCGATACAGCATCTGCCGCAAGGCATGACGCTGTTGGGTGTCCGAGCCCCTCGTCCACAGGAGACTGAGCAACTCCTCCCGAGGGATGCGCTCCCCGGCTCGCGTCGTCAAATAGAGCGCGAGGGCAAAGAGACTCTCCGTGTTCATCCCGATCCGTCGACTGCCGATGGCAAGGTCAACGGCCCCCAGAACGCGCACCCTCACCATCCCGGTCCCCTCTCGCTTTCGTCGCATGGGTGGATATCCGCCTCCCCCCGTCACCGGAGCGTCATCGCCGCCGGACCTCCCACCCCGCTACCGTCGTCCGCGCAACTCCAAAATCTGCGCAATCCCCACCCCCTCAGCCTCGGCTTGGAAGTTCAGGACCACGCGATGACGCAACACGCTGAATGCCACGGCATCCACGTCCTCAAGGTCTGGAACCGCCCGACCATCCATCGCCGCGCGCGCCTTGGCGCCAAGCACGAGGTTCTGGCCCGCACGCGGCCCGGCGCCAAAGCTGACGTACTTCTTCACCGCCGGCGTCGCCTCCGCTTCGTCCGGTCGCGTCGCGCGCGCGAGACCCACGGCGTACTTCACCAGCGAGGGCGGGGCAGGGAGACGACGCACGAGCTGCTGCATCTCCAATACCTCGGTCGCCGTCAGCACCGGCTTCACCGCGCCGCGCCGCACGCCGGTGGTGCTGGTCACAATCGCCTCTTCTTCCTCGACGCTCGGATACCCGATGCGGATCTCATACATGAAGCGGTCGAGCTGCGCCTCGGGGAGGTGATACGTCCCTTCTTGTTCAATGGGGTTCTGCGTCGCGAGCACAAAGAAAGGCTCGGGAAGCGAATACGTCTTCCCGGCCACCGTCACCGTGTGCTCCTGCATCGCCTGCAGCAACGCCGCCTGCGTCTTTGGTGGGGCGCGGTTGATTTCGTCCGCCAACACGATGTTGCCGAACACCGGACCGCGCGCAAAGGTGAACGCGCGCTTCCCCGTCCCGTGATCCTCCTCCAACAGCTCCGTCCCGGTGATGTCGCTCGGCATCAGGTCGGGGGTGAACTGAATGCGCGAGAAGTTGAGGTCGAGCGCTTCCGCGAGCGTCGAGATCAGCAGCGTCTTCGCGAGGCCGGGCACGCCGACCAGCAGCACATGGCCGCCGGCGAGAATCGCACTGGTGAGCGCGTCAACAACGTCGTGCTGACCGACGATGCGTTGGCCGATCTGCGTGGCCATGTCGCGGCGCGCTTGCGAGAGTCGGGCAAGGAGTTCGAGATCCCGCGCGTCGGCGGCGGGGTCCCGCGGAGTGGACTGGGTCACGTCTGGCTCTGGGTCAGGGGTCCGGCGGCAACTCGCGGATAATAACCCGCGATGACGCTCCGGTGACACTCGCCGGCGCGAGCGACCGATGATTAGGGACATGGCTCTCCCCCACCTGCTTCTCGTGAATCTTGGGACCCCCGACGCGCCCACCCCGGAGTCGGTGCGTCGCTTCCTCGGCGAGTTCCTCTCCGACCCCGACGTCATCGATTTCCCCCAATGGTTCTGGCAGCCCATCTTGCGCGGCATCATCCTCCGCACGCGCCCCAACAAGGTGGCCGAGGCGTACGAATCCATCTGGACTCCCGAAGGCTCACCACTGCGGGTCTCCACTGAGCGCATCGTCGCAAGCCTGCGCGCCGAGTCCGCTGGGCGCTTCACGGTGAGTGCGGCGTATCGGTACGGTGAGCCGAGCATCGACTCCGAGAAGGCACGGCTGCACGCCGAGGGGGTCACGCGGGTGGTCGTCGTCCCGCTCTTCCCGCAGCGGACCTCGGCCACCACGGGGACGGCCTTCCGCCGGGCCTTCGAGGTCGCGGGGCGCATCGGCGGCAGCGCGATGGTCGAACGGGTGATTCCGGCCACGGACCCAGGCTACATCCACGCGCAGGCGGACCGCTTTTTCGACGCGATTGCCGGCCAGCCTGAGCCCGACCACGTCGTGATCTCGTACCACGGAATCCCGCAGCGCTACGATCGCAACGAGCGGCGCTCCTACAGTTCGGACTGCTGCCACACCACGACCGCGCTGCTCGAGGCAATTCGCTGGCCGGTCAATCGCTCCACACTGACCTTCCAGTCGAAGTTTGGGCCAGAGAAGTGGCTCACCCCGGCCACCGATGCCGTGCTTGAGTCGCTTCCCAAGCAGGGGGTCAAGCGCGTGGCCGTCATCACCCCGGGCTTTGTCACGGATGGCCTCGAGACGATCGAGGAAATCGGCGATCGTGGCCGAGAGTCGTTCATGGAAGCCGGGGGCGAACACTTCATTCGCGTCCCTGCGGTCGATGACCACCCAGCCTTTCTCGAGTCGCTCGCGCGGCTCGCGGTGGCGTGACCCCGACGTCCTCGCGGGGAAGCGAGGGGATGGACCGCGCAGGGCTCCTTGGCGTATCGTGGCGACATGCCACGTCCGCCACGATTGCCCGATACACCCTCCCACGCGAGCGACGCGTGGAGGGGCTCCGCGCCCTCGCCGAGGCGCTTGAAGTGGATGAGCTCCTGTATTTCGCCACGTGCAATCGTGTCGAGGTGCTCTTCGGCGGCGGCGCCTCGCTGCCGATCGCGCTCCGCCGCCGTCGCTTCCATGCTCACCTTCGCGCCGGCGCGCTCGGCGCCGAGCCCGCTGAGCGTGTGGTGCGCGCGTGGGAAGGCGAGGGAGTCGTCGAGCATCTCTATCTCCTTGCTGCGGGGCTCGACTCCGCGCGCGCCGGAGAGACGGAAGTGACCGGACAACTGCGCGCGGCGGTGAGCGATGCCGACGAGGCCGGTTTGCTCGGACCGGAGTTGCGGCCGCTACTCGAGGAGACCTTCCGAATTGCCAAGCGGGTTCGTCCGCACACCGAGGGCCACGTGGGGCGCGCGTCGCTCGCTGATGTGGCGCTCGCGGCAGTGGAGGCGCGCCTGACGGAGCGACCGGGAGCCGTGGCACTCGTCGGCGTGTCGCCCATGACGGAGCGTTGCGCTGATGCGCTGCATCGCGCCGGCGTGCCGCTGGTCATCGTGAATCGCACCCTCGCGAAGGCGGCGACACTCGCCGCGCGCGTTGGCGGCGAGTGTCGCGCACTCGACGAATTTCGTCGCTCGCCGAGTACGGTGTCGGCGATGGTGCTCGCGACGGGGGCGACCGCAACGCTGTTCGATGCGAGCGCGCTGCAGCGCATCGCCCACCGAGGCAACCCGCTGGTGGTCGATCTGGGCGTGCCGCCGAATGTGCGCGCCGAAGAGGTCGTGGACGCTGGACTCGAGTATCTCGATATGGACGCCATCACGCGCGCCGCGGAGTCGGGGCGCGAGGCCGCGATGCAAGAACTCGGCGCCGCGCGCGCGTTGATTGACGAGGCCCTCGACGCGCGTCGACGTCGTCAGTGGGAGTTAGTGGTCGATTCCGCGATTATCGAGTTGCGTCGCCGTTTTGCCGCGCGGGCGCAGGTCGAGGTGGAGCGCGCGCTGCGACATGAACTCGCGGGGCTCGGCCCAGCGGAGCGGGAGGCATTGCGCCGCATGTCCGAAGGATTGGCCCGGCATCTGGCGCATGTGCCCTCGCGCGGGTTGCGCGATCTCGCCGGGCGCGTGGGGCCCGAGGCGGTGGCCGCCTTCCTCGGGACGGCCGCCCCCGATCTCGCCGCCGAGGTGCGCGCCCGCATGCACGCCGATGCGCCTGGGGCGTCGCACTGGGAGGAGTGCGCATGACGGGGCGGCGATCCCCCTCAACGACTGCGTTGCAACGAGGCTTCCTGGTGTTGCTCGTCGTCTGCGCGGCACAACTCGCCTATTGGCTGTGGGACGAAGTGCGCTACACGGGGGTCGTCACCGATCAGCTCCGCTCCGCGTACACGGCGATTGGCGTCCCCGCGGATTCGCTGGCGCAACTCGATCGCGATCGCGCGCGTCGACTGAATCGATACGGATGGGAGGGGGCGTTCTTCCTCGCGGTGTTACTCGCAGCGATGGCAGTGGTCCTGAAGGCGTTGCGGGAGGAAGCGGAGCTCCGTCGCCGGCAGGAGCAGTTCCTCGCGGCCGTCTCGCATGAGTTCAAGAGTCCGTTGGCGAGCCTCCGACTCTCCGTGGAGACGCTCGTGATGCGCGACCCCGAGGGGCCGCAGAAGGCGGAGTTGTTACGCCGCATTCAGGTGGAGCTGGGGCGACTCGAGCGGATGATTCACAACACGCTCGATACGTCCCGCCTTGCGACGGGGGGAAAACCCTTGCCTGAGCGCGTCGTGGTGCGCGAGGTGGTTGACGAAGTACAGGAGGAATTGCGTGACTTCGCGCAGGAGTGTGAGGTTCGCGTCGCGGTGGAGGTGCCAGGGGCGATCGCGGTGCACGCGGATCGTGATGCCCTGCGCACGGTATTGCGGAACCTCCTGCACAACGCGCTGAAGGCATCGCCGCGCGCGAGCGAGGTGCAACTCACCGCGCGGGTGGACGGAGGCGAGGCGCAGTTGGTGGTGCGTGATGCTGGGGTGGGATTCGCGGCGACCGACGCGCCGCGGCTGTTCGAGCAGTTTTATCGTGTCGAGGGCGATGACCGCGGTCGCATGCAGGGGACGGGACTGGGACTGTATCTTGTAGAACGTCTCGCGGCACATGCCGGTGGACGGGTGCGCGCCGAGAGTCCGGGCCCCGGACGGGGCGCGACCTTCACGGTCTACTGGCCGCTGGCAAAGGATCTCTGACAATGACAACGGTACCTGGCGCGCCGCGCGTGCTCCTCGTGGAAGACGAGCCTAACCTGGCGCGCGGCATTCGCGAGAACCTCGAGGCCGAGGGCTACGTGGTGGAGTTCGTGGACAACGGGCTCACGGCACTCTCAAAGATGCAGGCGCACGACTACGGACTCGTCGTGCTCGATGTCATGCTGCCGGGGATGGATGGCTTCACGGTCTGTGAGCGGGCGCGCCGCGCGGGAGTGGATACGCCCGTACTCTTTCTCACGGCGAAGGGTGGCGCGACAGACCGCATTCGCGGTCTTGAAGCGGGTGGCGATGATTATCTGCCAAAGCCCTTTCACTTGCGCGAGTTATTGCTGCGCGTCGCGGCCATTCTCCGGAGGCGCACGCGCTTCGATGCGCTCACGGGCAGCCGCGAGTCGCTGAGCTTCGGTGGCAACGACTTTGACTTCACGAGCTTCCGCGGTCGCTCCTGGGACGGCGCGGAACAGGTGCTCACGCCCAAGGAGGCGTTGATCCTCGCCGAACTCGCGAAGCGCGATGGGCGCGTCGTATGGCGCGAGGAATTGCTGGAACGCGTCTGGGGCGGAGAGACGCTGCCGAGTTCGCGCACGATTGACAACTTCATTGTGAAGCTGCGGAAGCGATTTGAGCGGGAGCCGGAGCATCCGCGGCACTTCCACACCGTGCGCGGTGTGGGCTATCGCTTTACGAGTATCGGGGACGACGGCGCGGAGTAGTCACTCGCTCGTCGCACGACTATCGAACCGTGAACTCGACGCGCTGCTCGATGGGGAAGTTGGAGCTCGCGAGCGTGGCGACGGCGGTGTAGGTGCCAGGCCGCGCGGTCTCCCACGCTTCTTCGAACGCGATGCGATCGCTCGCGCGCAGCACCTTGCTTTGCATGGACTGCGTGAAGAGCCGGCCTTCGCTCCACCGCCACACTTCGCGACCATTGGAGTCGAGCACGACGACATCGTGCGTGCGACCGTCGGCGAACAGCAGTTCGAGTTTCTTGGCGCCGTCGTTCGCGACATGAAAGGCGAAGCGCACCTCTTCATCCACGGCGATGTCGAGCGATGGCGTGAGCGGCGCGTCGGCATTCACGGCGGCATTGCGCTTCACTGGAGCCCGGTCAGTCGCCGTTTCACCATGTGGACGCGGTCCGCACGCGAAGGCGAGCACGGCAACGCACACAAGAGTGAAAGGGACTTTTTCGTTCACGGGACGCACCGGTGGGGGTGAACAGAACTTATCAACATCTGGACGATTCGTCAAAGCCGAGGTCACGGCTAAGTCGTTCAGTGACAGCCGTTTGATGCGGGGTCACGAATATTTCGATGGGGATAGTCTCGCAGCTGTTCAGGGATTCGGCCCCTGTTCGGTCACTCCAGGCATGGACGAGTCGGTTGCGGGGAGGTCACGCGGGGGTCAAAAGCCCGCGTTTTCCCTCTGGGAGTCTTGCTTGCGAAATATTTCACAAGCCCCTATTTTCTAAGGCTGTAATGGACTCGGAACCGCATTCTGCGCCGCCTCCGGAGCCCCGTCGTCCCGACGAGGATCCCTTGGCGAAGCTTCGGACCGGATCCCCGGCAGTCTTCGCCCTCGGTTCCGGGGGCAAATACATGGGACTCGGCCTGCAGTTCGGGGGCTCGATCCTCCTGTTCCTTTGGCTCGGCCAATGGGTGGACCGGAAGCTCGGAACGGATGGCATTTTCGTGTTGGTCGGAGTCTTCGCTGGCGCGGGTGCGGCCTTTTACTCGATGTATCGGAGTCTCATGGCTGACCAGCGGCGGGAAGAAGCAGAAACGGCGCGTGAGAAGGCCGAGGCTGTGAAGCAGGGCGGGAAGTGAAGCAGGGATTAGCATTCGTCGCCCTGGCCACGCTGATGATTCTTGGCGGAGCGTGGGGCATCACAACGCTTCGGCCTGAACCCGAGATTGTCCGCGCCGTCTGGGCGAGCGCGGTGTTGGCGTTGGGAGTGCAGGTGGTGGGGTTCCTGATCGCGCGGTCGTTTGCGAAATCGAATCCGATCGCTGGCTGGGGAATCGGAGCGCTGCTCCGGATGTTTACCCTGCTGATCTATGCTGTGGTTGGTACGAAGGCGCTGGGGTTGGAGTCAGTCCCGGCGCTGCTGAGTCTCGTGGGATTCCTGTTCGTCACCATGCTGGTTGAGCCTCTCTTCCTGAAGCAATGAAGATCGGAAAGTTCGTCGCCATCGCCATCGCGCTCCTTCTTGCCTCCGCCCCAGTGCATTCGCTGGGCGCGTCCGAGGCGCAGGCCGGTGAGAAGGTCGATATCATCACGCCGCACATCACGGACGGGGACCATATGGAGGTCCCCTGGATCCTGCCGCCGTTCTTCAAGGAGATTCATCTCCCGAAGTACGAGGCACTCCAGTTCCATGTCGGTGGCCTCGAGGTGGACCTCTCGCCCACCAAGCACGTCCACTTCCTGCTGATTGGCGCGACGCTGCTCATCCTCGTGATGACCGCCGCGGCCCGCTCGCAAGTCCGCGCGGCGCAGGCCGGCCAGGCGCCGAAGGGCGCACCGAACGCGATTGAAGCGATGGTCCTCTACATCCGCAACGAGGTCATCCTTCCGAACGTCGGGCACCATGGTGAGGGCTTCGTCCCCTACCTGCTGACCGTCTTCTTCTTCATCCTCACGCTCAACCTGCTCGGCCTCTTGCCGTACGGGTCGACCGCGACGGGCAACATCTCGGTCACCGCGACCCTGGCCTTCATCACCTTCATCACGGTGGAGATCGCGGGCATCCGCGCGAATGGCTGGGGCTATCTCAATACGATTTTTTACTGGAACAACGACCTCCCCGTGCTGATGCGGCCGTTGATGTTCCTGATCATTTCGCCGGTCGAACTGCTCGGCAAGCTCACGAAGCCCTTTGCGCTCGCGATTCGTTTGTTCGCCAACATGACCGCGGGGCACATCGTGCTCCTCGCCATGATGGGCCTCTTCTTCAGCTTCGGTCTCCCCATCGGCGTCGCGCCGCTTGGGATGGCCGTGGCGATCATGTTCCTCGAATTGTTCGTGGCGCTGCTGCAAGCCTTTGTCTTCACGTTGCTCAGCTCGGTGTTCATTGGGCTGATTCGTGAGGCGCACCACTAGGAGTTTTGATGAAGGATGAAGGATGAAAGATGCGAGGCCGTACGGCCTCGCTCCCTTCATCCTCCAACCTCCATCACTGTACCACGACGAGTGTCGTGGGAATTCCGTCGGATCGAACGATCCGCTGACGGAGAGCGTCGCAAGACGCGCTGGACCACGGTTGTAAACACACTTACAGGATTCCTCAGATGATCTCGATCGTTCCGATGTTGCAGGATGCCGCCATCGCGGCTACGTCCAACGGTGAAGGCCTCGCCCTCATCGGCGCCGGGCTCGGCGCTGGCCTCGCCGTCGTCGGCGCTGGCATGGGCATCGGCCGCATCGGCGGCCAGGCCGTTGAAGGCATGGCGCGTCAGCCGGAAGCTGCTGGTAAGATCCAGACCGCCGCGCTAATCCTTGCGGCGTTCATCGAAGGTGCCGCGCTGTTCGGCATCGTCGTCGCCTTCTCGATTCAGGGCAAGTTCTAAGAAGTTTTTGCTGGATTCGATGGAGGAAGGCGGCCCGAACGGGCCGCCCTCCTTCATCCTCCCTCCTTCATCGCTCGGCCTTATACAATGCGTACGCTTCTCTCCGCTGCCGCTCTCCTCGTTCTCTCCGCCTCGCCGGCCTTCGCCGCGGCTGAGGGGGGCAAAGTGAACCTGCTCGATCCGCACTACGGCCTCATCACATGGACCCTCGTGGTCTTTGTGGTGAGCTTCCTCATCCTCAAGAAGTTCGCGTGGGGCCCGATCCTCGAGGCCGTCCGCGGCCGCGAGCAGGCCCTCACCGATGCGATGGCCGCCGCTGAGCGCGATCGCAACGAAGCGGCCAAGATGGTCGCCGAGCAGAAGGCCGCGATCGAAGCCGCCCGTAACGAAGCGCAGCGCTTCATCGCGGAAGGGCGCGCGACCGCAGAGTCGATGCGCACCGAGATGCTCGACAAGGCCCGTAAGGAAATGGACGAAGTGCGTCAGCGCGGCATGGCCGAGCTCGAGAACGCGAAGGTCAAGGCCATCGACGAGATTCGTCGCGAGGCCGTGGACATCGCGCTCGCCGGCGCGGGCAAGCTGATTGGCCAGAAGCTCGACTCCGATGCCGACCGCAAGCTCGTGGAGCAGTACCTCGCCTCGCTCGGCGCGAAGTAAATGCACGACGCGTCGATCTCCCGGAACTACGCCGAGGCCCTCCTCACGCTCGCCAACAAGGTGGGGGACGCTGAGGGCTGGGGCGCGATGGTCAGCGCCCTCGGCGATGCCGTCAGCACCGATGTGACGCTGAGTCGCTTCCTTGCCGCGCCGCAGGTCAGCGCCGCGCAGAAGAATCAGGTGCTCGCCAAGGCACTCGAAGGGAAGGCGCACCCGACCTTCGTGCGCTTCGTGCAGAAGTTGGTCTCGAATCGCCGCCAGCTGCTCATTCCTGACGTGGCGGTCGCGTACCACAACCTGCTCGACGTGGCCGCGGGCCGCGTGCATGCGCGCGTGACCGTGGCGCGTCCGTACGATGCGGCGGCGCAGGCTGCGCTCACCACCGCGCTTTCGCAGGCACTCAAGAAGACCGTCGTGGCGCACCTGACTGTGGACGAGAGCATCATCGGCGGCGTGGTGGTACGGGTCGGCGACACGGTGATGGATGGCTCGATTCTTCGTAAGTTGGGCAGGCTCCGCGAGAAGCTCGTCAACGCGCGTTAACGCGCTGAGCTCGGCGCTGACGACAGGGCAGTGAGTGACGCGAGTCACGGAGGGCCGTCTCCCGCGAGACGGCCCTCTTATCTTTCGTCCCACGTTCGGACAGATTGTGTAGGATGCCGGACGAAACGCCGCGATTGGATCGCCGAGGGTTTTTCACGCAGGGCCTGAAGCGCGCCTTGCGCGAGGCCGTCGAGGTGTTCGGCGATACCATGGCGCCCGCGCGCTACGTGCGGCCGCCGGGCGCGTTGCCGGAGCCGGCCTTTCTCGGCGCCTGCACGCGGTGCGGGGCCTGCGGTGACGCCTGCCCTGTGCAGGCGATTGTGAGGCTCGCGCCGTCGCACGGCCTGGCGGCGGGAACACCGGTGCTGGAGATCGCGACCACCGCGTGCATCATGTGCGAGACGATGCCTTGTGCGGCGGCCTGTCCGACGCCGGCGCTCGAAGTGCCGGCCGGTGGGTGGCGTGAGGCGACGCTTGCTCGTCTGTTGATTGATGAATCGCGATGCATCACCTATCGCGACGTGGAGTGCGGGATCTGTGTGCGCGTCTGCCCGGTTGGGCCCGATGCGCTTTCGTTGGATGACCGTGGTCGCCCGGTGGTTGGCGCGGCCTGTACCGGATGCGGCCAGTGCGTGAATGCGTGCGTGACGACGCCTTCGAGCCTGAGTGCCGTGCCATTGGAGATGCTGCGATGAAGCCAGGGTCGGGGATCGTTCCGGTGAAGTTCGTGCAGAAGCCGTGGGGGCACGAAGTCATCTGGGCGCATACGGAGCTCTATGTGGGAAAGGTGTTGCACATCAAGGCGGGGCACTCGCTCTCGGTGCAGTACCACAATCAGAAGGACGAGGTCATCCACCTGTTGAGCGGCGAGATGATCTACCGCATTGATGAAGGGGATGGCCTCAAGGATTTCCCGCTCAAGGCAGGGGAGAGCTTCCGGAATACGCCGGGACAAATCCACATGATGGAAGCCGTCACCGACTGTGACGTGCTCGAAGCATCCACTCCGCATCTCGATGACGTGGTGCGGCTCAACGACAAGTACGGTCGCGAGGGGACGTCGAATCCATGAAGGTGATCATTCCGTTGGCCGGGAAGGGGACGCGCCTGCGTCCGCACACGCACACGGTGCCGAAGCCGATGCTCAAAGTCGCCGGCAAGCCCGTCATGGATTACGTGATGGAGGATGTCGCCAAGCTCGGCAATGTCGAGCAGGTCATCTACATCACGGGCCACCTGAAGGAGAAGGTCGAGGCGCATGCGCGCACGAAGTACTCCTTCCCTGGCGTCTTCGTCGAGCAGAAGGTGCAGGATGGCACGGCCGGCGCGGTGGACCTCGCGCGTCCGTACGTGGATCAGCCGGTGCTGATCATTTTCGTGGATACGATCTTCGACGCCGACCTCTCGGTGATCAATACGTCGGATGACGACGGAATCATTTGGACCAAGGAAGTCGAGGACTATCAGCGCTTCGGCGTGGTGGTCACCGATGCCAATGGCCACATGACGAAGATTGTCGAGAAGCCGAGCACGCCGATCTCCAAGCGGGCGAACATCGGGCTGTACTACATCAAGAACTGGAAGCTGCTCTTCGAGGGCATCGCCCACACGCTCAAGCAGCCGGCGAACAAGGGAGAGTTCTACCTCACCGACGCCTTCCAGTACATGATCGAGCACGGCGCGAAGATCAAGGTGATTGACGTGGCGGGTTGGTACGATGCTGGCAAGATGGACACCCTGCTCGACACCAACCGCGTGATGCTGGAGAAGGGGCGTGCGCACGTGCCGGCCACAGGGCTCGCGAATGTCAAAGTGATTGACCCGGTGCGCATTGAGGAGGGTGCGACCGTGACGGATGCGACGGTCGGGCCGAATGTCGTGATTGGCGCCGGCTCGGTGGTGACCAACTGCACGATGCGCGACACGATCATTGGCGAGAAGTCCACCGTGAGTGGCTCCATTCTCCGCGATTCGATGATTGGGGACGGTGCGGTGCTCGAAGGGGTAACCGGGTCGGTGTCGATCGGCGACCACGCTGAGGTGCGTCGCTAGGGTCGTTTCCCAGCGTCGGTAAGGCGGGAGTCTCCGCGGCTGGGTTCCGAACCGGCTCGGGGAGCCCCATACTTCGGGGTCGCGTAGGACCCACCCCCCGGAGCCACGCCCGTGACCGAATCGCTCGATCGTCGTTCGTTGCTGAAGCAGGCGCTGGTGACTGGCGCCGGAATTGCCGCCGCGTCGGCGCTCTCGCCATTTCCGGCCATCGCCGAAGACATCACGGCCGCGGACTTTCCAGAACTCGCGCCGGCGCGAGCGCCCGATGCGCGGACCATGCGCGGCGTGGCCTTTGAGCGTCGCGAGAGGGTGCGATTCGCAATCGTTGGGACCGGCCTTCGTGGCCGCTCCATCATCTCTGAGCTCCTCGCGATTGATGGCGTGCAAATCGTCGCCGTCGCCGACATCGCCCCAGAGAAGGCGGCGCGCGCGGTGAAGATGTGCTCCGATGCCGGAATGGCCGCGCCGGAGGTCTACACGAATGGCGAGCGTGACTTCGAACGCCTCGTGCTGCGCGATGACATTGACTTCGTGTACACCGCCACGCCGTGGGACTGGCACACGCCGGTGATGCTGGCCGCGCTGCGCGCGGGAAAGCACTGCGGCACCGAGTGCCCAACCGGAATCACGCTGCGCGACCTCTGGTCGCTCGTGGATGCGTCGGAGCGGAGCCGTCGCCACTGCCTCCAGTTGGAGAACTGCAACTACGGCTACAACGAGATGATGGTCAATCGGATGGTGCACGACGGCGTCTTTGGCGAGATCCAGAGCGGCGCGGCGGCATACATCCATGACCTGCGCGACCTGCTGTTCGAAGATCGCGACGAAGGGCTCTGGCGTCGCGACTTTCACACGCGCATCAACGGCAACTTGTACCCGACCCATGGCCTCGGTCCCGTGGCGTGGTACATGGACATCCATGCCGGCGACAAGTTCGACTATCTCGTCTCGATGAGCACCAATGAAGCAGGGCTCACGCTGTATCGCGAGAAGAACCTGCCCGACCGTACGAATGCAAAGTGGAACGAGCGCTACGTGACGGGCGATCTCAACACGACGCTGATCAAGACGGCCAAGGGACGCACGATTCACCTGGCGCACGACACCTCGAGCCCGCGACCCTACTCGCGGTTGAATCATGTGTCGGGCACGAAAGGGACCTTTGAAGACTATCCGGCGCGCATCTATATCGAGGGCGTGGGTCCGAGCCATCGCTGGGGCGGCATTGATGCCTGGAAGACCACGCACGAGCATCCGCTTTGGACGAACATCGGGGAGATGGCGCGCAAGAAGGGCGGCCACGGCGGGATGGATTTCGTGATGATGTGGCGTCTCGTGCAGTGCCTCCGCGAAGGGCTCGCGCCCGACTTCGATGTGTACGATGCGGCGGCGTGGAGCGCCCCGCTGCCGCTGTCGCAGATGTCGGTGGCGCGCGGGAGTAAGCCGATGCGCTTCCCCGACTTCACGCGTGGTGAGTGGTCGAAGGTGCGCGCATGAGACTGACCACGCTCGATTGGACCATCGTCGTCCTCAGCATCATTGTGGCCTTTGTCCCGGCGCTAGTGCTCGCGCGCCGCGCCGGCAGCAGCACCACGGAGTTCTTCACCAGCGGTCGCGCGGCGCCGTGGTGGCTCATTGGCATCTCAATGGTCGCCACGACCTTCAGTACTGACACGCCGAACCTCGTCACCGATCTCGTGCGCGGGGGCGGTGTCTCGGGGAACTGGGTCTGGTGGGCCTTTTTGCTCACTGGCATGGCGACGGTGATGTTCTACGCGCGCATGTGGCGTCGTTCCGGGGTGCTGACCGACCTCGAGTTCTATGAGATTCGCTATTCGGGAAATGCCGCGAAGTTTGTACGTGGCTTTCGCGCCATCTACCTCGGCTTGATCTTCAACGCCGTCATCATGGCCACGGTGAATCTCGCCGCGGCGAAGATTGCGTCCATTCTGCTCGGCTGGCCGATGTGGCAGACGCTCGCGGTCTGCGCATTGCTGAATGTGGGCTTCGCAGTGGTCTCGGGGTTGTGGGGCGTGCTCGTGGCCGACCTCATCCAGTTCGGCATCGCGATGGCGGGATCGTTCGCGGCGGCGTACTTCGCCTTGCAACGCCCGGAGGTTGGCGGACTCGCGGGGCTCTTTGCGCAGCTCCCGGCGCAGACGTACGCCTTCATGCCCGACTTCAGCGACTGGACCGTCACCCTCACGGTGTTCGTGCTGCCGATGACCGTCCAGTGGTGGTCGGTCTGGTATCCTGGCGCCGAGCCGGGAGGCGGCAGCTACATCGCGCAGCGCATGCTTGCGGCGAAGAGTGAGCAGGATGCGCTCTTCGGCACGTTGCTGTTCAATGCGCTGCACTACGGTCTCCGCACGTGGCCATGGATTCTCGTCGCGCTCAGCTCCATGCTCGTCTTCCCCACCCTCGACGACATCGCGCGCGCCTTCCCGACGGTGCCGTCGAACCTGATTGGCAACGACATCGCGTATCCCGCGATGCTGACCTTCCTTCCGGTCGGCTGGCTCGGCTTGATGGTCGCCGGCCTGCTCGCGGCCTACGTATCGACCATTGTCACCCATCTCAATTGGGGCACGAGTTATCTCGTGCATGACCTGTACCGTCGGTTTGTACGCTCCGACGCGGACGAGAAGCATTACGTCATGGTCGGGCGGTTTGTGACGGCGGGACTGATGGTTGTTGCGGGGTTGCTGACATTCTATTTGGAGACGGCGAAGACCGGATTTACCCTGCTCCTTTCGATTGGTGCGGGCACCGGGTTGCTGTATCTCCTGCGTTGGTACTGGTGGCGCATCAACGCGACGGCGGAGATTGCCGCGATGATCGGCTCGTTCAGCATCGCCGTGGGCTTGGAGATCGCGCGTCGCTCAGGGATTGATATCCCTGCACACCACGTGCTGCTCATCACGGTCGCATGCACGACGGTGATTTGGGTTGTCGCGACCTTCGTGGGCCCGGCGACCGACGAAGAGGTGCTCAAGAAGTTTTATCTCCTCGTGCGCCCAGCCGGTCCGGGATGGACACGGATTCGTGCCGCCGCCGGCGTGACCTCCTCGCCTGACTCGTTGCCGCAGGCGATGCTCGGATGGGTATTCGGCGTCTTGTTCGTCTATGCCGCGCTCTTCGGAAGCGGCGCGTATCTGATGGGGAACATCGGTCTCTTCCAGCTCTGGTCGGTGGTCTTTGTCGTGAGCGGGATTGGCGCGTGGAAGATTGTGCAGGGATTCCGGAAGGCGGCGTGACCCGCGCGACACTCGCCGTGATCTTGGCGCGTGGGTTGGGAAGTCGGCTGCGCGCCGACGACGGCGCGCCGCTGACGGAAGAGCAGGAAGTCGCAGCCGAAGCCGGAGCCAAGGGGCTGATGCCGGTCGCGGGGCGTCCCTTCCTCGATTTTCTCCTGCACGAGCTCGCCGACGCGGGGGTGACCGACATCGTGTTCGTGGTCGCGCCCGATGACACACTCATCCGGCAGCGCTACGAATCCGATGCTTCGCCGACGCGATTGCGGGTGCGCTTTGCCGTGCAGCACGAAGCACGCGGCACCGCGCACGCCCTGCTGGCGGCGCGTGATGCCGTCTGCGCCGCGCTCGGCGCGCCTACCGACGATGCGCGCAAGCGGCACTTCCTGATGTGCAATGCGGATGATCTCTATCCCTCGGCGTCAGTGCGTGCGTTGGTTGACCTCGGTGGACCCGGGCTGGTTGCCTTCGATGCCGATGCATTGTTGGCCGGCGGGACGATCGAGCCCGCGCGTATTCGCTCGTTTGCGCTTCTGGCCATAGGCGATGATGGCATGCTGCAGGAGATCGTCGAGAAACCCGCCGAGGATCATCCGTTGGCGCTCGCGGACAGCCGGTGGGTGTCCATGAACCTCTGGCGCTTCACCGATGCGATCTTCGACGACTGCGTTCAGGTCGCCCCATCGCCACGCGGGGAACTCGAGCTCGCCGACGCCGTGCGGCACGCGATGGCCCGCGGCGAGCATTTCCTCGTAGTGCAACAGCACGTCGCGGTACCAGGACTGACGCATCGGCGCGATGTCGTGGCACTCGATGCGCTACTCGGTGGTTGGGTCCCGCGCCCGTGAGTCGTTCGATCTTCGTCCCTGGACGCATCGAACTCTTCGGCAAGCACGTGGATTACGGCGGTGGCCCGTCACTCACCTGTGCGGTGCCCGATGGCATACACGCTGAGGTCGAGGCCATCGAGGCGATGGTGATTGATCTCGAGGATGCCAAGACGGGCAAGCGGGCGCGCATTCCCCTGCGGCGCGATGCGCGGCCCGGTGGCGCCCACGGCGGCACCTACGTGGCGGCGGTCGCGCGGCGACTCGCCCGCGACTTCGGACCGCTGCAACACGGCGTGCGCGTGGTGTCCTCGAGTTCGTTGCCGCGCTCGGCGGGGCTCTCGAGTTCGAGTGCCTTCGTGACGCTGCTGACGCTTGCGGTCGCGGAGGCGAATGATCTGGCTTCGCGTCCGGAGTGGATGGCACATCTCACCGAACGACTCGCCCTTGCCGAATATTGCGGCGCAATCGAGATGGGGGCGCCCTTTGGTCCGTGGGAAGGGGAGCGCGGCGTCGGTACGCGCGGTGGCGCGCAGGATCATGTGGCGATTCTCTGCAATGATGCCGGCATGGTGGGGGCGTATTCGTATCTGCCTGCCTCCCTCGTTGGGCAGGCGACCTTTCCATCGGCCTGGAGCATCCTCGTGGCGGTGAGTGGTGTGCGCGCGACGAAGACCGGTGGGGCGCAGGCGGACTTCAATCGCGCGGCCGATCTCGTGCGCAACCTCGTGAATCGCTGGAACACGATCACCGGACGCGCCGACATCTCGCTGCGCGCGGCGCTTGCGTCGGCCCCCGATGCCGGCGAACGCCTCGAGCGACTCGCGCATCGGTACGATGACGCGCCGTGGACGCTCGCTCGTCTGGCACAGTTTCGTCGTGAGACGGAAGTCGTGGTGCCGGGGGCCTTGGCCGCCATCAGCGCCGGCGATGCCGAAGCACTGGGACATTGGGCGGTGGAATCGCAGCAGGGTGCCGAGACGGCGCTGAGGAATCAGGTGCCAGAGACGGAGTTTCTTGCGCGCGCCGCGATGGCCAGTGGAGCCCACGCGGCCTCGGCGTTCGGAGCGGGGTTCGGCGGCGCCGTCTGGGCGATTGTGGACACCGAGGCGCTCGACGCGGTGCGAGTGCGCTGGAGCGAGGCGTACCGTCGCGCATTTCCGGCGCGTGCTGGGAAGTCCGAGTGGTTGGCGATGCGCCCGTCCGCGGGCGTGCGCTGGTTGACGTGAGCCGATTGACATGCGCGCCCGCGTCTCCTCCACGAAGCATCGCGTGACGTCGCAACGTCCGCCGCTGCCGCGCAACGTCAAAGTGCTCTCCTTTGTGAGCTTCCTGACGGATGTCTCGAGCGAGTTGGTTTATCCGCTGCTTCCGATCTTTCTCTCCACTGTCCTGGGCGTCTCCGCCGCAGGGCTTGGGGTGATTGAAGGCTTCGCCGAGACCGCGTCGTCATTGATGCGACTGCCTGCTGGGTGGTGGTCCGACCGTACGCAGCGCCGCAAGCCACTTGTCGTGATGGGCTACGCACTGGCCGCGCTCGCCCGCCCGCTGATTGGCATCGCGCAGGGCGCGGGGCAGGTGCTGGCAATCCGCGTCACTGATCGATTTGGCAAAGGCATTCGCACCGCGCCGCGCGACGCGCTTATTGCGGATTCCGTCCCGCCGGACCAGCGAGGCTATGCGTTCGGTGTGCATCGCGGCTCGGACAATCTCGGTGCGGTCTTCGGGCCAGTCATTGCCTGGGCCGCGTTGACATACCAGTGGGCCGATCTCCGGACGCTCTTCTATTGGACCGCGGTGCCGGGAGTTCTCTCGGTGGTGCTCCTTGTGATCTTTGTGCGCGAAGGCACCACCAGCGCGACGGGCGACCGGATGGTCTCGGCGGCTTCTCCGAAGGATGAATCCGACGCCGCCACGATGCCGGAGATCGCCCCTGCGCTCGTGGGCGATGTGCCGCTCGGCGGCCCCTTCTGGCGCCTGCTCGTCGTGATTTTTCTCTTTTCGCTCAGTCTCTCGACCGACGCGTTCCTCCTCCTGCGCGCCTCGCAACTCGGTGTCCCGGCGGCGATGATTCCGATTCTGTGGGCTGCGTTGCACGTGGTGAAGTCCTCGAGCTCGGTGATCAGCGGGGGGCTCTCGGATCGCGTCGGACGGCGCCCGCTCATCGTTGGTGGATGGGGAGTCTATGCGCTCGTCTACACCGGTTTTGCGGTGGCGACGACCGCGTGGCACGCGTGGGCGCTCTTTCTCGTGTACGGGCTCTACTTCGGGATGTCCGAAGGAGTGGAGAAGGCGCTAGTCGCGGATTTCTCACCAGCGAGCCGCCGCGGAGCCGCATTTGGATGGTTCAATGCCGCGGTCGGCGTCGCGGCGCTACCAGCGAGCGTGATCTTCGGCTTGGTCTGGGACCGGTGGGGAGCCGCGACCGCCTTTGCGATGGGCGCGGGTATCGCGGTGGTCTCCACGATTCTCTTCGCGCTGATCGTGCCAATCCCTCGCGTTGAGCCGGCGCGCTGAGTCGAACGGGCACCGCGCTCACGCGCGCCGCCGCATCAACAGCAGCGTGCCCCTGGCTTCTCGTAGCGCGCCGCGAGCCGTTCGGCTTCGAAGTCCCGCTCGCAGACCGGCTCGCACTCCGGATGGTGCGCCCGCATATGGGCCAAGTAGGCCGCATAGTCGGGCGCACCGATGATGCGCCGGAGGATCTGCGCGAACTTCTTCATCGCGGCGCCTTGGTTCCGTTGGGGCCGATGGTGCGATCAAACAGTTCAAGGATGCGGCGATATTCATCGGCCCACGAGCTCGGCCGCGTGAAGCCGTGATCCTCCACTGGATAGACCGCCATTTCCCAATCGGTCTTGCCGAGCTCGATGAGGCGCTGCGCAAGCTGCACGACATCCTGGAACTGCACGTTGGTGTCAATCATGCCGTGCGCGATGAGCAGCGGATCCCGGAGCCCTTCAGCGAGGAAGATTGGCGACGAACGACGGTACGCGAGGGTGTCGTTCTGCGGAAGATTCAGGATGCGCCCAGTGTAGCCGTGATTGTAATGCGCCCAGTCGGTGACGGACCGCAGCGCGGCGCCGGCACCGAAGTACTCCTGATGCTCAAACAGCGCCATCAGCGTGGTGAAGCCGCCGTAGCTGCCGCCGTAGATGCCGATGCGCTCCGGATCGATGTTGAAGATCTGTGTGAGATACTTCGAGCCGCTGACTTGGTCGCTGATGTCCGAGCCACCCATGTGGCGGTAAATCGCCGTGCGCCAATCGCGACCATAGCCAGCGGAGCCGCGATAATCGATGTCGAGGACCGTGTAGCCCTTCGACGCGAGCAGGTGGTGGAACATGTACTCGCGCGAATAGGTGGACCACCAGTTGTGCACGTTGTGCAGGTAGCCGGCGCCATGCACGAAAATCACCGCCGCGCCATTCGCCTGCCCGCCAGCCTGCGCGGGGCGATAGATGCGCGCCGGTACCGGCGTCCCATCCTCGCCGGGAATCATCACGATCTGCGGCTTCACCCAAGCGTAGCGACGGAACTCCTCGCTTGTTGACGTGGTCAGGCGCTGAGTCGCGGTCTGCCCGATCCGACCGATGAACAGCTCGGGGGGAACGTTCGACTCGGAGTACACGGTGGCGTAGCGCTGACCATCCGGCGCGAAGACGACGCTGTGCCCGCCCTCGCCGCTTGTGATGCGGGTGCGTGCGCCGCCCGCGATCGGCAGGCGATACGCCTGGCGCGTGAACGGGGAGGGCTCGCTCGTGTTGAGATCAAACGCTCGACCGTCGTCCGTGACGGCAACCTCGAGGACTTCCCAGTTCCCCGAAGTGAGCGTCTGCTTGTTGGACGCATCGGGGCGCACGCTGTACAGGTGCGAATAGCCAGAGGCCTCGGAGACGTACCAGATGCGACCATCGGGAGTCCAGCCGTTGCAGTCGAAGCAGGGGCCGTTCACCCAGGCTTCGTCGCGCAACGCGTCCACCAGGGTCATCGCGCCGCCAGTGGAGGCTACGCTGTAGAGGTAGCGGTTCTTGAAGTCGCTGCTCACCACGCTCAGGATGGCGTGCGCACCGTCGTCGCTCCAATCGCCGACGCTCGCCTGACCCGCGGCGACGGAATCGGGCGAGAGCTTGAGCCAGGTCATCGTGCCGGTCGCGAAATCGAGATGCGCGACCTTCGTCACGGTCTGCGCATCGCCGACCTTCGTGCGTCCCGGAATCATCCGCGCGTAGCCATCCGCAGTGATGTAGTCCGGCACGTCTGCTGCCTTCGTGCCAGTCGCCGGCGTGAACGTCGCCAACAGCGCGCTCTTGCCGTCGGGCGAAATGGAGAGCTGGCCGATGCGATCGGTCGTCGGAATCCAGATCACCGGCAGCCGACGCGACTCGGCTTCGCGGCGCTGCACGCGCTGCAGCGAGTCGGCGCGCAAGCGATCACGGACTACTTCGAGCAAATCACGCTGCTGCGCGGCGAGCGCGCCACGCTGGCCCTTCGGCTCCTCCGGTTCGCGCGGCGCCGTCCCGCTGCGGATATCGGTGAGCTGCTTGGTGAGTCCCGTTGCAAGATCGAACGCGAAGGCATTGTTGTCGCGCACGAAGTACAGCGTGCGGCCATCCGGCGCGATGCGCGGGGCGGACTCGCCCGCGGTCGTCTCGGTGATGCGACGCAGTGCGACGCGACCCTGGTTGAGTTGGTGCACCCAGATATCGCCGCCTGCAGCGACCACACGCACGCGCCCGTCGCGCGACTTTGGCCCCGTCGCGAGCATCGGTGCGACTGAATCCATGTGGGCAGCGGTCACCAGCTCAGGCGTAGCCCCAGCCCGTGGCGCCACACGATATGGCTTGACCTGCTCATTCCACGCCGCCCCTGACTCGAGCCAGCGGAAATAGACCCACTGCCCGTCTGCGGTCCACTGCACATTCGCTGGCTCGCGGCCGTACAACTCGGGGCCGCGCATGATGTTCGGGACGGTGAGGTCAAAGGTCGACTGCTGCGCGCCGAGGGTCGTGCCGAGCGCGAGTGCGGACAAGAGAATCAGGCGGCGCATGCGAAGGTACCGGTGCGGTGAGAAAGAGATGCGAGTGTCTTACCACGGAGACACGGAGACACAGAGAAGAGCAAAACCGGAGTCGCTCCGCGCCTCTGTGTCTCCGTGGTAAATCAGGCAGTTCGGGAAGTCGCCACGTACGCAACTTCTTGGGTCACCATCGGCGCACGCCCACTCAGCACGCGCCACCACGTCCACATCGAATCCACGAGGATGATCGCCGCCGCCACGAGGAAGAACCCCGCGACCACCGAGTTGAGCTGGTCATTGAAGATCAACCGCTCCGCCCCCGCGATGTCCTTTACGCCAACCGGCAATTCGCCCGCGAGCAACTTCTGACGCACCCAATCGGCGTGCGACAGAAAACCCACCCGCGGATCCGCCCCAAAGATCTTCGTCAGGCTCGCCGTCGTCGTGACAATCACCAGCCAGATCATCGGCAGGACCGTCACGAAGGCGTACTTCGCCTTCCCCATCTTGATAATGATTGTCGTGCCCACACAGAGCGCGACCGTCGCGAGTAACTGATTCGAAATGCCAAAGAGCGGCCAGAGCGAGTTGATGCCGCCGAGCGGGTCGGTGACGCCCTGATACAGGAAGTAGCCCCACATCGCCACGACCATCAGGCTCGACATCAGCACAGCGGGATACCACGACACCCGCCCGAACGGCTCCCACACATGCTTGCCGAGGTCCTGCAGCATGAAGCGGCCGACGCGCGTGCCGGCGTCCACGGTCGTGAGGATGAACAGCGCCTCGAACATCAGCGCGAAGTGATACCAGAGCGCCATCGCGGTATCACCACCGAGTACGGAGGCGAAGATCTTCGCCATGCCCACCGCGAGTGATGGCGCGCCGCCCGTACGCGAGAGCAACGACGATTCCTCAACCTGTGCCGCGAGCATCGTGAGCTCCTCGGGCTTCAACACGAAGCCCCAGGTCGCAATCACCTGCGCCGCGCTCTCGGCCGTCGTCCCAATAATTCCCGCCGGCGCGTTGATAGCGAAGTACACACCCGGCGTCAGCACGCAGGCGGCAATCAAAGCCATGATCGCCACGAGCGATTCCGTGAGCATGCCGCCGTAGCCCACCATGCGCGCGTCCGCTTCGTTCTCGAGCAACTTCGGGGTCGTACCGCTGGCAATCAGCGCGTGGAAACCCGAGATCGCGCCGCAGGCGATCGTGATGAACACGAACGGGAAGAGCTTGCCCGCAAAGACCGGCCCCGTACCATCAATGAACTGCGTCACCGCCGGCATCTGCAGCGGCGGCAACACCCAAAGAATGCCCACCGCGAGCGCGAGCACCACACCAATCTTCACGAACGCCGACAGATAGTCGCGCGGCGCCAGCAACAGCCAGACCGGCATCACCGACGCGGCGAAGCCATACGCCATCACCGAGATCGCCAGCGTCTTGGCATCGAGGGTGAAGAGCGGACCAAGCGTCGCATGCTCCGCCGCGAATCGCCCAGCGTAGAGCGAAAGCACGAGCAACACGAGCCCAATCACCGTCGTTTCAAGCACCGCACCCGGGCGCAGGTACCGGAGATACACCCCCATGAACATCGCGATGGGAATCGTCAGGCCGACCGTCACGGTGGCCCACGCCGAGTCGCGCAGCGCGTTCACCACCACCAGCGCGAGCACGGAAATCAGAATCACCATGATGCCCATCACCGCGACGAGCGCGGTGTAGCCCGCAACCGGTCCGATTTCCTCCTTGGCCATCTGCCCGAGCGACTTGCCATCGCGGCGCACGCTCGAGGCGAGAATCACAAAGTCCTGCACCGCGCCGCCGAGCGCGACGCCGACGATGATCCACAACGCGCCCGGGAGAAAGCCGAACTGCGCCGCCAGCGTGGGGCCAACGAGCGGGCCAGGGCCCGAGATCGCCGCAAAGTGGTGCCCGAAGACAATCCACTTGTTCGTCGGCACATAATCGCGGCCATCCGCCAACCGCTCGGCGGGCGTCGCACGCGTGGCGTCGAGCGCGAAGATCTTCGCGCTGATGATCTTTGAGTAGAACCGGTAGCTGACGGCGTAGGTGCAGAGCGCGGCCGTCAGCAGCCAGGCGGCGCTGATGCTCTCGCCGCGGCGGAGGCCGAGGTAGGCGAAGGCGGAGGCACCGACGATCGAGACGACGGCCCAGATGAGGGCCGAGAGCCAACGGGGCATCGAACGGGCGGGTCGGGGGGAAACTCAGGCCGGCGCGGGTCGCGGACCCCCTCAGAACGAGGTCCCCGATTGTACCGCCCCCCGAGGCGTATCGGGAGGGGGAACGCCCAAGTCTACGCCTACGGGGCGCGGGCCGTTCAGCGGGGTAGGGAGCAGGTACAGAGCCCCCTCGCAAACCATTACTTTTCTCAGGGACGCAGTGAACCTCAATCCTCCATCCGCCATCCGCCCTTCATTGCGCCTCCTCGCCGCGCTGCTTGCCGCTCCGATGCTGCTTCTTCAGGCGCAGGAAGCCGCGCCCGTGGCTCAGCCTCCGCTGGCCTCGTTTGCGGCGATGCGCGTCGCGGTGGTCCCCGCGCAACTCTGGCACGCCGACACCATCGGTTGGAGCCGCGAGGCGCAATGGAGCGTGCTGCGCCCGCAGCTCGATTCGGCCATCAGCCAGACCCTCCGCGACGGTGGACTCGGCGCCCGGTGGGCGTACGCCGGCGATGTCGTGCGCGCCGCGCGACGGAATCCGCTCTACTCCAAAGATCCCGCCACGATTGGCGTTGGACGTTGGCGGAATGAGCTCCCCAAGGTGGG
>JANLTT010000093.1:0-3883 GCA_031363115.1 Gemmatimonas sp.
CCCGGAATCGCCCACGGCCACAGACGCCGCGCCAAGCGCGGCGCCGTTTTCGCCACAAACGAGAACGACCTGTGCCCGCGCCAACCACCGCGCGCTCACCTCGAGTCCGAGCCGCTCGAGCGTATCCTCGCTCGCGCGCAGCCCCGCGGTGTCGACCAGCCGCCAGGGGAGCGGATCCGCATCAATCACCACTTCGATGGCATCGCGCGTCGTCCCCGGCACCTCGCTCACAATGGCCCGCGCATCTCCCACCAGCGCATTGAGCAACGAGGACTTCCCCGCATTCGGCGCGCCCGCGAGGACCACCGTGACGCCGTCGCGCGCGAGCTCCGCTGCGGGCAACGTCGCGCCAAGCGCGGTGAGCGCGGCAATCACGGCATCAACCGCCGCAATCGCGCGTGCGCGCGGCTGCGGACCGTCGTCCTCCTCAGGGAAGTCAATCTCATAGGCAATAAGCGCTTCCACCTCGAGCAACGCGTCACGCAACGCGAGCAGTCGGCGCGAGAGGGTCCCGGAGAGTTGTCGCATCGCCGTGCGGTGCGTCGCGCGCGAGCGGGCATCAATGACATCGGCCACCGCTTCGGCCTGCAGGAGATCAAGCTTCCCGTTCCGGACCGCGCGTTCCGTGAACTCGCCAGCGAGCGCCGCGCGCGCGCCGGCCGTCATCAGCGCGGCCATGAGTGCGGTGCTCACGTAGCTCCCACCATGCACGCTGAACTCAATCACGTCCTCGCCCGTCGGCGAGTGCGGCGCCGGGAACCAGGTCACCAGCGCGTCGTCAATCGTGCGCGACGCCGGCGCTACCGCTTCCGTCCCTGCGTTCAGCGGTGCTGCGGTTGTCGGAACGGGCTCCGCCAGCGTGACGCGTGTCGCGCGCCGCGGGCTCAACTCCCCCGCCACTCCCACGCGCTGCGCAATCGCGCGCGCCGCGGGCCCACTTAAACGCACAATGGCGAGGGCACCCCGTCCGGGTGCCGTCGCCACCGCGGCAATCGTGTCGCCGCGCACGTCAGCGCTTCTTGGAACCGCCCCCACTCGGGGTGACCTTCGCATTGGCCGCCACCACGGCAGTCGGCGGCGCGTTCTTGCCTCGCTCGTTCGCAATCAGCCACTGCTGCGGAATCGCCGCCAAGTTCTGCACCGTGTAGTACAGGTTCAGCCCCGACGCGAAGTTGAGCAGCGCCACCGTCATGATCACCGGCATCAGGATCGCCATCATCTTCGTCTGCGGGTTCGGCGGCACGTTGCGCATGCCAACCCACGAGAGGAAGAACATCGAGGCGCCCATCGCCAACGGCAGGATGTAATACGGATCCTTGAGCGAGATGTCGGCGAGCCAGAAGAACGACACGCCGCGGAACTCAATCGTGTTCTGGAACACGAAGAAGAGCGCAATCAGGATTGGCATCGGCAGCAGCATCGGCAAGCAGCCACCAAGTGCGGCGAAGGGGCTGACGCCGGCTTCTTCGTAGACCTTCATCACGGCGAGGCGCTGCTTCTCCGCGTCGCCCTGATGCTTGTTCTGCGCTTCCTGCACCTTTGGCGCGAGACGCTGCATCGCCATCTGCGAGCGCATCATGCGGCTGTTCAGCGGCCACATTAGCAGGCGCACCGCGACGCCGAAGATCACGAGAATGAACCCGTACTGCAGCCCGGTCGTGCGCTTCATCCAGAGGAGGATGCGCATGACGATGGTGGCGAACGGCTGCACCACGCCGCTGATCCAACCGCCGTAGGGGTTCGCGGTCGAGAACTCGCGACCCATCCCGACCATCCGCTCCCACTCCTGCGGGCCCGCATACAGCTCGAACGTCACGCCGGCATCCGTGAGCGTGGAGACCGCGGTGCCCTCGGCGCGCACCGCCACCTTGTTCACGCGCGGCGCGCCGGTCACATGCAGTTCGGCGAACGGCGTGGAGGTGCTGTCCACCGCGAGCAGGCCCACAAGGAAGTACTTGCTCTTGGCGATGACCCAGTCATGCGGCCCAGGCTTGAGCAGGCGCTCGCCAGGATCTGGCTTGCGGAAGTCCACGCGCTCCGAGCCGCTGTTCGACGGCTTGTACGCGTACGCCAAGTGGCGCGCATCTTCCGTGGTGTCGGCTTCCTGCGAGTTGAAGCCCGTCGGCAGGTCGGTCAGCAGGAACGCCGGCTGCGGCAATCCCGTGGCGCGCACCTGCACGACCGCGAGGTAATTGTCGGCCGACATTGTGTAGCTGATCTGCATCGTCGCGCCGCCGATCATGCCGTCGAAGCGGAGCTGCTCACCGGCCGCGGTCATCTCGCGCGTCGCGGTGAAGGGCACCTGCGCGAGCGAAATTGTGTCGCCGCCGGCAATCACGCGGAAGCGCATCATCGGCTCGCGACCATGTGCAAGCGCGACATTGCCTTCCCGTCCGCCGAGGCGATTGAAGCGCGGAAGATCGGCTTCGAGGAACTGCGCGCCGTAGTTCGAAAAACGGAAGGTCGTCAGCTCGTTGCCAATCGAGAGCGTCTCAGCCACCACCGCCGCGACGGGCGCGGCAATCGGCGCAACGCCTTGCCCTGGCGCGTCGGTAGCACTCATCGTCGGTGTGCCGAGCGGCGCTGTGGCGCTTGATACAGCCGCGCCGGTTGCGTTCGACGCCGAGGCGGTCGGCGACACCGCGGCGTTCGCCGTGCTGTCGGCGACGACAGGCGACGGCGTGACGGCAGGGCGCGGGAAGAGCAGTGGCGTCGCGAGGACAACACCGCCCGTCAGGAGCAGAGCCAGGAAGAAACGCTTATCCATCGTCGCGTGTGGACTTAGGGGGAAGAGCATCGGGGACCGGGTCAAAACCCCCGGGCCGGAACGGATGGCATCTCGCGATACGCTTCACCGCGAGCCACGATCCGCGCACTGCACCATGCTTTTGCAACGCTTCGATGGCGTAGTGCGAACAGGTGGGATGATAGCGACAGGCCGCCGGCAGCAGCGGCGAGATCACGATCTGGTACGCCCGCACGCCGAAGATCAACAGCATCCTCATGCGGCGACCGGTCCCGTGGGTCCCACCTCACGTACGAATTTTTCGCGCAAACGTTGCATGTCATCCGCCAAGCGATCGTAGTCCGCGCTGTAGGCGGCCGGCGCCGCGCGCACCACGAGATCGTGCGGCGCCACGGTGTGCAGGGCGTTCGTCCAATCGCGACGTGCGAGTTCGCGCAGCCGACGTTTGAGTCGGTTGCGCGCCACGGCCGAGTGCTTGAATCGCGGGACGATGATCCCGATGCGGTGATGATGCAGAAGGGAAGCAAGCACCCGAACCTCGAGCAACGAGGTACGGACTCGCTTCCCTTCGCGTCGGACCAACTCGAGGTCGGCCGTGCGCGTCAGCCGCTGAGGCGACGCCACGCGGCGATCGACCTCAGACGCCCGCGTACTTCGACGGGAGCTTCACGGTCAAGCGCTTGCGGCCCTTCTTGCGGCGGCGGCTCAGGACCTGGCGGCCCCACTTGGTTTCCATGCGCGCGCGGAAGCCATGCGTCTTGATACGACGCTTGTTGCGCGGGCGATACGTCGGCTTACCCATCGTTGCTCCAGAAAGACTTCTTAGTCGGAAATCACATCGCGGACAGACCGCTAAACGTAGTCCGCTCCACAGGTTACGTCAACCGGGGAGGTGCCACGCGTCCGCTTGTCTGGAGTCACGAGCGTTGACTTATCCACAGGCCGAGGTGTAGGTTCGCCCTCCCCCCAGATGTCCACATCGCTCCAGTCCCCCGGCATGTCCCTTACAGCCTCCGAAGTCTGGTCCCGCCTGCTTGATCGTGCGCGGACCGAGCTCTCGGATCACATAGTTGATACTTGGCTCGTGCCGCTGTCCGCGGCCGAGTATACGGGCGAGGCGCTGACGTTGAACGCGCC
>JANLTT010000106.1:0-4428 GCA_031363115.1 Gemmatimonas sp.
CCGCACATGGGGAAGTCGGCGCAGCAGATCATCATGAAGATCATCGCCGAGCCGGTGAAGCCGGTGACGGATCTGCGGAAATCGGTGCCGGAGTATGTGGCGCTGGCGGTGGCGCGCGCGTTGGAGAAGTTGCCGGCGGATCGTCAGTCGTCGGCGGCGGAGTTTGCGTTGGCACTGCAGGGGCAGGGGGCGGATGCGTTGCGCACGACAGTACGAAACGCCGGGGCGAAGCCGGAACGCGACGCATCGCGTCGGTTTGCGTACGGCGCGGTGGCGGTCGCAGTGTTTTTTGCTGGACTCGCGGCGTGGTTCGGGTCGCGGCCCGTGGAGCGCCGCACCGTGCGGCTTGCGGTCTCCTTCCCGAAAGAGCAGGCGATGCGTGCCGCCAACACGCGACGCTTCGACATCTCGCGGGATGGCAAGCGCATTGTGTACGTCGGGCCTGACTCCGCTGGCACGCAGCTCTGGGTCCGCGAACTGGATGGGCTCTCGGCCCGCGCCATCGCGGGGACCACCAACGCACAGGCCCCGTTCTTCTCACCTGATGGTCTCTCGATTGGATTCATCACCGACAATGCCGGCGATGTCCGCACGGTCCCAATCGGCGGCGGTCCGACCCTCACGCTCGTCCGCGACTCGGCGGCGGCGTGGGGTGCCGATTGGGGAGACGACGGCTTCATCTATTTCAGCACCGTGCGAGGACGGATTGCGCGCGTCGCCGCGGCCGGTGGTGCCTTTGAGAATCTGAGCACGCCCGATAGCGGTGCCGGCCAGACGGAGCATGATTGGCCGCAGGCGCTGCCGGGTGGACGGTTTGTTCTACACCAGGTTTGGCGCCAATCGATTTCCGATACGCAGCTGGGCATTCTTGACCTAAAAACCGGGAAGACGACGGTCGTGACGGATGGCGCCTTTGGTCGCTATCTCCCGAACGGCGACTTGGTGTTCGCTTCATTCAACGGGGCGCTTGTGGTCGCTCCGCTTGATGTCAAGTCCGCGAAACTGACAGGCCCATCGGTGGGCGTCGTTGACGGCGTGCAGGTTGATCCGCTCAGTGGTTCGGCGGCCTTCGCGGTCTCGGACAACGGCACATTGCTCTACGCACTCGGCAACACGGCGGGGCGTGATCGCATTGTTTGGATTGATCGGAAGGGAAAGATGCAGGCGGTTGATTCCACGTGGCGGGGACAGTTTTCGACGCTCGCGCTTTCGCCCGATGGGAAGCGGCTCGCGGTCTCAATGTTTAGCACGGAGGGCGAGCAGGTCTGGGTGAAGGAGTTGCCGAGCGGTCCGCTCACGCGACTCACCTCGGGTCCCGGGTCGAATTATCGACCAGTCTGGTCGCCCGATGGACGCCGCGTGACCTATGTCTCGCCGAGCCCCGGGCATCGTGGAGTATTTCAGTTGCGGGCCGATGGTGGGACGCCGCCGGAATCGCTCTACAACAATCCGAAGTGGGTCGACGAGGTGGCATGGGTCCCGAATGGACGCACCATGCTGGTGCGCCTCGGATCGGGTGGCGGAGCCGACCGTGACATCTGGATCGTCGCGGATGGGGGGCGCGGCACGGCGGGTCCCTTCGCCGCGTCGCGCTTTGAGGAGTACGGGATGGACGTGTCTCCGGACGGCAAGTGGGTCGCCTATACCTCCACGGAATCGGGGCGATCGGAGGTGTTCGTCCGCCCCTTCGCCGATCCGGGGTCATCGCGCGTGCAGGTCTCGGTCGAGGGGGGAGACGAGCCGCTCTGGTCGCACTCAGGGCGCGAACTCTTCTACCGTTCGCGCCGCGGCGAGATGATCGCAGCGTCGCTGCAGCCCGGGCCGATACTCACTGTGCAGGGGCGAACAACGCTCTTCACGAACCCAGCGCTCGGTGCTGACCCGTACCACAGAGCGTACGATGTCACCCCCGACGACCGCCGCTTCATCATGGTAGATCGCCCCATCGGTGAAGCCACCGACATCGTGGTAGTGTTAAACTGGGATGTAGCTCTGTCACGCGCTGCCAAGCGCTAACGCGGGGAAAGATCATGCCGCACCGATCTCGCAAGCCAACCGACGCTGAGCTCGACACATTCGGGATGACGCACACTGGAAAAGTCCGCAAGGACAACCAGGACCAGTTCATGCTCGCGTCCATCTACAAGCGCCTCGCGGTGTTTGCGACGAGCCTGCCGGAGAACGTGATCTTCCCGACGGCCGAAGAGCGTGTGGCCTTCATCGCGATGATTGCGGACGGGGTCGGTGGCGGAGTGGGCGGGGCCGAGGCGAGCGCGACGGCGCTGCAGTCCAGCATGCAGTACGTGCACGATTCGATGGCCTGCTACCTCGGCCGCGAGGATGATGAAACGGGATTCGCGGACGCGTTGCAGTCGGCGGCGCTCCGCTCGCACGAAGCCATCCGCCAGCGTCGCGATGACGCGGGCACCACCGGCACGATGGCGACCACGCTGACGCTCTTTCTTGGCGTCTGGCCCCGGTACTATCTGCTGCAGGTCGGCGACTCCCGCTACTATCGGTATCGCAACGGCGCGCTCACGCAGATTACGCGCGACCAAACTTTTGCGCAGTCCCTCGTGGATGCGGGCGCCATGAGCGCGGCGGACGCGAGCCGATCGCGCTTGGCGCATGTGCTCTCGAGCGCGCTCGGCGCCGACGAGTCGCTGCCGGTGGTGACCCCGCTCAATGCCGATTGGGACAATATCCATTTGCTCTGCAGCGATGGCCTTACCAAGCATGTGAGTGATGCGCGGATCACGGAGATTCTGGGCGCCATGACGAGTTCGAAGCAGGCGGCGGAGCTCCTCGTGCAGGAGGCGCTGGACGCCGGGGGCACCGACAACATCACGGTGATTGTGGGGCGGACGATTCCGAAGGAGCAGCGGGCCCCCGCCGCGATGTGACGCGCCGCGGCGACCCTGCAGTCTCCCTCCTGACGACGCACTCGGCTCTCTGAGTGCGCCCTGTTCTTCCCTCAGGAGATTCCCAATGCAAATGACCATTCGCCGTTCGCTCGCCGCCGTCGCGACCGCCGCTTTCGTGCTCGTCGCGGGCGCATCCTGCGACTCCCCCACCGCCCTGCAGAGTGGCAAGCTCTCGCTCCTGCTCACCGATGCCCCGGGTGATGTGGTGAAGGCCGTGGTGACGATCGATCAGATCTATCTTCAGACCTCCGAGGACTCCGGCGCTGGACGCATCATCCTTCGCGATGCAGACGTGACGACCGACCTCCTCACGTTGGTGGACTCCACGCAGTCGCTAATCTCCGATGTCGTCATTCCCGCCGGTTCGTACTCACAGCTGCGCTTCGTCATTAGCGGCGCCTACCTCGAGGTCGAGGGAGAGGTGGCGGGCACCACGACCATCTTCGCCTCTTCCCTGAGCTACGCGGGCCTGCCGTCCGGCGCCGTCGTCGGTGGGGAACTTCAGATGCCCAGCTTCGCACAGTCGGGACTTAAGGTTCAGCTCCCCGGCGATGCGCTCGTGATCGGCGATGATGCCTCAGTGACCCTCGTCGTGGACTTCGATGTGGCGCAGAGCTTTGGCAAGGCCGCTGGCGGCTCGAACCGCTGGGTCATGTCACCGGTGCTGAAGGGCATCGCGCCGACCCCGACTCCCGCGCCGTAAGCGAGAACAGTCGTCGGCAGGGGCTTCGGCTGGCACTCGCGGGGCGCAGGGCACGTTCAAACAAGGGCAGGGCCGTCCGGGGTATCTTTCCGCGGACTGTCCTGCCCTGCGGTTTGTCCGGTTCGCTTCCAGCCTCCTCGGTGCCCATGCGACTCCTCCTGCGCCTCACCCTCCCGCTTGTGGCCGCTCTGACCATTCCTGCGGTCTCCACCGCCCAGTCCACGCCCGCCGCTTCGGCCGCTGAGGACCCATTCCTCTGGCTCGAGGACGTGCAGGGCGATCGCGCCCTCTCCTGGGTCCGTGAGCGCAACACGCGCTCGCTCGGGGTGCTCGAGGGCGATGCGCGCTTCGCCAGCCTACGGGCGGAGGCGCTGGCAATCGTGAATGCGTCCGATCGCATTCCCGCGCCGGGATTCGCCGGTGACCTGATCACCAACTTCTGGCAGGATCCCGCGAATGTGCGCGGGCTCTGGCGCCGCACGACCGTCGCCTCCTACCGCTCGGCGACGCCGCAGTGGGAGACACTGCTCGACGTGGACGCGCTGGCCCGCCGCGAGAATGCCAACTGGGTATTCAAGGGGGCCGATTGCCTCGAGCCGGACAATCGCTACTGCCTCGTCTCGCTCTCCGATGGCGGCAAGGATGCCGTCAGCGTGCGCGAGTACGACGTGCAGGAGAAGCGCTGGATCGAGAACGGTTTCAGCTTCCCCGAAGGCAAGCAGAACATCACCTGGGTGAACCGCAACACGCTCCTCGTGGCGCGCGAGTGGACCCCGGGGGAGATGACCAACTCCGGCTACG